>PNQY01000075.1 GCA_002909145.1 Candidatus Thioglobus perditus
TACTACTACAAGCTTTATACACAAAAATAAAATATCAAAAATAATCAAAATTAACTAAAAACCGCCCAAAACACAGTCAAAAACCAACAAAAAACTGCTCAAATCAAGGCAAAAATGCCTTGATTTGACAAGTAAATGTTATTTTTGATTAGAAATCAGAGGAAAAACAGCCAAGAAAATCCAAGTTTGGGGAAATTTGGCAAATAATTGAAATTGGAGGTGTTTTTATACTTATATATAAGGCAAACAAAAAAGGAGTGCGCCGCACTCCTTTTTATAGGTACTTAATTAATACTATTGTCTTTCTATTTTTGCAGTTGATGCTGCTGCTGGAGATATGGCATAACCTTGTTTGCCATATATATAGTCTGTAGAGCTAAGGTTTCCAGTATGGTTGTTTATATAATTACGTACTTCTTTATTGATATTTGAAGCTTCTTTTTGTATGCGCTTGTAATCTTCCACAAACCCCATGTCTGATGTTTCGTTAACAAAAAACGTTTTTGAGCTGTCTTTGATTTTTTCTAATGTTGAGGTAAAGTCTGTCTCCACTAGCCAATTGCTTGGCTGAACCAGATTTGTGGCTTCTGGAATAGTACTACTTGGTACAAACTTTGGGTTTTTCTTATATTGCATCAACGAGCGTGGGTATGCACCATAACGACTCATGTTGGCTGCATCGTTCTTTGGACTCCATTGACTTGTACTTAAACCCGTAGAAAAAGGACTCCAGCTAGAATTGCTGTTGCCAAAAGGCGACCAACTATTACCACCCCAAAAAGCCAAAACATTAGATGTTGAGGCCGCTAACAAAATTACTAATAAATTCATTATTCTCATATGATATTTAATAATATTAGTTAAGTTAAATTATTATATCATTGTATTCTTGTTATTATCAAAACAAATAGCTAAATTTAGCAAAAATCCTATCGTTGTTTTTATAAGCATTAATGGCAGGATTGTCTCCACCAATATAATCAATAACCCCGCCACTAATTGAGCTTTGATCATCCAAAGCATAATCAAGTGAAACTCTAGCGGAGCCGCCGTCCTGCATATCTTTGCCGAATATGCTCGCAGTTGCTAACAAGTCCAAGGTTTGGTTTAAATATGATTGATTAAAACGCAACACTTGTTGATATTCTTCACGCTCTTTCCAGGCATTATTTTGCGCATATATATTAGCATCATAATTATCAATTACTCTATATGCCACTTCATAAGACAACGATCCGTCGCTTATGCCACTATATTCCAACCCTAACAACAAATCAGTCCTTGCTCTTGCATCAGTAACATTGTAATACTTAATTGCATCAAAATAGGCCGCCTCGGCTTTAAACAAATAATTATCAATTACTTGGTTGTATGCTGCACCAAACATTTTTGACTTATTGTCATACTGCAAAACATCACTACTATCTAAGTAAGGCTTATCAATATAAGTGTCGGCAAAATACAAACCAAAATCATAACCCTCAAACGCACCGGTAAGACTAAGCGCCACACCGGTGTTATCTAAACTATCACTGGGCTTATTGGTGGCCTTGTCAATGCTAGGTTTAAAATCAGATCCAGATTTAGGAACATTGGTGAAACGATTCTCATGCAGCGCAATCATTGACAGATTTAAACCATCAAAATAATAATCCAACTTGCTCATAGCCCTACCTAAGCGTAAGTTTTTAATATCAACCAACCCCGGCACTCGATTATCTAGCGGGTTTAATATATCAGTAATACGTATAGAGTCAGACTTGCCCCAAACTACAATCTGGCGTCCAACCTTAAAATCAAGATTGGAATTAATACTACCCTCTATATTTAGCTCGTTTAGATTAATCTCGTCTTTATAACCACTGGGCTGGGACCTGTCGCTCAAATTGTAAATAAAATCATGGTAGCCCTTCAAATTACCTTTTATCTTATTGCCATTATCAAGCTTGTATTCACCAATTACATCAACCAGCACCTTAAGTGAAGATACGTCTTTATCATTGCTAGTGTTGTAATGAGTCTCTAGGTCAATCGAGCCATACAACTCTGTTTTGGACTCAGGACTGTTATTAACAACAACATCAATCAGCTCATCATCAAAGTCTTCATCATCGAAACCGTCTTCTGCGTGGACAAATAAAGACAGGGCTAACAATATGCCAACAAAAAGGGTTTTCATGCTTTATAGGCCTTTCTCGATGCTACGAACAGTAAACATATCATCATCAATGATTTTGTTAATCTCAACATCAGAATTTGTTAGTACGGTTTTATGCAAAGTTTTTTTACCCTGCTTGGTGGTCATAGTGGTTTGTATTGCCACCCAAATGCCGTCTATTTCTTCTAGTTTGCGTACATCCATATACTTAACTCTATTGCCTTTTTTCAAATAGAACTTGGCACGTGTTAATACAAAATTATCTTTACGCACATACAAAACACTCTTGGTATATCCAGTTTCATCAATTACATCCTGACTAACAGGATTTGACTCAATTACCCAAACCCTTTCATTGCCATTTTTACGTTTAACTGTGGCTTCTTTAATTAGCTTAAAAGTGTAATCATCCAACTCTTTGTCGGTCATGTCTGCATAGGAAAAATCACTTCCCATAAAGGCTGAGTCTTTGTCGCTAGCCGGGATGCGTTTGGTTTTCTTCAGTGCTGGCAAATACATCCACTGATCATCATCCTTGTCATCATTGCTGTAGTCATAGGTCAAAAAAGCTGTATTTTTTACATCGCCCGGTGACAAAAAGAAAATGCTTTTATGTTCGGTGTTTTTATCAATATCTTTAGAAAAAGTGCGCATTTGTCGATTGCGCTTTTTACCCTGTTTATCAATTAGTGTCATTTGCATAGTTGAGATCGTGCTAGACCCATCATCCCTGGCATCAACATTTTCCATAATTTCTCTAGCTTTGTCACTCGCTATCGGTGCAGTGCTTAACAGTGCGCCTATTACTATTAAAAATAGTTTTTTCATTACAAATCTCCTTTGTTGTGAATCATTAGCTTCATAATTGCTGGCACTAAAAAGAAGTCAGCCATCAGTGCGATAAAAATAGCACTAGCTGTTAATATGCCAAAATTAAACATGGAGCTCATCGAGGCAAACAGTAACACTAGAAACCCAACTGACAACACAATTGAAGTAACCACAATTGCTCTGCCAGTGCCCATTAGGGTCAGTCTTACAGCTTTATCTACATCATTAAACTCAAGCTCATAACGTCTAAAATTATGCATAAAATGCACCGTATCATCTACTGCAAGTCCGAGTGCAATGGCGCCAATTAACATAGTAAACATATCTAGTGGCATATCAAAAACAACCATAATTGTTGACAAGAATAAAATCGGCAACATATTGGGAATCATACTAATAAGCCCAACCTTGATGTTGCCAATCAACAATACCATCATGATTGAAATCAGACCAAAAGCAATAACATAGCTAATGGCGCTCGAGTAAATAGATTTTTTCATAATAATGGTCAACAGTGTTGAAATACCAGTAAATGATACTGTGGCAACGCCAGCAAACTCTTGGTCAAAATATTGCTGCCATTCTTGCAAGAACTTGTTGTACCCCAATGATTCAACATAAGGCAGTTTGACTGTAATTCTGGCCTTAGAAAAGCTAGTGTCTACAAAATCTTGTAGATCGTCACTACCGCTGTTCTCAAACAAGAACAATTCTTGAGCGATCAGATCTCTATTTTGAGGAATAGTATAGAATTCCGCCCTATTCTCATTAAGCGCCTTGTTGGTTTCTTTTAATACATCTACTAAGCTCAGAGTTTTTCCAACAAACAAATCTTGATTTTGTATATTGTCTAAATAATGGCTTGCTTTCTCAATCTTGTTTAATACTTCTGGATCATACAATCCGTTTTCCTGATGGGTGTCAATAATCACCTCAAGTGTAATAGATCCTTTAAGTTTATCGTCAACCACTTCTGTTGCCACACGAGACTCGTGAGCCTCTGGGAACCATAGTAGGGGGTAATGAGAAAATTTTAGTTGTGCCGCAAAGAACATTGCCACCACAATCATCAAGCAACTAATTGCGACAATTGCTTTTGGATAGCCAGTAGAAATACGGCTAATAAATAGCAACACTTTATCCATCATAGTGTGCTCCCTCGCATCTTCTTTAGCAGTATGAGGCTTAATTTTCATTACAGCAATTAGTGCGGGCAATAACACCAAGTTAAACAGCAGTCCGATTAATACACCACTACTAGCAAAAACACCCAGGTCTGCCACTGGTGACAACTCTGAGAATGAGAACGACCAAAGGCCTACTGCTGTTGTTAGCGACGTCATAACAATGGCTAATCCAGAGTGACCCATAGCGTAACTTAAAGACGCTTTTTTGTCTTGGGTTTTGGATAAGTCCTTATAAAAAATAGCCAACAAATGTATGGCTCCACCAGTAATCACCGCCAGTAAAAATGAAGGCATAATTTGGGTGACAACGGTAAATGGTGTGTCCGTCATTGCCATCAAAGACAGAGTTACAGAAATAGTAAAAGTCACCGCAAGCAATGGCAACACAACACCCGATATACGTTTAAACAATAAAGCCAAAACGATAATAATCATAACCACCATCTTTTGCACAAAACTTTTAGTATCAGCCTGCATGCTTTGCTTTAAAGTGCCGGCAATAACGGCAGACCCTGTTAGATAAATCTCAAAATCACTGGCAACAAAGTTTTTAATAATATCTTGAGTCTTAGTTACAATAACGGTGTTTTCTGCATCAGTCAGATACTTTTGCTCAATCTGCTCTGCTTCAATGTCTTCGTCTGCAAATTCATCTTCTTCATCTACGACAATCAAATTACCCTGCGCATCAAACGATGAATAGGTTTGAGTATCGATAACAATAGTTGTAAATGTTTGGTCTTTGCTATAAAGCAGATTCTCAAATAACGGATTGTTTAGCGCTCTTTGCTTTTGTAGATCGATAGCTGACTGTGTATCAGGCAATTCTTCGAACAAATCCTCAACAATCAAACTTTCTTGATCACCATAAGTATTTCTGGCATTAATTAAAGAATTAACATCGGTAATATAAGGCAGTTCTGCTTCAAGTTTTTTGTGTAATTTTTCAAGTTTTTTAAGAAAATCTAGATCAAAAACATTCTCTGTTTTGATAGCTACTAAGAGTTTTTCATCACGACCAAACTGATCTCTAAACTCATCATAAGCAATACGCATAGGGTCGGTTTTATGTAAAAACCCCTCGGTTGAAGTATCCATGGTGAGTGCTGGCAATTGAGACCCGAGAGCAAATACCAGAAACAATACAGCTACAATGGTTTTTTTACTATTTTCAAATATTAGGTCTGAAAAGCTCTCAAACTTTCTCTCACTTTGATAACGCCAATTCATAATATATTAAGACCGTATTAATTAACAAAACATACTACTACCAAGTACGCCGTGGTTTGTTGTCTACTTCTGATTACCCAAGTTAGGGATTGTAATAAAACCGGGTCAATAGGTCAAACAAATTTTTTAGATAGTATTAATCGAAAAACTTAATAGTTACTTAGGGTAACCAATCCCATGCTAGGCTTTACTACGAGGAAGAGAAGTATTGCCATAATAAAAGCACGATTTTAACTAAAGATATACTCACATTATATATAACGGGTTTATCCGTCTAGTTACAAAAATGTAGTTAAATTGTAACAGTTAAAACTCGATCCTAATTTGATGCATATTGGCCTTGCTGCATGCATAACAAGAGTTACCACAACAAACTCTTTGGTTTTAGTTTGTCACTATTTAGAGCGGTTATTGAATATGTGGCATGACAAGCAACACAGTTTTGCATAGAGTTGCCTAGTGTTTTTTGTATTTGTTTTGCAGAGCCGCCACTACTAGCAATTTTTGCAAGATTTCCAAACATTTTATGAATCGGTTTTTCTAGTCTTTGAAAACCTTTTGGTAGTTTTTTTGCTAGCACCTTTTTCATTTTTTTTTCACTTATGCTTAGGTTTTCTAAGCTATTTGATTTTGCAATCTTAGCAACAGCCTGCATGTCATCTTCTGAAAGCACAACAAGTATCTGCTGGATGGTCGAAACATAATGTCGCATTTCTTCCAATATAAAATCTTTTTCTGATGCAGCTAGATTAATCTTTATTCTATTATCGGCCCCACCCACAACCACACTCACAGATAAAACACCAAAAGTGATTAAAACGATTGCTACTATATTTTTCATAAAAACCCCTTCTAGATTGTAATTACTGCTTTATTAAAAACAGATATTGATATAGCGCCTAATATTCCTTATGTATATAGTTCTTGAATCCAGCCAACACTTAAGTTTGGCTGGAATATTTATTGTTTGCTTACTTTTCTACTGCAATTGATACACTGATTAGACCAATCACATCTCCTGTTTCAAGACCGTCTTTTTCAAAGCCCAACTTATCAAGCTCGCCTTTTGGCTTGCCGTGACAACCCAAGCATGGTGGCATTAAATTTATTGGATCAAAATAACGATAAACCTTTTGTTTACCCATCATTGCAAACTCACCCTGGGGCTTTGCGTTTGTTCCTGCTTTTACAAATTTTGTCAACACCTCGATTTCTTTTGCATCAGGTGCGTTGCTTGGATGGCGATAATTAATTGCCGGTTGTTTTGTTACAATTCCTGTTCTTGAGTTAAACATTAACCCCGCTTCTCTTGCCCATTTTGCCGGCAGAAAGTGCTTCCATTTAACCCCTTTTACATTTAATCGATCTTGGTTGTTATCCATTGCTTGCTTTCCAGCCCAAATCAATTTTTTAATAATTTGCTCTTGAGCAGGCGATGCCGAAATAAACTCCGCCTCTAGTGCTTGCTCCCATTGATCTGCAAAAACATCGCCGGTGTAGCCTTTATCGCCCAGCTCTGGATTGGTTAGTCTTCCCATTTGGGCAAAAATTACCAATCTTCCCTTTGCAATTGATTTTGAAATCATGTCAGCAGTTGATTGCGCTTCTTTGGCTGATACTTTTTCTAAAAACAAATATTCAGGATGCCCTCCTTTTGCTGGCACACCTATTTTGTCAGCGGCATTTAACATAGACATAACAAACATTAGCGATAAAAACGTTGATGTTATTTTTGTTTTATATTGTTTCACTTTATTTCTCCTCAGACTCCTCCGTATTTTTTAACATAGGACCACTGGAGGCTGACAGTCCCACAATAATTATTGTAAAAAAGTCTGGAAATAAATATGTAACAACAAGTTATTGATTTGTTTCATAACTGTAACAATCAACACTTTAATTTATTAGGGTTTATTTTTTATAACCACTTAACTACAGGTTGTGCCTTCTGATAATCCTATTTTTTTCAGGATTTTTGCCAATGGACAAATGTTGGTTAATCCACTCTGCATAAGATTAAACCCAACAAACACTGTTAGCCACATCCAATTTGGATCTACATAGTTCGTTAA
>PNQY01000076.1 GCA_002909145.1 Candidatus Thioglobus perditus
TACTACTACAAGCTTTATACACAAAAATAAAATATCAAAAATAATCAAAATTAACTAAAAACCGCCCAAAACACAGTCAAAAACCAACAAAAAACTGCTCAAATCAAGGCAAAAATGCCTTGATTTGGCAAGTAAATGTTATTTTTGATTAGAAATCAGAGGAAAAACAGTCAAGAAAATTCAAGTTTGGGGAAATTTAGCAAATAATTGAAATTGGGATTTTTTTTATTACTTGCTATATATTTAATCAAAAAAATAAACAGCAGACGAAAAAAAACCAACACTTAGTGCTGGTTTTATAGTTTTGTATTACTATTAAGTATTACTTAGCAGTTGGAGAGTAAGAATCTCTTGAGTCTGCAGTGCCTGCAGCCTTGCCATCTGCGTAACCTTTGGCGTATGCATCAGCTTGACCTTTGGCGTAACCGTCAGCTTGACCTTTGGCGTAACCGTCAGCACGACCAGCAGCATTAGCATCAGCAACACCTGAAGCAGAACCATCGGCAGAACCACTAGAAACGTTCTTAGTTTTGTTCTTGTTGTTGTAATGGAAACCCCAATCAGAATCGTTGTCCATATCGTTGTTGTTTGAGAATGGACCGAAGTTAGAACCGCCGTTGAATGGACCCATATTAGAACCACCAGTCATTGGACCCCAGTTTTGACCACCAGTGAAAGGACCCCAGTTTTGACCGCCGTCGAAAGGACCGAAGTTAGAACCACCGTCGAAAGGACCCCAGTTAGAAAGACCACTACCAGTGCCCCAACCATCGTTATTGCCACCGTAGTAACGGTTACCGTAAGGGCCATAATTGTTGTTACCAAAGTAAGCAGAAGCTGAAGTTGCTACCATTACTGTAGCAAGTGCTAATACTTTTGTTACGTTTTTCATATGTATCTCCATTTTTTTAGTTATGTATGATTATAAGTGACATTTAATGCCCACGACCAACAATAATACCCATACAAACAATATGTGCAAGACTATTAGTGAAGAATAATACTGTTACATAGAATCAATCAGTGCGTCGCCAAATTCTGAACATGATAATAAATCAGCACCTTCCATAAGTCGTTCAAGATCGTAAGTGACTGTTTTGTTTTGGATAACAACTGACATCGCCTCTAAAATTTTATCTGCTGCTTCGGTCCAACCCATGTGTCTCAACATCATTTCTGCAGATAGGATAATAGAGCCTGGATTAACTTTATTCAAGCCCGCATATTTAGGCGCTGTACCGTGAGTAGCCTCAAAGACAGCTGTTGTATCTGATAGGTTTGCACCTGGTGCAATACCAATGCCGCCCACTTGAGCTGCAAGAGCATCAGATATATAATCACCGTTCAGGTTGAGTGTGGCTATAACAGAGTACTCATCAGGTCGTAATAAGATTTGTTGCAAGAAGGCATCAGCGATAACATCCTTAATAGTAATAACCGTTCCTGTTTTAGGATTAGTGAATTCACACCATGGGCCATCACCCAGAACTTGAGCGCCAAACTCTTCTCGAGCGAGTTGGTAGCCCCAGTCTCTAAAGCCACCTTCGGTGAATTTCATGATATTTCCCTTATGCACAAGTGTGACAGAGTCTTTATCGTTATCAATAGCATATTGGATTGCAGCGCGAACTAAGCGATCTGTGCCCTCTTTGGAAACCGGCTTGATGCCGATACCTGAAGTTTCCGGGAAACGAATCTTAGTTACTCCCATTTCGTCTTGCAAAAAATTAATTAGTTTTTTTACTTCCTTTGTGCCTGATTGATATTCAATACCGGAATAGATGTCTTCAGAGTTTTCTCTAAAGATTACCATATCAATTTTTTCTGGGGCTTTTACTGGTGAAGGGGTGCCATTAAAATACTGTACCGGACGTTGGCAAATGTATAAATCTAATTGTTGACGTATTGCTACATTAAGTGAGCGCATGCCTCCACCAACAGGAGTGGTAAGTGGGCCCTTAATGGTAACGCAATACTTTTTGATAGCGTCGAGTGTCTCTTCGGGCAAAAATTCTCCATAAATAGAGTCAGCCTTCTCTCCTGCAAATATTTCCATCCAGGCTATAGATCTAGCGCCTGAGTACGACTTCTCAACTGCAGCATCGACAACCTTGAGCATAACAGGACTAACATCAACACCGATACCGTCACCCTCAATGTATGCAACTATCGGTCTAGAAGGTACCTGTATTTGGTCATCTTTGTAGGTAATAATTTCGCCATCATTTGGTGCTGTAATGTGTTGATAATCCATAATATTATTTGCCTAGTTTTTTAGATATTTATACGCATAATTATAGCACCTTCACCGTTACGATAATATTTATTACGTACTTCTAGGGCTTTAAAGCCATTTTTCTCATAATACGATAATGCATCAATATTTGACTCTCTAACCTCGAGCATAATAAATTCAATATTTAGTTGTCTTAATTTTTCTACTTGATAATTTAATAGTATCGAGCCGAGGCCTTTTTTACGGTAATCTGGATGTATACAGATATTAAGTATGTCTGCATAGTTAACACAAACGTTAGCCAGGCAATATCCCAATATAATTCCATCCTCTAGCAATAGGTTGGCGAGAGTATTGGTGTTATTTAGGCTGTCTTTGAATTGTCCAACACTCCAGGGTTGCTGATAAGACAGTTTCTCTATCTCTAAAACCTTATCTAGGTCTTGGATTTTAAACTTACTAAAGGAAATACTGATAGGCTTTATTGTTGGTTTCGTTTTGATAGAAATACCCTAGCTCATCAAACTTACGCTCAAGTTTAGCCACGTCACTAGCCTCTAGACCAATTAATACACGACCAAAATCAGCACCATGGTTGCGATAATGGAACAATGAAATATTCCAGTCACTACCAATCTTAATTAAGAAATTAAGTAGCGCCCCAGGACGCTCAGGAAACTCAAAACGATAAATCACTTCATTTTTGCAATTAGCTCGCCCACCAACCATATAGCGGATATGGGTTTTAGCGATAGAGTTGTCACTCATATCAAGCACATCAAATGACTCAGATAGCTTATCTATTAGTAATTGCTTTTCCTTAAGCCCTTCACTTAAAGCCACACCAACAAAAATACGTGCCTGAGATTTAGACCCATAGCGATAGTTAAACTCAGTAATAGAATGATTATCTAACATTTGGCAGAATTTTAAAAAACTACCAGGCTTTTCATCAATAGTAACTGCAATAATGGCTTCATTATGTTCGCCAAGATCAGCACGTTCAGCAATGTATCTTAGACGATCGAAGTTAACATTTGCACCAGACACAATTGAGACGATGTTTTCATTTTCTATACTTTCGTTTTCTATATATTTTTTAACTCCAGCTGTGGATAAAGCTCCAGCAGGCTCAGATATACAACGCTCATCCTCATAAATATCTTTAATAGCGGCACAAATCTCATCATTGCTCACTAGCACTACTTCATCAACAACCTGTTTGGCGATTGGATAGGTTTTTTCACCAATTTGCTTAACCGCAACTCCATCAGCAAAACGCCCTACTTCTGGCAATATTACTCGTTCACCATTTTTAAGCGCTTGATATAAAGTTGGAGAATCCTCTGGCTCAACACCAATTACCTTAATATTTGGCTTATAGTGCTTGATGTATGTTGCCATACCAGCAATAAGACCACCGCCACCAACAGGAATAAAGACTTTGTCAATATTATCAAGTTGAGATAATATCTCTTTAGCTATGGTAGCTTGACCAGCCATAACTTCGATATCGTCATATGGATGGATAAACACTAAATCCTGATCTTTTTCAAGTTGCTTAGCATATTGATATGCATCATCATAAACATCGCCATGTAAAACTACTTTGGCATCAAGCTGCTCTACTGCATTTACTTTAATTTTAGGTGTGGATATAGGCATAACAATAATAGCATCAATACCAAGCTTCTTAGCTGATAGCGCTACACCCTGGGCATGATTACCCGCAGAAGATGCAACTACGCCTTTCGCAGCCTGATCTTTAGTAAGACTAGATATTTTCTGATATGCACCTCTAAGTTTAAAGGCATGGATTGCCAGTTCATCTTCTCTTTTAAGATAAACGTTATTAGCTGTGCGCTTAGATAATTGATGCGCCAAAGATAGTGGAGTTACACTTGCTAACTCGTAAACTTTTGAATTATTGGCTAAATCAACAATGTTTTGCATGTAATTCCTGTAAGTAACCAACATCAACATATGATGAATCAGTTTGATCACCTTTAATCAATTTGAATGGCTTGTTTTTTTCACCTAGGTTATTAAGCACAACCAATGCGCCATCAAACTGATGCTTATCTGTATATTCATTCACAGTAATAACAGTTTTCAAACCTGCTGATGTTGCTGAAATAATACCATTATAAGAGTCCTCGAATGCTAAGCATTTTGAAGGATCTATATTCATTTTATCCATTACGTAAGTGTATATATCGCCTGCTGGCTTTAGGTTTGGCACTACATCACCGGCGCCAATTACCTCAAACCAATCAAGTGCATCTTTACCCAAAGTGTTGGCAATTAGTGCATCAACATTTGCTGGAGTGGTCGTGGTAGCAATTGCCAAGCGCAAACCTGCAGCTCTTGCCTCATTAAACAAACGCTCAACACCTGGCCGTAAAGGTACAGCGCCTTCACTCATTAGACGAACATAGATTTTTGTTTTAAGTGCATGAATTGAAGCAACAAAGTTATCCAAATCATCGTGTAAAAACCCAGTGTTGTATTTTTCTAAATAATACTTAATACGTAATTGACCACCTGTTACGTCTAATAACTCATGGTAAAGTTCATTCGACCAGACCCAATCCAAGTCTAATTCTCTAAAAGCTAGATTAAAGGCTACTAGATGACCGTCACGCTCAGTGTTTGCAAGGGTTCCATCAACATCAAAGATTAATGCTTCTAATGACATAATAAAATTTATAATGAGAAATGTTAAAAATAAATTGCTATTTTAAAGCAGTTTAGGTATAAACGTATTTTTTTTACTTATTACTCAATTATGTCAGAGCCAAGTTTCGGAGAGATTTTAGATTACAAACAGGCAAAAAATGAAGAGTTCATGAGCGAAGCTCAATTGGATCATTTCAAGAATAAACTTAAAGCCTGGAGAGATCAGTTAGTTCGTGATGCTGAATCCACTATTAACCACATTCAAGAAGACTCTACTCAAGTTGCTGACATTAATGATAGAGCCACTCTTGAGGAAGAATTTGCATTAGAACTAAGAACTCGTGATCGTGAAAGAAAGCTAATCAGTAAAATTGATAAAACTCTACATATAATTGAAATGGGTGACTATGGCTACTGCAAAACTTGTGGAGCTGAAATTGCACTAGTGCGTCTAGAAGCTCGTCCTACTGCAGATGAATGCATTGATTGTAAAACTATTGCAGAGAAAAAAGAAGTTTAATTGTATCTGGTTATGGGTCTTGCCTATAACCTATTAAAAATGCTGATAAGAATTACACTTCTTATCAAAATCACCAACCCTAGTTAACTCACACGAATTATCAATAACTCCAATTCGAGTTATCTTAAAGCCACTTTCATCTTGCAACGCATTGAGTAATTCTATATTCTCATCTGGCACAGTAAAACAAAGCTCATAGTCATCTCCACCAGCAATCACTAGACACCAGTCGTTGCTACTTTCGATATAAGCCTCAACTTCATTAGACAAGGGAATGCTAGCAAGATCTATATTTGCACCAACTTTAGATTTGGTTAGGATATGCGATAAATCCTGCTCCAATCCATCTGATATGTCTATACATGCATTAGCAATATTTACTAATTTTTGCCCCAAAAATATTTGTGGGTTGGGTCTATTTAACTGCCTTAAAGTATCTTTTGATGGGTTTTTACCATTCTCAATCTGTCGCCATGCATAAGCTGCATCACCAATAGTGTTAGATACAAATATAGAGTCTCCAACTTTAGCTGTCGATCTAAGTAGAGCCCTACCCTTATCAACCTCTCCAATTACATTTATAGTTATACTCAAACTACCTTTGGTTGTATCTCCACCAATTAAAGATATATTAAATTTGGTAGATAATTTTTTTAACTCAGCTGAAAACTCACTTAACCAATCTTCCTCTAAACTAGGCAATGCAATTGCTAAGGTAAAGTACTTGGGTTTGGCACCCATAGCCGCCAAATCACTAAGATTAACCGCTAACGCTTTATGAGCAATATCTGCTGCGCTAGTATTTAAGGGAAAATGAACTCCAGCAATCAAGGTATCAACACTGGTAACCAATTGACACCTGTTTTCAATATCAATAACTGCACAATCATCACCAACCCCTAAGTGAGTTGAATTTAAATCACTCCAGTTAAAATATTTTTCTATTAAAGAGAACTCGTTCACAATAAATTTTTGAGTTATTTTTGTGAATATTTTTGCATAAGCTTATCGTCAACTTCACCACGTCCAGCGTTAAACATTGACCCAGAACCGATTACTGCACCAACTAGAATAGCAATAAACAGTGGAATAATGCTAAGCCTCATAGTAATTGCCTCGGCAATAGTTGATCCGTCCATACCAGCATTAGCGCCAGTATCTAGTAAAGACCCTACGGCTAAAATTAAAAAATAAAACACATAAGCGCCAATTAGCATCTTGTAGCGATTAAGTGACAACTGCCAGTGTAGATAAACTAGTTTAGTATTTTGAATTTTGGCTTTTTTAGTGCGGAAATAAGTGTAAATAATAATAAAACAGGAGAGAATAATTGAGCTTGCAACAGATCCGGTCATGCCAACATTAAAAAGCTTAACCAAGGCTAAAGTAAAAAATAAATGCACAATCATTACATTAACTGTAAATAACTCATGTGGGATTTTTGCATATGCACGCTCTTGTGCGCTAGCGTTGATAGTGACAAGCATAGGTGTTATTCTACACCATTACATATAGGCGTTATCGGTTTGCGTGTGATCTGTAGCGTCACGTACAGATTTAATCTCAGGGAATTTAGCTTTAAGTTGCGCCTCGACACCTTGTTCAAGCGTAAGCTTTACTGAAGAGCAGCCTTGGCAACCGCCACCAAAATTAAGGATAACGTTCATATCTTCAGTAATATCAACTAATTCAACAAATCCACCATGAGAAGCCAAACCTGGACTTATCTCAGCAGCGATTACGTATTTAATTTTTTCTGCTAGAGGTGCATCATCGCCTGGCTCTTCACCTTTGGCGTTTGGTGCAGTAATGGTTAACTTCTTACTAGAGCCATCATCCTTTAGCGATACTTCAGATTCTTCTAGATATTCAAAGTTTGATTCGTCAATATAAGAATTAAAACCCTTGTATTCAAATTTCTTATAACTACCTTCTAGATCTTTAGGAAAACAAAAATTAAAAGTTACTGTGGCAGCAGGAGTTCCAGCTTTTTCAATATCAACCTTGAGCCCAAGATCACCTTCATCTTGTTGGGCGAATAAATCAGCAACATAATCTTGCGCCTCATCAGTAATATTAAACATTTTTTCTCCTAAAAATTATATTGTCAATTAGCCTAACAGGCCCTAAAAATACTGCAGATAATATAGCAATTTCGTGCGTATTATCGGTAATTTGCCTAAGGGTATTAGCATCCAGCACTTCAATATAATCTAATTTAAAGTGATGTTCTAGCTGTTTTTTTGCTTGATTTATCAATAAATCAAGCTGTTGATTATTCAAATAACCTTGTTTTAACTCGTTAAGTATCTTATATAAATTTGCTGCAGTTATCGCCTCATTAGTAGATAAATATTGATTACGAGTACTCATAGCCAGGCCACTTTTTTGCCTAACAATATCTCCAGATTTAATATCAATATCAAGAGATAGATTTTTAACCATTTGTTTAATGATTAGTAATTGCTGATAGTCTTTTTGTCCGAATATAGCAACATCAGGTTTTACAATATCAAACAGTCGTTTAACTACTTGTGCAACACCTTGAAAGTGCCCTGGCCTTGATGCTCCACATAATATTCCTTCAGTGCTATCAAGCTTAATATCAGTAGCAAAGCCATCTGGATATACTCGATCTGCATCTGGATTAAATAAAACATCTACTTCATTATCTATAAGTAAAGACTTGTCATTAGATAAAGTATTTGGGTATTTGTCGAAATCCTCATTCTCTCCAAATTGAGTCGGATTAACAAAGATACTTACAACTACTTTATCAGCCTTTTGTTTTGCCAGCCTAACCAAAGATAGGTGCCCTTCATGCAACCCACCCATAGTTGGTACAAAAGCAATAGTTTCATTTTTTTTACGATAGCTATCTAGTGCTAACTGTAATTTAACTACGTCGTTAAATATATGCATTAATAACTATGATCTAAACCTGGAAAAGTTTTATCTTTAACTGCATTTATAAAAGTATTTACTGCAGTCTCAATACTGCCACTTTCATTAAGAAAATTTTTAACAAATTTTGGCATATACCCAGTATTGATGCCGAGCATATCATAACAAACCAACACTTGCCCATCACAGTCAACTCCAGCCCCTATACCAATAGTAGGTATAGAAATAGCCTCACTTACACGTTTAGCCAAATCATTTGGTATACACTCAAGCACTATTACACCAACTCCTAAAGACTCCAAAAGTAGAGCGTCTTTGATTATTTTATTGGCACCGGACTCATCTCTACCTTGAACCTTATAACCGCCCATCTCTAATACAGATTGTGGCTGCAATCCAAGATGGCCACATACTGCAATATTATTATCTTGTAAAATTTTGAAAGAATCCTTGTGCTCAGATCCACCCTCAAATTTAACCATTTGTGCGCCTACATCAACTAAACGCTTAGCATTTTCCAGTGTTTGCTCAGGGCTCGTATAGCTCTGATATGGCATATCAGCCACCAATAGTGAATTACTAACACCTTTAGCCACTAATTTTGTGTGATAAATCATATCTTCCATACTCACACTAAGAGTGTTTTCACCACCTTGAATTACATTACCAAGCGAATCACCCACTAGGATAACATCAATACCACAATTATCAAAAAGCTTGGCGAATGAAGCATCATAAGCAGTTAAACAGGTAATTTTTTCAGATTTTTGTTTGAATTCTTTAAGTTGTGGAATATTCATAATTTTATTAACTCCAAGATATTTATTTTATTAATTAACTCTTGTATATCTCCAAGTACTGGAATCTTTAAATCAGGTTCAATCTCTGCCAATGGCACCAACACAAAAGCCCTGTTCATCATTTGTGGGTGTGGAATTACTAGTTGCTTAGAAGCTATAACTTGAACACCATAGAGAATAACATCCAAATCTATTGTTCTAGCTCCCCATTTTTTTTCTCTAACCCTATGCTGCTTATCTTCAATATTCTGACATACATATAATAACTCAAGCGCTGTAAGGTGTGTGTCTATCTTACACATTGCATTTATATAATCTGGCTGTTCAGATCCATCGATTGGTTTTGACTGATAAAGACTAGATAATCCAACTACCTTAATATCATTGGTTTGATTTAGTGCAATAACTGCATCTTTGATTTGTTGCTTAGGATCGTTGAGATTTGAACCTAAGCCTATGTATGCTAGCAATGTATCAATGTCCCAACATGCTCACCAGATCCAAGTCTAGTTAGAATATCTATTTGTCTACCAGATACCACAATAGTATCTGTATTGGTTTTGGCAGCAGTTTTAGCAGCTAATACTTTAGTATACATACCACCAGAACCTAAAGAGCCGCCAGATCTACCCGCCACTTTAGTTAGTTTGTCATCATTCACATTAATCTTTTTAATTAATTGTGCACTTATATTTTTTCTTGGATCTGCATCATAAACACCACCTTGATCAGTCAAAATAACCAGTTGTGTCGCATTAACTAAATTTGCAACTAGTGCCGCTAAAGTATCGTTATCACCAAATTTAATTTCGTCAGTAGCCACTGTGTCATTTTCATTTACAATCGGAACTGTAGATAACTCCAACAAAGAATTCAAGGTTGCACTAACGTTATCACTTTGCTCGGCAATAGCCAAATTATCATGAGTTAATAGCACCTGTGCGGTATGAATATCATGTTGTGCAAATAAGGACTCATAAGTTTGCACCAGACCCATTTGCCCAACAGCAGCGGCAGCTTGAAGCTTATGAATATCATCTGGACGAGAATCCCAACCAAGGCGCTTAATGCCTTCGGCAATTGCACCACTTGATACCAAAATAACCTCAATATCTTGTTTTTTAAGTTTTACAATTTGCTCAACCCAAGAAGAGATAGCGTCAGTATCCAGACCCTTGCCATCATTAGTCAATAAGGCAGAGCCAATTTTTATCACCCATTTTTGTTTATTTATTGTCATTACTATTTACCAATTCAAAAAGTCCAGCAACCAAGTCTTTACACCCTAAACCATTTAAAGCAGAAATGTAGAATACCTGGCCTTTATAACCTGTTTTTTTAATAATCTCATCAGCCACGCTTTGTCTATCTTCTTTAGGCAAAAGATCCATTTTGTTAATTGCCAAGAGTCTTGGCTTGTTAGCCAGATCTTGATCATATTTTGCTAACTCTCTCTCAATAACTGTATAGTTCTGCACAGGATCGGAATCATCAGCCGGGAATACATCAAGTACGTGTAAAAGTGCCTTAGTGCGTGATAAGTGCTTTAAAAATTCAAAACCCAATCCCACGCCCTCACTAGCATCTTCGATCAATCCAGGAATATCAGCCATAACGATATGATCGTCAAAATACGACACTACTCCAAGCGACGGATGAAGTGTAGTAAAAGGATAATCTGCGACCTTAGGACGCGCGCTAGAAATTTGCCTAATTAAGCTTGATTTTCCAGCATTAGGCATGCCCAATAAGCCAATATCAGCCATCACACTCATCTCTAAACCAATTTCACGCATCTCACCTAAAGACCCTGGTGTTGTTTTTCTAGGTGCGCGATTAATACTGGACTTAAAGCGTGCATTCCCCAAACCATGAAAGCCACCTTTAGCGACCAACATAATTTGATCATGTTCTGTCATCTCACCAATAAGCTCATCTGTTTCTAGATCGTACACCTTAGTGCCCAAAGGAATTTCAACTGTTAGGTGTTCGGCTGATTTTCCACGTTTGTTTTGCCCAGACCCTGGTTGGCCATTTTTTGCCCTGAATAGACGATTAAAACGGAATTCACTAAGTGTGTTTAAACCCTCCTGTCCACGAAAATACACATGACCACCATCACCGCCATCACCGCCATCTGGTCCTCCATCTGGAATATATTTTTCTCTGCGAAAACCTAAACAGCCAGAACCACCTTTACCGGCCTCAACGCGAATGGATGCAGAATCAACAAATTTCATAAAAACTTAAAACAACAAGGTCTAAAATACAATGAACGACATTATACACTGCTAGATGAATCAAACCTTATACAGCTTAGTTGGATACTTACTCTTGCCAGTAATGATTCTGCGTTTAATTATCAAGGGTATAAAAAGTCCGCTATATTCAAAACGCATAAGTGAAAGACTAGGGATAATTGATACAATTCCGGTGCCTATAATTTGGCTACATTGTGTATCTGTAGGTGAATTCCGTGCATCAATAACTCTAATTGATAAACTGATAAAAAAATATCCTGAACATAAAATACTAATAACCACAACCACGCCAACTGGCTCTAAAACTCTAACTGATCATTATCAAAATCAAGTGCTGCATCTATACTTTCCATTTGACCTAGGATTTATTGTTAATAAATATATAAAAAAAATCAATCCAGAGATTTGTATTCTACTAGAGACAGAAATCTGGCCAAATCTTATACACATCCTTAACAAGAACAATATCCCTACTCTATTAATAAATGCTAGATTATCAGCTAAATCTTTAGCAAAATATCAAAAATTTGCACCAAATCTTGCCAAACAAACACTAAATAAACTTACACTAATAGCAACCCAAAATCAAAACTCTGCTGAACGGTTTATTGAGCTTGGAGCCAATAAAAACAAGGTTAAAAATACTGGTAATATTAAATTTGACCAAAATCCAAAAACTGATAAAGTTGCAAGCAAAGAGATTAAAAAGATTGTTGGTAAGCGTAGGGTTGTGGCCTTTGCCAGTACACACAGAGGCGAAGAAGAAGAAATCATCAACAGTTATTTAAAGTATGGCAATATTGATGCGCTGCTGGTTGTTATTCCTCGACATCCTGAGCGTTTCAACGAAGTGTATAAATTATCTAAAAATAAAGATATAAATATTATTAAACGCTCTAGCAACAAAACTGCTGAGGATGCACAAATACTGCTTGGCGACTCTATGGGTGAAATGATGAGTTACTTTGATGTTGCCGATATAGTATTTATGGGTGGCAGTTTAAATAATACCGGTGGACACAATATGCTGGAGCCAGCAGCACTAGCAAAGCCGATTATTTTTGGGCCAAATGTATTTAACTTTGCAGAAATATCTGCAGACTTACTTAACAAAAAAGCCTCCATTCAAGTACAAAATGCAGATGAGCTATTTAAAGAAATTGTTAAATTATTAGATAATGACAGAAAAGTCAAAACACTTGGAGAAAATGCCAATCAATACTTTAAATCCAAACAAGGTGCGGTAAAAAATATCATTGACATTATTGATAAAAATTTAGAAAAAATATAAACAAGTCGCTAGGCGCCTTCCTTTATATAGATTTCACTGTCGTTTTCTAAAAATTCTTCTGACTTCTTATCCATCTCAATTTGAATAGAATTGATCATATCAACCTGATCATTGTCCAAACCCTTAATCTCTTGAGTAATCTTCATAGAACAGAATTTAGGCCCACACATTGAGCAAAAATGCGCTGTCTTAGCTGCTTGTTTTGGCAGGGTTTCATCGTGATATCTACGCGCAGTATCAGGATCAAGTGAAAGATTAAATTGATCCTCCCAACGGAATTCAAAACGTGCTTTAGATAAAGCATTATCACGAATCTGTGCACCAGGATGGCCTTTAGCTAAATCAGCAGCATGTGCTGCAAGTTTGTAAGCAATAATCCCCTCTTTAACATCATCTTGGTTTGGCAGGCCTAAATGCTCTTTAGGAGTAACATAGCAAAGCATTGCACAACCGTACCAGCCAATTTGTGCAGCCCCAATAGCAGAGGTAATGTGATCATATCCAGGAGCAATGTCAGTAGTCAGTGGGCCTAATGTATAAAATGGCGCCTCACCACACTCCTTAAGCTGCTTGTCCATATTGTCCTTAATCATATGCATTGGCACATGACCAGGTCCTTCAATAAATGTTTGCACATCGTGCTTCCAGGCAATTTTTGTAAGCTCCCCTAGGGTTTCAAGTTCGCCATATTGCGCAGCATCATTAGCATCGGCAATTGAACCAGGTCGCAACCCATCTCCAAGTGAGAAGGTGACATCATAAGCTTTCATAATTTCACAAATTTCTTCAAAATGTGTATATAAAAAACTCTCTTTATGGTGTGCTAGGCACCACTTGGCCATAATAGCACCACCACGGGAAACAATTCCGGTTACACGTTTAGCAGTAAGCGGAACATATTTAAGACGCACTCCAGCATGAATTGTAAAGTAATCAACGCCCTGCTCAGCTTGTTCAATAAGTGTATCCTTAAATATTTCCCAAGTAAGATCCTCGGCAACACCCTTGACTTTTTCTAAAGCCTGATAAATTGGTACAGTGCCAATTGGAACTGGGGAATTGCGAATAATCCATTCACGAGTTTCATGAATATTCTCACCAGTAGAAAGATCCATAATTGTATCAGCACCCCAACGGATACCCCATACCATCTTATCTACCTCTTCATCAATACTTGAACCTAGTGCTGAATTGCCAATATTGCCATTAATTTTAACTAAAAAATTACGACCAACAATCATTGGTTCAGTTTCTGGATGGTTGATATTATTGGGAATAATAGCCCTACCTCTGGCCACCTCATCACGTACAAATTCTGCAGTAATTACCTCAGGAATAGATGCACCAAAATTTTCACCTTTATGTTGCCCTATTTGATCTTTATACTCTTGCCATTTGCAATTTTCACGAATAGCAATATATTCCATTTCAGGAGTAATAACCCCCTGTTTTGCATAATGCATTTGAGTAACATTCTTACCTTTTTTGGCTCGCTTTGGTTTCTTAATATGCTCGAAACGCAACTTATCAAGCTCGCTATTTTGTAATCGTTCATTACAAAAACTAGAGCTAAAACTATCTAATTCTTCAGTGTCATTACGCTCATCAATCCAATTTTTACGAATTGGCACAACGCCAGCTCGAAAATCAATTTCTACATTGGGGTCGGTATAAACTCCAGATGTATCATATACATGAATTGGATCATTTTTTTCAGCCAAATCTCCAATGGTATCAGTTAGTGTAATTTCACGCATTGGTACTTGAATATCGCTACGTGACCCCTCTACATAAATCTTGCAAGAGTTAGGAAAGGGCTTTACAAACGCTTTATTCACGCTTGACATTTTGTTTAGGGTTCCGTTTGACTGGCTCATTGTTGTATAATCGATGAAATTATTAAAAAAACTTAAAATGACAATTTTAACCCATAGACCGCGCCGTATGAGAAAACACGAGTATACCCGTGAACTAATGCGTGAAAACACCTTAACAACTGATGATTTAATTTTCCCTATTTTTATTCTTGAAGGTGAAAACCAGCGTCAAAGCATTGAATCTATGCCTGATATTGAGCGTTTAAGTATTGATCAATTATTAATTGAAGCAGCTGAATTGGTTGAACTTGGCATTCGTGCGGTGGCTTTATTTCCTGTAGTTCCTAAAGAGAAAAAATCTCTTAATGCAGAAGAGGCATTTAACCCAGAAGGATTAGCACAAAGTGCTGTACGCGCATTAAAGGCAAACCATCCTGATTTAGCAGTAATTACTGATGTTGCGCTTGATCCATTTACTACCCATGGTCAAGATGGATTAATTGATGATAGTGGTTATGTACTAAATGACGAAACTGTAGAGGTGCTGGTTAAACAAGCCCTGTCTCATGCCAAAGCTGGGGCTGATATTGTCGCCCCTTCAGATATGATGGATGGACGTATTGGAGCTATACGCGACGCTCTAGAAGAAAAAGAATTTATCTATACCAATATCTTATCTTACTCGGCAAAATATGCATCTAGTTATTATGGGCCTTTCCGTGATGCGGTAGGATCTGCGGCCAACTTAGGAGAATCAAGCAAAGAAACTTATCAAATGGATCCGGCTAATTCTGACGAATCAATACGTGAAGTGGGAATGGATATTGATGAAGGTGCTGATATGATTATGATCAAGCCAGGTTTGCCTTATTTAGATATTGTATATCGCATTAAACAAACATTTGGCATGCCAACTTTTGCCTATCATGTGAGTGGAGAATACGCAATGCTTAAAGCCGCTAGCAAAAATGGATGGATTAATGAAAAACCAGTCGTACTTGAAACTCTGCTATCTTTCAAGCGTGCTGGTGCTGACGGAATTCTAACTTACTATGCTAAACAGGCTGCTAAGTGGTTAAAATAGAATATATTAAAATATAATAATATTCTTATATATATTGCAAAATAGTATATAATATGTATTAATACAAACGTATATATTTCGAGGGTCTATTATGGAAAATAAATCACTTTTTACTTCAATTACTCTCGTAGTAGTAATTGTGGTTGGATATTTTTTACACAACGAACAAGTTGACAAACTTCAAGCTGAAATAGACATCATAACCGCAGAATACAACGCCAAATTAAATTCTATACAGGCTGATACTAAGCTAGATCCTATACAGGCTGATACTAAGCTAGATCCTATACAGGCTGATACTAAGCTAGATCCTATACAGGCTGATAACAAAAATGCAAAAACTAAGATTATTGACAAACCTACTGTTAATAATGCCAATATATCTGCATTAGAGGATTTAAACAATCAACTAATAAGTGCACACTCAGAGATAAAAAGTATGCAGAAAAAACTATCATTAGCCACTAGCAAGTCTGGTGTTTTAACTAATGAAATATCGCAAATGAATGATTCTAGAAATGAGGTAAAGTTATTAACCAAATCATTAAAATCAGCCGAACAAAAATTAACAACAGCTCAACAAGAACTATCTCTTTCTGATGATAAAGTCAAATACCTTCAAGGTGTTTTTGAAACAAAAAACAAAGAAAATATTGTAAAAAATATAGCTCGCATTAAGGCATTAAAAGAATCATCTGGTGGAATTGCAGTAACCGGACTTATTGTCCCTGTAATAGGTCTGGCAACTTTAGTTTCATACGCTAATGAAGAAATTAACAACTATTGTGCCAATATCAAAAATATAACAAATCTAGAGAAAGACATATTTGGCAAAGTAGTATCGCTAGATCCTCAAATGCAAAAAGACTTTCACTATCAATGCGAAGTTAGCTTAAAAGATAAAATTAAAAAAAGTATTAAAAAAATTAAAATAAAAAAATAATTTTCAACTTACTCTATTTTTAATAAGATCATTTACAACTTCAGGCTCTGCAAGTGTTGAAGTGTCACCTAAATTATCATAATCATTCTCAGCAATCTTTCTCAAAATGCGTCGCATAATTTTACCACTTCGAGTTTTAGGTAGTCCTGGTGCAAATTGAATTTTATCAACCGTTGCAATTGGTCCAATTTCAGAACGAACTAGTTTAACTAATTCTTTTTTTAGATCATCACTTGGATTTATGCCATTCATAATAGATACATAGGCGTAAACACCCTGGCCTTTAATATCATGCGGATAACCAACTACAGCAGCCTCCGATACATTTTCATGCAATACCAAAGCAGATTCAATTTCAGCAGTGCCTAAACGGTGACCTGAAATATTTAAAACATCATCCACTCGACCGGTAATCCAATAGTAACCGTCTTTATCACGCTTAACCCCATCACCAGCAAAGTACTTGCCTGGGAAGGTTGAGAAATAAGCCTCCATAAAGCGCTCATGGTTGTTATACAGTGTGCGCATTTGTCCTGGCCAAGACCTTGCTAATACCAAAATACCTTCAGCTTCACCTTCTAAGACGTCTCCTTTCTCATTAACAATTTGAGGATCAACACCAAAAAATGGCGTTGATGCTGAACCTGGTTTAAGCTCAGTTGCATAAGGCAATGGTGTAATCATATGCCCACCAGTTTCAGTTTGCCACCAAGTGTCTACTACCGGACATCTAGCCTGGCCAACTTTATGATAATACCATTCCCAAGCCTCTGGATTGATAGGCTCACCTACTGTACCCAATACACGCAAACTAGATCGATTTGTCTTTTCAACAAACTCATCGCCTGCACCCATTAAGGCGCGAATAGCAGTTGGGGCGGTATAAAACGTATCAACCTGGTGCTTATCAACCACCTGCCAAAAACGCGAAGCATCTGGATAAGTCGGAATACCTTCAAACATTAAGGTTGTTGCTCCATTTGCTAATGGACCATAAACAATATAAGAATGCCCTGTTACCCAGCCAACATCAGCCGTACACCAATACACATCACCCTCTTGGTAATCAAAAGTATATTTATGTGTCATAGCAGCATAAAGCAAATAACCGCCAGAAGTATGCAGTACACCTTTTGGTTTGCCTGTTGAGCCCGATGTATATAGAATAAATAATGGTGTTTCTGCGTCAAATGACTCACACGGACACTCACTAGGAACATCGGCCACTAACTCATGATACCAAACATCTCTATCACCCCAAGCTACATCGCCGCCTGTGTTTTTTACTACAATTACCTTATTGACACAGTCACAACCAGAGATTGCTTTATCGACATTACCCTTAAGTTCAGTAGCACGTCCACCACGAACACCTTCATCTGCAGTAATAACAATCTTACACTCAGAGTCAATAACTCTATCTTTTAATGCTTCTGGAGAAAAGCCGCCAAATACAACTGAATGAATTGCACCAATACGCGCACATGCAAGCATAGCGTAGCTTGCTTCTAAAATCATCGGCATATAAATACAAACTCTATCGCCTTTTTTAACACCAAGCTTTTTTAGACCATTGGCCAGCTTTGCAACCTCATCGTGTAGTTGTTGATAAGTTACATTTTGACTAACTTCTGGATCGTCTCCCTCCCAAATAATTGCCGTTTGATTGGCTCGCTGTGGCAAGTGTCGATCAATACAGTTGTAAGCTACATTTAGCCTACCACCTTTAAACCATTCGATCTGGCCTTGAGTGTAATCTACATTAGAAACCTGTGTCCAGCTCTTATCCCAGTTTAAAAAGATATTGGCTTGTTCTGCCCAAAATTTATCCGAATCATTAATTGAATCGGCATACATATTCTCATATTTTTCTTTGTCAATTAATGGAGTTTTGTTGCTCTTTTGAATTGGATACATAGTCATATAATAACCCTACTAAAATTAATAAATAATACCTAAAAAATACCTTTCTAGAAAGCAATTTTCAAATCAAATCTTTTAATTTAATTAAATGCTTTCTTCCTATATAGTCAATCTGTGCCAAAAACAGCTCAGCAGTAGCAATTGCATCCTGCATAGCATTATGTGCCCTATAGCGTGGCAAGTTATATTTTTCACGTAGCGCATACAAACGCATACTTTGTTGCTTAACATACGGCCCAATATGCTGAGACTTTTTTTGCTCAATTTTAAGTGTATCGATCATAACCATAGGCAATGATTTCATCTGGTAAAGCAATAAGCAGGCTCGATTAATAAAGCTTTTTTCGATGACATCAAAATGTACAACTATAACCCTGCCAGCCATTTCAGATAACAAGCCTTCCATTGCGCAGTTTAATGATACTCCATTTTGTAATTCTTCATCAGTCAATTTATGAATGCCGACATTATCCTCAGTAAGCTGCTGCTTTGGATTAATTAAAACATGAGTAGAGGTTTTAGGTAGTAAATGAAGATTTTTGATAACTGTGTAGCCCAAGCTAATAATTCTATCATTGTCAGCATCCAGACCGGTTGTCTCAAAATCCAAAACTAAGAATTCTAAATCTTTAATCAGTTTATTGCTCTTGACCAAAGGATGGTTTAAATAATCTTTAATAGATGAAGAATGCGTTAACCTTTTAAGGTGTTTTTTTCGGTAATAATCAGCAAAAAAATAACTAAATATCATATTTATAATATTGATGTTTGATATTGTGACCCCATTGCTGATTGCATATCAGTCACAATGCTAAATGCATCTTTTAAATGTTTTTGATCTAAAGATGAAATCTCTTCAGTTAAAACATAATTATCTACAAGATTATCAGATCTTATTTGATACCTCTGGTGCTTAATTCTAATCAAATTAATAAACTTATAGGCTTCAATTAAATCATTAGCACCAGATTGACTTAAACCACCAGTCTCAGCCAATTCTTTTAACCTATCTTGAGTGTTAATTGACCTAGCTCCATGTGATAGGGCATAAACTCTTGCAATGTCAACAATTGGGACAACACCTTTTTTCTTCAAATCTAAAGCATTCTGATTGACACCATTCTTGTCTAAAATAAAATTCCGAAAGAACCCTAATGGCGCCGTGTAGTGCAAAGCATTCGCGGCCATATGCGACTGAAATATTGTATTTTTAACAGTTTTTTTCAAAACATCAGACAATAAATCATCTAATAGAGTTGAATCGCCATATAAGCACTTTAGGTCAAAAAATATACTGGCATACATTAGCGCCTTTGGATCTGGCTCATTAATCCATTTATTAAAATAAGATTTCCAGACTGAAAAAGGTTGTCGCCACTTATCATTGGTTGCCATAACGTCACCAGGACAATACACATAACCACAGGCATTTAGCCCATCGCAAACATATTTAGCCAACTTAGAAAAATATTCACCATGCAAATCTTGCTGGTAGTCATCCGATAAGATCAACAAGTTATCTTGATCAGAGTGTGCAATTTGCTCAGATCTGGCCATTGATCCTGCCACAACCCACGCATACTCTACAGGAGGAGCTCCTAACAAACTTTCAGCTTGTTTTAGCAATTGCTGATTAATTGATCGTCCGATTGAACTAACAGAATATGTAATATCATGCTCATCCATATTAGATTCGAAACTTTTTTGCAGCAACAGAGGTACTTGCTTGGATATCATTGTCAAGTCATCTGAATCTTTTGACACCAAAATCTCGTTAATTAGAAAAACCACATTATGGCTTTGCTTACGAAGTAAATCAGCAGCCGTAATCATGCCAACAACTTTCTTATTTTTAACTATAGGTAAGTGTCTAATTTGAGCATTTGCCATTAACAACATTGCCTCAACACCACTTTTATAATGAGCAATGGAGATAGGTTTTTTACTCATAATGGTACCAACAGGTTCTGTAACATCAAGCTTTTCAGCTGCCACTTTAGTACAAAAAGCACGATCAGTTACAATGCCACACAATTTATCATTACTAGTAATAACAACAGATGTGATATTTTTTTTGGTCATTAATTTGGCAACTTGCTCGATACTTGTTTTTTGATCGACCAAATAAGCATCGTTTGCCCTAGACATAGATAAAACAGAATCATTAAGCAAATTATTTTGCTTAGTAATATTTTGAAATTTTATTCCTGCTTTTAAATTTGCATCTACAAAAAAATTTTCAATAGTATTGTTGTTGGAAAATAACTCGTGAAAGTACTGTTTATCAATTCGATAATAAAGAGTATCCTCTTTACAAGAGTGCGTATAAAGCAATAGTTGATTGCTATAACCAAACCACTGATGCTCTCCTAGAATTGAAAATAACTTTTCATTTTCATCTTCTATTAACACCGCCCCCTTTCGAACCAAATATAAAAAGTCAGGCTTTAGTGTTAGAACGTGCCCTTTACGTCGATAACCAACTTCTGTTTTTGAAATTAATAATTCAAGCTGCTCAGGTTCTGAACAGTCAAGCGGTAGAGTTGCTTTAAAAAAATCAATAATTTCTAAAGCTTCAATTTCCATCTAAAAATCCTTATCCTTGTAAGTGAAAATAGCTGGGACTTCAGCGTAAAAAATACTGCCACCTGCATAGACAACAAACTGCAAATAGTCTGTTTTTCTAACATCAACCAATGCACTTTTCCATAATTTTCCACCGGGTTCCACCAACATAATTGATTCGGGTGATGACTGGGCATTCTTTTCATGGACCAATGAGAAATTAACATTTTGCAACGGAGTCTCAGACTGCAAATGAAAATAATTTTTACCGTATTGTAAACTACTAGAGGTAATTGACAATTCTAAACTACCATTTACCAAATCACAATTTCCACTTTCCCATCGACAATTAGGTTTGGCAAGCATCTTATACAATTGACCATCTACTGCTTTGTGTGGCACTTCAGCAACATAGTAATCAACTGCAAAATAACTAATAATTGCCAATATAGGGGCAACGATCATTGATGTAATAACGTGTTTATTTTTAAAAAACATAATTCCTTTATTTTAAATAAAAAAACACCCGGCATTGCCGGGTGTCAAAGCAAAAAACTTAAAAAGTTTTTTTAGTTAGATGCAGGAACACGAATGTTCTCAACCATCTGCTCAACCTCTGCAGGTACTTTAGCTGTACGACTCATTACAAAGAATGCAACAGCGAAGTTAACCACAGCACCAATAGCACCGAACGCATTAGGCTCAATACCTAAGAACCAGTTCGGATCCATGTCACCTAAGAAAGATGTTGACTTCACAAACATAATGCCTTTGTGTTGGAATACATATAACAATGTGATACCAATACCTGACAACATACCTGCAATTGCACCTTCTTTGTTCATCTTCTTGGAGAAGATACCCATCATAAGTGCAGGGAAGATACTAGACGCTGCTAGACCAAATGCAAGCGCCACAGTTCCCGCTGCAAAGTCTGGAGGGTTAAATCCGTAATATCCAGCAATTAAAATAGCACCAATCATTGATAACCTAGAATATTTCAACTCTTCCTTTTCACTAATATTAGGCCTCCATACACCTTTTAATAAATCGTGAGAAATAGATGATGCAATAGCCAGTAACAATCCTGCTGCCGTTGATAATGCTGCTGCCAATCCACCTGCTGCAACAATAGCGATAACCCAATTAGGTAAGCCAGCAATTTCTGGATTTGCCAACACCATAATATCTCTATCTACTTTAACCATTTCATTGGCTTTCTTGTCACCAACATAAGAAATTAATCCATCATTATTCTTATCTTCAAACTTCAATAGTCCAGTTTTCTCCCAATTTTTAAACCATGCAGGTCTATCAGCATAGGCTAAATTTTGCTCAGCATTAGGCTGATCAATTGTTGTCATTAGGTTTAATCTAGCCATAGCCGCAACAGCTGGAGCTGTAGTATAAAGAATAGCAATAAATACTAACGCCCAACCAGCAGACTCACGCGCCGCCTTAACTGACTTAACCGTAAAGAATCTCATGATTACGTGTGGAAGTCCTGCAGTACCAATCATTAAAGACAGTGTATATACAAACATATTAGTTGCACTTAATCTAGCTTGGGTAGTGTATTCTGCAAACCCTAGCTGCATTACAACTTGATCAAGTTTATCCAGTAGATAAGTACCATCAGCCATTTCACTACCAAGACCTAATTGAGGAATTGGATTGCCTGTAAGCATAAATGAAATAAATATTGCCGGAATTGTATAAGCAATAATCATAATCACGTACTGTGCAATCTGCGTATAGGTGATACCTTTCATTCCGCCCATTACTGCATAAAAAGCAACAATAACCATACCAGTCACTAGACCAGTTGAATAATCAACTTCTAAGAACCTAGAAAATGCAACACCAATACCTTTCATTTGTCCAATTACGTATGTTACTGATGCAATAATAAGACAAATAACAGCAACAACTCGGGCTGTTTTTGAATAGTATCGATCAGAAATAAACTCAGGAACTGTGAATGATCCATGCTTTCTTAAGTATGGAGCGAGCAACATAGCCAAAAGAACATAGCCACCAGTCCAACCCATTAAGAATACCGAACCACCGTATCCATAGAATGCAATTAAACCAGCCATTGAGATAAATGATGCAGCACTCATCCAGTCTGCCGCTGTTGCCATACCATTGGCCACAGGGTGAATACCACCACCGGCTACATAAAATTCACTAGTTGAACCGGCTCTGGCCCAAAAAGCAATACCAATGTAGATGGCAAAAGTTGCACCTACAAATAAAAACGTTAATGTTTGTAAATCCATTTAATATCCCCTTATATTATTTTTCGTCAACACCGAATTCTTTGTCAATTTTTCCCATGCTCTTTGCATAGTAAAAAATTAGAATTACGAATGTGTAGATTGAACCTTGTTGAGCAAACCAGAAACCAAGCTTATACCCTCCAAGTTTTATTGTGTTTAATGCATCAACGAAAACGATACCAAACAAGTATGAAACAACAAACCAAATAGTTAGACACTTAATAATAAGTGCAATATTGGCTTTCCAGTAGTTATTATTAGTCATTAAAACCTCCTCTTTTTTTAGTTCAAGCAGATTGTACACTCAATAATTTATATTTACTTGACTATCATCAAATTCTAATATGTCTTCCCAGAAAGGCTTTTCTGTGGGGGTATTTTTTGAATTATTCTTTGAGTAATTTGGTCAAGAGTAAAGTTAAAGTTTGTAATTCGCTCTTAGAAAGTTTTGATTCAAAAAACTGTTTAGAGGCGTGTTGTATTGAAGGGTATTTATTTTCAATAAATTTAATGCCAGAGTCAGTAAGTCTTACAATTTTGCTTCTTTTATCCATAGGGTTTGGATCTCTAACAATGTACTTTTTAATTTCTAATTTAATTAAAACTTTAGTTAAGCCCCCTGAGGACACCATAAGTGAGTTTGATAGCAATGAAGGCGTTAGACGGTGTGGATATGAAAATGATCGTAATAAAACCATAACTTCTAATTCAAAAAATGACAGGTCGGACACATTGCTAACCTTTTCCATCAATAAATTAAATTCTGTTGAAGATCTACTTAAGTTAATTGCCGCCATAGCCAAATCAACATTAATATCCGGCCAATTCTCATGAAACCGAATTTCTGTATTCTCAATTTTAACAAAGTCAATCATTATTTAATACAATACCTTATTAAACTAAATTAAACAAAAAAAAATGACGCAGTGCGTCATTTTTTTTTAACTTGTATAGTATTAGTGTTATTCGTTAACTTCAGTCACCTCATCAACACCTTCATCAACCGAAGTAACAGATAATTCTGCTTCAACTTCTTGCTTAGTTTGTGCATCTTGGGCCTTTTGTTGTGCCGTAAGCTCTTCTTCCATTGCATAATCTTCAGTTAAAATAGAAGCATCAATAAGGCCAGCTTCAATTTCTCTTAGTGCAACTACAGTTGGCTTATCTTTACCCGCATCTAGTATTGATCTAAAACCACCAGAGCTTAACTGATGGGCGCGTTTTGCAGCTACCAAAACTAACTCAAAACGATTATCTACAAAATCCAAACACTCTTCAACAGTTACTCTAGCCATAATACTCTCTAACTTTTAGTTATGATAAAATCAATCAATTTTACACGAAAATAAGTTCAAGGAATATTTGATGGAAAGACTAATTGTTTTAGATACTGAGACCACTGGTATTGAGCCATCTGAAGGTCATCGAATTATTGAAATTGGCTGCACTGAAATTATAGATAGGGCAATCACTGAAGGCAACGAATATCATCAATATATCCAGCCTGAACGCAATGTTGGCGATTCAGTTAGAATTCACGGTATTACTGATAAATTTTTAACTGGCAAACCCAAATTTGAAGAAATCGCTTCTGAATTTATAGAGTATATCAGAGGTGCAACACTAGTCATTCACAACGCTCCATTTGACCTTGGTTTTTTGAACCATGAGCTCAAGCTTATAGGGGCTGATGAAAGCATTGAAGATATATGCATAATTATTGACTCATTAGAACTATCAAAACAACAGCGTCCAGGAATGATGCACAATCTAGATGCACTATGCCGCAGATTTGAAATTGATGCTAGCGCCCGTACTGTTCACGGAGCGTTGTTAGACGCACAAATCCTTGCACAGGTGTACTTGGCAATGACAGGCGGTCAGTCAACATTATTTGGCGACAACACAAATACTAATGATAAGAAAACTAGCAAAAATTCCATTATTAGAATAGATAGTAATAGAGGTAAAATTAAAATCATTAAAGCAAACAAAGCCGAACTAGAAGAGCATAAAAGCTACTTCGAAAAAGCATAGGTAGGGTATTTTATGCAATATCAGGATTTACGTGAATTTATTGGTGAACTGGAAAAACAAGGCAGGCTTAAGCGAATTACACAGGAAGTAGACGCCAATCTAGAAATTACTGAAATATGTCGTCGAACTTTAGATAAAGAAGGTCCTGCTCTTTTATTTGAAAATGTAAAAGATTCTAGTATGCCAGTATTGGCCAATTTATTTGGCACCACGGATAGAGTAGCAAGCGCAATGGGTCAGAGCGATTTAATCGCATTGAGAGAACTAGGAAAAATCCTCGCCGAACTTAAACAGCCAGAACCACCAAAAGGCTTAAAAGATGCATTTGAGAAACTACCAAAATTAAAAAAAGTTCTCAATATGCCGGTTAAAACCGTTAAAAAAGGTCAATGCCAAGAAGTTGTTATTGAGGGTGATGATGTAGATCTTAATAAATTACCTATACAAACATGTTGGCCAGGAGACGCCAATCCACTAGTTACATGGGGTCTAACGATTACCAAAGGTCCTCTAAAAAAGCGTCAAAATTTAGGTATTTATCGTCAACAGTTAATTGGCAAAAATAAGCTAATTATGCGCTGGCTTTCACATCGTGGTGGGGCGCTAGACTTTAAAGATTGGTGTGATAAAAACCCTGGTCAACCATACCCTGTATCGGTTGCAATTGGCGCCGACCCTGCTACAACATTAGCAGCAGTTACCCCAATTCCAGACACTCTAAGCGAGTATGCCTTTGCAGGGCTGCTGCGTGGTAAAAAAACCACAGTATGTAAATGTATTGGCAATGATTTACAAGTTCCAGAGAATGCAGAAATTGTGCTAGAAGGTGTAATTTACCCTGATGAAATGGCTGATGAAGGCCCCTATGGAGATCACACAGGATATTACAATGAGGTTGAGCGTTTTCCAGTATTTACTGTTGAACGAATCACTCATAGAGAAAACCCAATTTATCATTCAACTTACACAGGCAAACCTATTGATGAGCCAGCAGTTCTGGGTGTTGCATTAAACGAGGTGTTCGTCCCCCTACTACAGCAACAGTACCCTGAAATTACAGATTTTTATCTTCCACCAGAGGCATGCTCTTATAGGATGGCAGTGGTTAGTATTAAGAAACAATACCCAGGACATTCAAAAAGAGTGATGATGGGAGTTTGGTCATTCTTGCGTCAGTTTATGTATACCAAATTTGTCATTATTGTTGATGATGATATTGACGTGAAAAACTGGAAGGAAGTTATTTGGGCCATGACAACTAGAGTAGATCCAACACGCGATACCACTTTAATTGACAACACTCCTATTGACTACCTTGATTTTGCCTCGCCAGTCTCTGGACTGGGCTCAAAGATGGGTATAGACGCAACCAACAAACTACCTGGTGAAACTGATAGAGAATGGGGGACACCAATTGTTATGGACAAAAATGTTATTCAAAAGATTGATAATATTTGGAAAGAACTTGGAATTGATTAATTAAAATTCATATCCAATTTAACTATTTACATTCACTATTAACAAAGTATAATTATTGTTTTTTCGGAGTGTAGCGCAGTTTGGTAGCGTATCTGGTTTGGGACCAGGTGGTCGGGGGTTCAAATCCCTCCACTCCGACCATTTAAAGCATATTATTAAAGTATATTTAATTCAAATATTGCATTAACATAGGCCTATTCTGGATCTTTCAATTCAATAATGATACAGAATACTGTTTAGTCTATTATTTACTTACCGTTGGCCAGTTATATTGGCAAATACAGATTAAAAAAATAACTATATTTAGGCTTTACATTAGAGCCAATCAGTGTGGTATGTTTGACCTCTAGGTTTATCGACACGTTCATATTTGTGAGCACCGAAATAGTCTCTCTGTGCTTGCAATAAGTTTGCTGGCAAGGATGGGTTACGGTAACCATCAAAGTAACACAAAGATGACGTCATTGCCGGTATAGGTACTCCATGCTTTATTGCTAAAGAGCAAGTTCTGCGCCAGCCTTTTTGACAGTTATTTATCTTGTCCCTAAAGAATGGATCTAGTAACAAATTTTTTATATCTTTGTTGTTGTCATAAGCATCTTTAATTTTATTTAAAAATACCGAACGTATAATACAACCTCCACGCCAAATAAGTGCAATACCACCATAATTAAGGTTCCACTGATACTCTTTAGCTGCCTCAGAAAGAAGATTGTATCCTTGAGCATATGAAACCATTTTTGCTCCATAAAGTGCGTCATGTATATCTTTAAGAGCTTTCTCTTTATTTCCATCAAAAAAATTATCTGGTCCACTAAATATTTTTGACGCTTCCACCCTTTCATCTTTGAGGGAGGATAAGTAACGATAGAAAACCGACTCTCCAATCAATGTAAGTGGTGCTCCAAGATTGAGAGCTGCAATTCCAGTCCACTTACCAGTGCCTTTTTGCCCAGCAACATCCAATATTTTATCTAGAATGGGCTCGCCATCAACATCTTTGAAGGCCAAAATATTAGCTGTAATTTCAATCAGATAGCTACCTAGTTCACCTTCATTCCATTTCTTGAATGTTTTGTGCATCTCTTCATTAGACATACTTAAAACATCTCTCATTATTTGATAAGATTCACAAATTAGCTGCATATCTCCATACTCAATACCATTATGCACCATCTTGACAAAGTGGCCTGATCCGCCTTCACCTATCCAATCACAACAAGGCTGCCCATCCACCTTAGCAGAAATCAATTGCAGAATATCTTTTACCGAATCCCATGCAGATACAGAGCCTCCTGGCATAATGGCCGGACCCTTTAATGCACCTTCCTCACCTCCAGATACTCCAGCACCAATGAAGTAGTACCCTTTTGACTCTAATTCATTAGTTCTTCTTGTTGTGTCATGGTAATTGGAGTTGCCACCATCAATAATAATGTCACCTTTTTCAAGATATGGCAACAACTTATCAATAAAGCTGTCAACAACTACCCCTGCTTTAACCATCATCATTATCTTTCTTGGTTTTTCAATAGCCATAACAAAGTCATGAATATTGGCACAACCTATAAAGTTTCTGCCCTTGGCTGTGATATTAACAAAATTATCTACAGACTCTGGAGTGCGATTATGGACCGCCAATGTGAGGTTATGGCTTTCCATATTTAACGCTAAATTTTGCCCCATTACCCCTAATCCAATTAGGCCGATGTCAGCCTTTGTCTTATTCATTTTGCCCCCCATAAAGATATAAATATATAAAATTAATTAGTTTAATTAAATTCAATTTTTGTTGTTTATTAGTATTTGTGACGCCCCTAGAAGACCCATGTATCTAGCTTCTGAAAAATATACAGGTATGCTTTCCATATATCCTCTAAACCTGCCCTTATCATTGAAGCTTTTCAAAAAATCACTCTTAACAAATAACTCAAAAAAGTTTCTTATAACTCCTCCGGTAATATACACCCCACCAAGTGCTCCAATATTTAGAGCCGCACTACCAGCAACAGAGCCAAATATTTGACAAAAAAGTTGTAATGTTTCGTAGCATAGCTGGTCTGGATTAGGTTTGTTTGCTGCACTAGTTATCTGTGCTGGGGTAGTAAATTTAACTTTTTTCTGGTTAATTATTGCCAGTGCTCGATAAAGATTTACAATACCAGGGCCAGACAAAATACGCTCCACTGAGACGTGCCCAAATTGTTTTTGCAGTATCTTCATAACTCTAAACTGAAGCTCTGAGTTGGGAGCAAAGTCAACATGCCCACCCTCTCCCATTGCTGGAATCCACTCATTCGATGCAGGAATTAATCCACAAACTCCTAGCCCAGTACCTGAGCCAATTGCCAATCTGGCCCTGTCCTTTTGTATTATCCCTGGATTGATAACTACTACGTCTTTTCTAGATAATATTGTTGTAGCTATAGCCTGAGCAGTAAAATCATTGACCCATATAACATCAATATTATTTAGCGCCAACATAACATCTTCCTTGTTTACTTGCCAATCATTGTTAACTAGCTTGAATGTTTCTGTGTGTACAGCTCCAGCGATAGCAAAACAAGCTGAATTTATTTCTACCTGAGGAAGTTCAGTTAAATAAAAATTAATTGCACTCTGCAAATTTTTATATTCGGAGCATGCTAGATAGCGAATATTTTCTAACTCTACACTACCATCCTTAACAACGGCAAGCCTGGTGTTTGTTGCCCCTATATCACCTATTAAATTATATTTACTCATTTACTATCCATTTAATTTAGCTATGGACTCCAATATATACTCAATCCGTGCTCTAAAAAAGCATAAATTGGCATTATATTTGGGTCTTTATTTTTTATAGCCTTTTCGAGAGTTTTTAGTTTGTGCTCACCAACTATATAAAGAACTATATTTCTTGATTTACATATCATGGATCTTGTTAAGCTGATACGTTCATATGGTGCTGTGTTTGGATTTACAGCAATGCATTTATTTTTGTTGTTGATGTCCATAGCCAAGGGCAACTCCTCACTACAAGGAAAGAGTGAAGCTGTGTGTCCATCACAACCCATGCCAAGTATGGATAGATCTATCGGGCCTTTTAATTTATCAAGAGATTTTTCAGATAAAGCCTGTCCGTCTTTAGCGCTATTTGAGTTGTTCTTGAGCGGGATAAAGTTTGCATTAACGACGTTATTTTGTAACAAATTATTTCTTACCAGTAACTCATTGCTGTCTTTGTGAGTCGAATCCACCCAGCGATCATCTATTAGAGTTATATCTGTCAATTCCCATTGAACATCTAGCTTGGATAATTTCTGGAAAAGATTTATTGGTGTTGATCCTCCTGAAACTGCCAGACTAACATAGTTATTATTGGCACTCAGGTCTGTGAACATTTGTTTTATATCTTGAGTTAAATGTATTGCCAGCTCCTCTTCTGTGCTAGCACTATTCCATTTAACTTTACTTGGTAAGTACTCCGGTCTATCTATCTTCATACCATTTATGCCCATACTTTTCAATCATCTGTTTAGCCTCATCCGGACCATTTGATCCTGCGCCATATTTACATAACTTTTGTGATGAGCTCTTGAATGCTTTGGTAACTTGGTCGCACCATTTCCAGGACAACTCCACCTCTTTTCTGGTTAGGAACATTCTTTGCTCTGAGTTTAATAATTCTAGCAGCATTTTTTCATAACCATCTGGCATTCTTGAAACCTCCTGAGATTTAAAAAAGTCAAGATGCAGCGGGTCTTTCCTGAGTCTCATTCCTTTATCAACTCCATTGTCCTTTGTTACCACTTCTAGTGATATACCTTCTGTTGGCTGTAGCCTTATTATTAAGACATTACCGGCAAGCTGTTTCTGGTCTTGGTCGAAAATAAAATGCTGGTCAGACTTAAAGTGGATAATTATTTGGGTAGCCTTTTCCGCTAACCTTTTTCCTGTACGCAAATAAAACGGGGTTCCAGACCATCTCCAGTTAGAAATTTCTGCACGCATACAGATGTATGTTTCAGTTTCACTTTCAGTATTTGCGCCATCCTCTTCTAGATAGCCAGGTACTGACTCACCTAAAACTTTACCATCAACATATTGGGCTCTAATAATATCATCTTTAATTGGAGATAAGGCCTTTAGTACCCGCTCTTTTTCATGTCTCATATTTAAAGCATTCAGTTCATTAGGTGGCTCCATAGCAACAAGACAGAGCAGCTGTAATAAGTGACTTTGCACCATATCTATCATCTGACCTACGTCATCATAATAACCCCATCTACCCTCAATACCTATAGTCTCTGCAGCAGTTATTTCTACATATTCGATACATTTAGAGTTCCACTGACTAGCAAAAATTGAATTAGCAAAGCGTAGCGCTATAAGGTTCTGCACAGTCTCTTTGCCTAAATAGTGATCTATTCTATATATCTGCTCCTCATCGAAATATTTAGCAAGCTTATCGTTCACATTTTTTGCTGATTTATAGTCAATCCCTATAGGTTTTTCAATGACAATTTTAGATTCTTTATTAATAATTCCATTGTCATTTAAATTATCACAAACCAACTCAATCATGCTTGGCGGTAATGCGAAATAATAACTGGTGGCACTACCATTTTTGGGTAGAGATTGTTTTAATTTTTTATAGCCACTAGGATCCTTTAAATCTAGACCGATACAATTAATTCTACTAACAAACCTAAACTTATTAAAAATGTCACCACTATAGCAATCCTCCTTGACATGGTTTTGTATAGATTCTTTTAGCTTTTCATAAAATTTATTGGTCTCATTATCATCACGTATAACGCAATGTATAGACAAAGATTTGTCCAAAAATCCTGCCCTCTCTAAATGATAAAAAGAAGGTAAAAGTTTACGCAACGATAAGTCCCCTAAACTTCCAAACAACACAAGATCTTGGCTTGTGTGTTTAATGCTGTTATTGTGTTTTATACTGCTCATTTGTACTAGTTGATATTTTGAAATTGATATCCTATATTAGGGAAATTCAAGATATGGTAATGTTATTATCGAACCCTTTGCCCTGTTAAGGGGTCGAAAACTATCGCCTTACTTGTATCAACCTGCAACTTAAAACCTTTATCTGCAATCTCACCGGACTCTGGACTAAGCCTTGCCTGCACTTCAGTGTCGTTCCATTTTCCTATCGCTATAGTGTCTCCTCCCATAGGCTCTATAACCTCTACATCGAAAATAACTTCATGAATATATGGGTTATTTTCATGTGGCTTTAGATCAGTAAGCATTTCCGGTCTTATACCAAGCAGTACGCTGTCTAGTCCAGATCTATTGATTGCATCTGAGCAAGGGACTGACAACTGATAGTTTTGTGAACCACTATGAATAACTAGTTTGTCTTCAAAAACAATACACTCAACAAAGTTCATACCCGGTGAGCCCATAAAGTCTGCAACGAAGTGGTTTGCGGGATCGTTATAAATTTCATAAGGCGTTCCTAGCTGCTGTATTATTCCGTCCTTTAAAACAGCAATCCTATTTGCCAATGTCATAGCCTCTACCTGGTCATGTGTCACATAAACTATAGTTGTTCCTAATCTTTGATGAAGTTTCTTAATTTCGGTTCTCATTTCAACCCTTAACTTTGCATCCAGGTTAGACAATGGCTCATCAAACAGGAAAGCCTTTGGTGATCTTGCTAAAGCCCTACCCATAGCAACTCTTTGCCTTTGTCCGCCAGAAAGTTGTCCTGGTTTACGATCCAACAGATGGTCTATTTGTAACAACTCTGCCACCTTGTTTACTGTCTCATCTTGTTCATCCTTTGGCACCTTGCGCATCTCCAAGCCAAAACTTATATTGCGAGCCACATTCATTGTAGGATAGAGTGCATATGACTGGAACACCATAGCTATGTCTCTATCCTTAGGCGACTTATCGGAAACGTCACTACCAGCAACAACTATCTGGCCACTAGTTATATCTTCTAGTCCTGCTATCAAATTCATAAGGGTAGATTTACCACACCCAGATGGTCCGATTAGAATTAACAATTCCCCATCCTGAATATCTAGATCTATATCTTTTAAGACCTCGGTTGAACCAAAAGATTTGCAAACATTTTTGAGTTGTATGTGTCCCATATTGCTTTCCATTTTAATAATTTATTTAATATTTAATAAGGTGGCCTATCCTTTAACAGCGCCTGCAGTCAAACCACGAACAAAGTACTTTCCTGCAAAAACATATACTATTAGCGTAGGCAAGGCCGCAATAATTGCTGCGGCCATATCTACGTTATATTCTTTACCGCCTATCGAGGTGTTTACTAAGTTATTTAATGCTACTGTTATGGGCTGAGTTCCGGAGCCAGAATAGACAACACCAAATAAAAAGTCATTCCATATCTGAGTAAATTGCCAAATCAAAGTTACCACTATTATTGGAGTTGATAATGGTAGAAATATATGCCTGAAAATATCTATAAACCCGGCACCATCTAGCCTTGCTGCACGAACTAGCTCTGTCGGAATACCTACATAGTAGTTACGAAAAAACAAGGTAGTAAATGCTACACCATATATTACGTGTACCAAAACTAAACCTGAAACGGTATTGGATAGGCCTAACTTAGATAAAAGTATTGCCATAGGTAGAAGTATCACTTGAAAGGGAATAAAACAACCAAAAAGAAGTGCACCAAAGAGTAACTCGCTACCTTTGAATTTCCATTTAGATAAAACGTAACCGTTAAATGCACCAACAATTGTCGATATTATTACCGCTGGAAAAACTATCTTTACGCTGTTCCAAAAAAATGGAGCTAGACCATTACATTCACTGCCAGTACATGCTGAGGACCAAGCCTTTCCCCATGCATACAATGTTGGGTCATTTGGTAACGCTAGTAAATTTCCACTACGAATCTCTTCAATATCTTTTAGTGATGTAGAGAACATGACATATAGTGGTGCCAAGTAAATAATAGCAAAAGATATAAGTACCAGATAAATTAATGTGCGACCTAAATTTATATGGAAAATCTTGTTAATATTCATGCTGGTCTCTCCCGTAATTCAGAATATAAATAAGGTATAAGAACTGCCAAGACCCCAAATAGCATAATAATGGCACTGGCAGCACCCAGGCCCATTTGCGCTCTATTAAACGCAAAAGTGTACATAAAGTTAGCTGGCAAATCTGAGGCGTAACCAGGGCCTCCTCCTGTCAATGCTTGCACTAGGTCGAAACTCTTAATCGCTATATGTGTAAGAATCACTATTGCACTAAAAAATACTGGTCTCATTATCGGTAAGATAACGTACCAGTATGACTTGGCGGTTGATGCGCCATCAATTTTGGCCGCCTTAACTAAATTGTCATCCACCCCACGAAGACCAGCCAAAAACATTGCCATAACAAAACCACTAGACTGCCATACAGCAGCTATAACAATGGTATAGATCGCCATATCCTGTTCTACAAGCCATCTAAACTCAAAATTTGCAAAACCCATATCGCGAAATATTTTTTCTATACCTAGACCGGGGTTAAGTATCCACTTCCATGCTGTACCTGTGACAATAAATGAGATCGCCATCGGATATAAATAAACAGTTCTTATTGCCCCTTCTGCTCGAATCTTTTGATCAAGAAATATTGCCAATAACAAGCCAATAATTAGCGATATCACAATAAACAAAACTATAAATATTAATAAATTATCAAGTGCTACATGCCATCTAGGATTTTGAAATAAACGGATATACTGCTCTAGACCAACGAACTCCCACTGAGGCATCATACGACTTTTTGTTAGCGATAGAAGCCCTGTCCACAGAATAAATCCATACATACAAACTATCATTGCCAGTGTAGTTGGAGCAATAATGATTTTTGGAAGATTTCTTTCTAGAAAATTAAACACAACAACATCCCCATTAAAGATAAATAATTTTAGTAAAAAATATAAATCAAACTTTTATAGCCATAATGTAACAAACACTTAAAAAACTATTAATAATGCTTGTTGGCCATTTTTTAAAAAGAAGCTTTTATTTTTTTGTTTAATAAAAACCCCGATTTAGAATAGTCGGTGACTATTAAAACAACACTTATAGTCCCGACTAATTCTCGATTAAAGCCTACTTGGCTGCCTTAACAGCGCTAACCAACTGACTTGCACCTTCTGCTGCACTCTGGTCAGAGTTAAAGAAGTTTGTAGCAACATCATATATAGCTCCTGAAACTGCAGATGAAACCGCCATTCCGTGAGCAAAACTTGGAACTAATCCGCCAGTCTGAGAGCTAGCTATAAAAGCGTCCATAGAGTCATGTGCACAAGAATCAAACTTATCTCTTGACATGCCTAAACGTGCAGGGATTGAACCCTTGTTAAGATTAAACACCTCTTGAAAATCAGACCCAAGGATTTCTTTAGCCATAACTTTTTGAGCTTGCTGATTGCCTAAGTCGGATTGACTAAAGAAAGCAAAAGAGTCTACATTAAATGTAAAGCTACCAGAAGTATCTGGTGCAGCTGTACATGTGTAGTCTGTACCTACACTCTTACCTGCAACCTTGAACTCGCCCTTAGCCCAGTCACCCATAATCTGCATAGCGGCCTCTCCATTAATTACCATAGAGGTAGCTACATTCCAATCACGTCCAGGTGAGTTAGAGTCAATAAACTGACGTAACTTTCCGAAAGTCTCAAATACTGCAGTTGTGGTATCACTATTAAGTGCATCCATATCTGTTTCCACGAAAGCTTTCTGATAGTATTCTGGACCGCCAATACCAAGAACAACAGCTTCAAAAACTGTAGCATCTTGCCAATCCTGTCCACCATGAGCTAGCGCAATGTATCCAGCATCTTGGATCTTTTTGGCTTGAACCATAAAGTCGTCCCAAGTAGTTGGAATTGTTGCTCCTGACTTACGAAATACCTCTGGATTAGACCATAACCAGTTAACACGGTGTACATTTACAGGTGCTGCAACATAATTACCATTATGCTTCATCACATCTGAAACAACACTAGGCAATAGACCGTCCCAATTGTTATCTTTTGCAACTCCATTAATGTCTGCTAAAAATCCAAGATCTCCCCACTCCTGAATAGACGGGCCCTTTATTTGAGCTGCAGTAGGTGGGTTACCAGAAATAGCGCGAGACTTAAGTACCGTCATAGCATTCTCACCTCCACCACCAGCAACAGCAAAATCACTCCAACTAACGCCTGCACCATCTAATTTATCTTTTAAGTAATTAACACTAGCTGCCTCACCTCCACTAGTCCACCAGTGAAGAACTTCAACTTCTCCTGCACTGAATGCTGTAGAGCTTGCCATAAAGGCAGCTGCAGCCAGTGAAGTCATTTTCATATTTTGTTTCATTGTTTATCCCCTATTAGTTAATTGCACTCATGATTGAGAGCAATGTATTCATAGTAGAATAAGAAAAAGATCGAAAGATTTTGTTTTATTACAAATTGTTACAAATTAGTGCAAAGCTTACGACGGAAAGTAAACCTCAACTGTAAGCCCGCCACCTTTGCGGTCCTTAAGCTCTATCTCTCCGCCATGAATATTTACAATATTACGAGCTATACTCAAACCTAAACCAGAATGGTTCTTACTTATATTGTGCTCTATACGATAGTAAGGCTCAAATACATTAATTTTTTCCGCATCACTAAGTCCTGGGCCTCGGTCCATAATCTTTATGAGTATTTCCCCTTCTAGCCTTTCTCCGCTAATCTCCACCCCTTTTCCATAGGTTAGTGCGTTATTAATTAAGTTACAGAACAACCTCTCTATTGCCAAAGGTCTGCCCTTTATTGTAAGTTTGTCCTGTATATCTAGAATAACAGGTAGACCAGAAATCTTCTCTTTACTAGTAAGCACATTAAGCATATCACCTAAATCTATTGACTTAGAGTTCTCATAAATAGTGCCATCAGTCATAACTTGAAGGCTTCCCTTAACCATGGTATCTAAATAATCAAGATCCCTTATAAGGTTGTCTTTCATTTCTCCGTCCTCTAAATTTTCTACCCTTAAACGGGCTCTTGTTATTGGAGTCTTTAAGTCATGAGATATGGAAGCATATGATTGCTCCCTTTCGGAGATAAACTTTTGAATACGCCTGGCCATAGCATTAAAAGCTTTTATTGTAGTTTTCATTTCTTTGGAGCCATGTTCGGGTAACTGCCTTAGCTTGCGCCCCTTACCTAACAGGTCTGCCTGATTGGCCAATAATTTAAATGGCATTATAATCCATCGAACAAAAATAAGAGTTACAAGCAAAACTATAATCGAAACCACAGTCAAACTAATTATTCGTTCAGTAGTGAGCCACTCAATTCCCAGCATTACCTCGCCCTTAGGGATAACCGCTGCAAGATACATCCACTCTTTCCCTATAGGGAGCTGAACTACAGCTATTGGACTTGAATCGCCAGGCTCTAATAGCGCAAACCTTTTCCATTTAGGCGGTAAATCGACCATTAAATTATCACCAGATAATATTTTTAAGTTATCAAAGTCAACAAACTGAATCTGCATCCCAGGAATAACTCCAGTTTGTGCGAACATACTCTCTTTTATCTTTTTACGGACCAGCAAAGAGAACTCTGTTTCAACTATCTCATCTAAATTTATGTATTTATCATTAATAGAAACAAAAAAACGTGTGCCACCCATATCGCGCAACTGGTCAAGCACTATGTGTCTATATTGGTCGGGTAATTTTCCAAAGAACTCAACAGTTTGGCCGATACGTGAACCCATAGATTGTGAAACATCTACCAATCGATTCCTTTCTGATGACTTTAATTGCTCAATCCAGAGTAAAGTGCCTAATAATTGTGCAACCAGTATGCCGGTAAATAGTGCAGATGCCATTCTTGCAGCTATAGTTTTTGGTAGCATCCAATCAATTATTAGGTTTTTCATGCTCACTTATCTTTTAATATATTAATAAATGACTCTGGTTTTAGTTTAATTAACTTAGTACTACATTCAATATAGTCAAACATATTTTGTTATATGCCACTAATACCATTAATTATTTAGAAAGTAAGACGTAACCCTTGCCACGTACACTTTGGATAATCTCACCTTCAAAATGGGAACTAAGCTTGTGACGTAAACGACTCACAGTCGTGTCTATAGATCTGTCATCTGGAAGTGTTCTTCTGCCACGAAAAGACTCCCCTATCTGATCCCTACTTTGCACTATACCAATATTCTTTTTTAGGACACACAATAAATCAAACTCTGCCCCGGTTAATCCTATTACAACACCATCAACAGAAGCTTCTCTGGCAACGTGATTTATATTGATATGACAATTACTATCATTGTCTACTTTAGTTCTCCTTAATAAAGCCTTAATTCTAGCCAAAAGCTCTCTAGGATTGAACGGCTTACTAACGTAATCGTCAGCACCAAGCTCAAGACCTAATATTCTATCAAGGTCATCGCTAGCCGCCGTAAGCATAATTATTGGAATTGTAGAGTCTTGTCGCAATATACGACATAATTCTAGACCATCTATACCTGGCAATCCAATGTCTAGAACTAACGAACTAAATTGACTACTATCTTGATTCAAAAATGACTCAGCATCGGAATATGGATAAACCTCGAAACCATTATTTGTAAGATACTGACTAAGTAACTCAAGTATCTCATCGTCATCATCAATAATTGCTATTTTTTCCATCTATGAATATATAACCAAAGTATTAGTAATATACCACATTATTTTACTAAACATTAAAACCCGGATTTTATGACTCTTTCAATAGTAACAAATTTGCTAGCATATTAAAACCAAAATCATCTATAATATCGCCTGTGAAAAAGGTCTGATGGGTAGTGATTTATGCCACATTTGCCGCAACTTTAACACAAAATGGCTTTAAAGCCTTATGTAGCAAGGTGTGGTTGAGGTTTCAAATCCCTCCACTCCGACCAAAAACTTTTTCCTAGGGTTTTTAAAAAAATGCGCCCTTAGCTCAGCTGGATAGAGCAACGGCCTTCTAAGCCGTAGGTCACACGTTCGAATCGTGTAGGGCGTGCCACAAAAGTTTTTATGGCGGGAATAGCTCAGTTGGTAGAGCCCCGGATTGTGATTCCGGTTGTCGCGGGTTCGAACCCCGTTTCTCGCCCCATA
>PNQY01000077.1 GCA_002909145.1 Candidatus Thioglobus perditus
CCCCTTTTTATGTGTCTATAAAATATATTCACAATTTCTGCCCGGGTGGTGAAATTGGTAGACACACAGGACTTAAAATCCTGCGGCTTCGCGGCCGTGCCGGTTCGATTCCGGCCCCGGGCACCATTTTTCGTTTTATAATTGACGTATTCAACAAATAATACTTAATTATGCAAAAACATATCATCTCAACCAATAAAGCGCCACAAGCGATTGGCACATATTCTCAAGCT
>PNQY01000003.1 GCA_002909145.1 Candidatus Thioglobus perditus
TGGAAATGGAAACACTTACACTTACCTATCAAACTGTTACAGACTTATTGAAAGACCTTAAGGCTATTGGCGCACAAACCGTTAACACTCGATCAAAATCGCTAACGGGGAAAGATAAATTTCAGCTTATGATCGAGATGTATGAGTCTTTTAGAAAAGATGGGAAGCTGCCTGCCACTTATGAAGTGATTTATGGACATGCTTGGGTTCGACAAAATAAGTTAGGAAGAATAAAAATTAGCAACCAATAAAAAAGACTGCTATAGCAACCTTTTTTATTAGTATAATTTCTACTTTTATTTGATTGTAATGGTCATATCAGGTTCTCCAGGGAATAAATTACAATCACCGTTGGCGTCACCCCCTCCCATTTCCATACTATTAACAGCACTCTGTGTTGCAAATGAAATATCTATAAGTGGAGTTTGTCCATAATAAGTATATGGGGTGGTTAAAACTTTTGTATACAACATATCATCTCCAGACAAACTAATTCCATCTCCATAAGTGATGGTAACAGATTGAGTGCCTGCACCAGCCTCATTATGATTGGCAGTTGTGCTTACATTTGGCAACTCTAAAGCAGAGGCAGTCGCACTAGATGCAGCAGTACTAGAAGAAGTTGTATTTGCTCCTACTGTAAGAGCAGTTTTTACTCCTGCGGTGCCATCAGTATAACAATACTGCCCAGATGAAGCGCTTAAAGCGTACCCAGTAATCGTAAAAGTTCTGTCAATCGTTATTCTCATGTGAGAATAAGTTACTCCCATGGGAGGCATAGTCATAGTTGATGCATAAGAACCAACAGCTGCACCAACAGCTGCACTAGCAATATCCATGCCTTGTGTTTTTGTTACCAACGTATGTGCCGTTGTACAGGCTGAACTCGTACATAACTCCACCTGTTTAACTGTAACCGTATATTGTGTCGCAGGTCCTGTACGCACATCGCCATTAGTAGAAAAAACCACAGATGACAGTAAGCTGCCAATTACCAATACACCTAATTTATTTATTCTATCATTTAACATTAGTCAGTCCTCGACATTGTAATACCGCCAAATTCAACAACAATCTTGTTGCTACGCTCAACCTTATTTAACATTTTATTTTTCATATTTTCGCCATCTTGATAAGCCACGGTTGCAATCGCAGAATCAGTTAATGATGCATGATCACTATTTGCGCCAAATGAGTGTGTTAACTTGACATAAGTTTCACGAATCATATAATTATCATCTTGCTTACCCACTTCAAGTTTTGTCTCTGGAGTAAAATATGCCTCAATACCATAATAGTTGCCATCTACATCATCTTGGTTGACTCTATCCCAACGATATTTTTTCGCCACTAAATTAGCCCACGGAAGATATGGCAATTGACCCTTAAATATTGCATCATAACCATCCAACGCCTCTTCATCTGTCCCACTTACGCTATGCTTGTCACTAACGGCCCAATATTTATTTACATTTAACTCAACGTTTGAACGTCTGTACTCACCGCCAATACTAGCACGCTTGTGTTTGCTGCTAAATTCATAATCATAAAATGAGTTAATACCAGTAAATGATTTCTCATCAGCTGATAGCCATCTTTTGCCCAAACCAACATTTAGTGTTGTGCGTCTATCTCCACTTTGATCATAAGATCCAAGTGATCCTTGCCAAAACAATCTAGCCCTATCTTCACCCAATGAAGTTAATGGTTGTGTTGTAATAATAGAATAATCAGCCTCATCACCTTTAACTTTTCGAATAGAAATTTCGGTATTGCCTTCGCCAAATTGACTGGCAAAATCACTCAAAGATGAATTTACAACAGATCCAACTACACCATTGGCTTTATTTTTTAAGCTATCAACAACTTCACTGGCTGTTTGCGCATTAGCGGCTAATGATAAGCCTAATGCAATTGTTACCGCAGCGCTAAGAGCTGTGGTTCTTAGTTTTTTATTCATAAAATACCCTCAATGAATTTTTAATCTAAATGAATATTATAAGTAATAAATTTATAGTCCAAAATAATTTTTAAAAAAAACTAATACGTACTTGACTTATGTCAAAAATTTTAAAATAACTACTAACGATTTAAGTGAGAGAGGTGGATTTATTAAATGAGCTATTTAAAGTAGTGAAAGTGCGAGCTTCATCCAGAAATCTGGGAATAAACCAACTACCAAAATAAGAACAGCATTAATAGATAAGACTAATTGCATATCCATTGGTGCAAAAATAGTTGCTTCTTTGTCAGCCTCATCAAAATACATTGATTTAATAATTTGTAAATAATAGTAAGCACTTATCACTGCAAATACAACTGCAATAATTGCAATAGTTACAAACCCAGCTGAAACTACCTGCTGAAGGATAAAGAATTTAGAGTAAAAACCAATAAATGGTGGAACACCTGCCATTGATAACATTACAACCAACATCATTAGTGCAAACCAAGGTGAGCTCTTGCTAAGCCCTTTGTAATCAGAAATAAGATCGGCCTCAAAGCCTTTTTTGTTCAGAAGAATAATCATGCCAAATGCAGCCAAACTCATTAGCACATATACTAGAATATAGAATACTGATGCGCCGTACCCAGTAACTACTCCAGTAGTAAAGCCAAGCATAATAAAGCCAATATGTGAAATAGTAGAATATGCAAGCATGCGCTTGATATTGGTTTGCATAAGCGCCACCACAGATCCTAGAGCTATTGACAACAACGCCAACACCATAAATAGATCCGACCAGTACGGCTGCATAGCACTCAAGCCATCAACCAAGATGCGTACTAACATTGCTACTGCTGCAATTTTAGGCACAGTAGATAAAAACATAGTAACTGCTGTAGGCGAGCCTTGATAAACATCTGGCACCCAGTTATGAAATGGTACAGCGCCAAGTTTAAAGGCAATACCAATAACCAAGAAAACTAGGCCAAAATTAATAATTAATGCTTCTCTAGAACTAAGATCAGAGTTTGATGCAAAAGCTGCGATATCACTAATATTCAAACCACCACTAATACCGTAAATCATGCTCATGCCATATAGCAATAAACCTGATGAAATAGCGCCCAGTACAAAATATTTTAACGCTGCTTCAACCGCTACAGCTCTTTGGCGAGCAATAGCAATAAGAGTATATAGTGACAACGACATAATCTCTAAACCTAAATACAGGGTTAGTAAGCTATATCCAGATACCATTACCATCATGCCTAATACCGACAACATCACTAAAACAAAAAACTCACCTCTAAAGAGTGAATGCTGGACAAGATAATGACGCGAGTAAACCATAGCAACCATAGTAGCGCCCATCATAAACACTTTAAATACTGATGCCATGTCATCTAAAATAAATGAATTGCTAAATATTATTGTTTCTGCATGTCCAATTAGGTCAAACGCTAACAATCCAGTTATTAATAAACTGACCTGAGTTAGGTAATATGTTACTTGTTTAAAATTCTTGACTAAAAATAGATCAAGCAATAAAACTACTACAATAGCGCTAAGCAGAAAAATCTCTGGCAATGCAACCAATAAAGATGACGAGTCAAATGGAAATAAATTTAATGATTCAACACTCATATTAGTACTCATAATTTAGAAGTTAAAGCTTGATGTAGTAAATGATCAATTGAAGTGTGCATTACTTCGATAACCGGCTGAGGATATAAACCCATAATAAGAACCGCAAGTGCCAATATAGCAAGTATTGCAAACTCACGCCCATTAATATCATTCAGTGTTTCTACTGCTGGATTGGTGATACCACCCCAAAACACCCTCTTAACCATCCACAATGTATATGCCGCGCCAACAATTAGCGTAGTAGCTGCTAGAAATGCATACCAAAAATTGGCTTGTAATGCACCAAGGATAACCATAAACTCACCAACAAAACCAGATGTGCCAGGCAATCCTGCATTGGCCATAGCAAATAGTACTGCAAAACCAGTAAACTTCGGCATGGAATTAATTACACCACCATAAGTTGAAATCTCTCTTGAATGCAGACGATCGTATAAAACTCCAACTACCAAGAACATTGCGGCTGAAATAAAACCGTGTGAGATCATTTGTACCATTGCACCTTCAAGTCCAAGTAGTGCACCTTCCGCAGCACCTGGTTTAAATGCCAAGAATAAAGCAAACACACCTAAGGTTACAAAACCCATGTGTGAGATTGATGAATAAGCAATAAGCTTTTTCATATCTCTTTGTACAAGAGCTACAAAACCAATATAAACAATGGCTATAAGTGATAAGACTATTACTACATCTGAGAATTCCAATGAAGCGTCAGGGGTAATTGGTAAAGAGAAACGGAAGAAGCCATAACCACCCATCTTTAACATAATTGCTGCCAGAATTACTGAACCACCAGTTGGTGCTTGTACGTGTGCGTCTGGCAGCCACGTGTGTACTGGAAACATCGGCACCTTGACTGCAAAGGCCATAAAGAATGCCCAGAATATATAGCTTTGCTCAGCTAGGGTTAAATCTAAATTATGCATATCAAGGATCGAGAACGAGCCACCTTTAGTGTACATATAGATTAGTGATACCAGCATAAATACCGAGCCAAGAAATGTGTACAAGAAGAACTTAACCGCTGCGTATACGCGATTATCACCACCCCAAATACCAATAATAAGCAGCATTGGAATTAATGATGCCTCCCAGAATGCATAAAATAAAATCGCATCAAGAGCTGAGAATACTCCAATGATTAAACCTTCCATCATTAAGAACGCCGCCATATAGTGTGCTGTTCTTCTAGTTATAACTTCCCACCCAGCAACAATAACAAGTACTGTAGAGAATGTTGTAAGAATAATGAGCGGCATAGAAATACCGTCTATACCTATATGGTAATTAATATTAAACTGTGAAATCCAAGAGGATTTTTCTACAAACTGCATTAGGTGTGTTGAGCTGTCAAAGCCTGTCCACAAGCTAAGTGAAATAACAAATACAATAATAGATATTGCCACACTTAACCAACGAGCGGTATTTGCGCGCTCATTACCAACCATAACAACCAACACACCGCCAATAATCGGTAGCCAAATCAATAAACTAAGCAATGAATTTTCCATAATTAAAGCTCAAGTAGTGGGTTGTCGCCTGCAAATAGCACCCAAGTTAAAATAATTAATAAACTGAATATCATGAAAAATGCATAGTGATAAATATATCCAGTTTGAATTGGGCGTACAACTCTACCAATAAACCCAACCAATCTTGCACTGCCATTTACTACCATATTGTCAATCAAACCCATATCAGAAACCTTCCACAACAGGTTGCCAAGCTTCTTAATACCATTAACAAATACAATCTCATTAAAGCGATCAAATCCGTATAAAGACTCAAGCACATAATTTGTACGGTGAAACTTCTTCTGAATAGTGTCAGCCCATTGTGTTCTGTATAGTGAAAACACCCAAGCAGCAGCAATACCGCCAACCATCATCCAGAATGGTAGTGTCACAAATGCATGTGGGATCATTGATGCGGCTCCATGGAACTCGTGCTTTAATTCGGCCATAGACACGTGGGAAGAAGCAACAGTAATAGCATTATCTAACCAGCCGTTAAACAGCATTGGGTCAATAGTCAAAAATCCAATAACTGCCGATGGAATTGCCAAAGCAATCAATGGGAATGTAATTGAAGGCGCTGACTCGTGCAGATGCTCTGCAGTATGATGATCAACACGTGACTCGCCATGGAATACCAAGAAGAACATTCTCAAAGAATAAAACGCGGTAATAAATACTCCAGCAACAACTGCGTAATAAACCCATCCAGCATATGGCAGGCTAGAGAAGTGCACAGCTTCAATAATCATATCTTTTGAATAGAACCCAGCAAAGCCAGGGAAACCAATTAGCGCCAATGTACCGATAAGTGCGGTCCAGTATGTAATTGGCATTTTATTACGCAGTCCACCCATCTTACGAATATCTTGCTCATGATGCATAGCTACAATAACTGAGCCTGCACCTAGGAATAACAACGCCTTAAAGAATGCGTGAGTCATTAAATGGAATATTGCAACAGAGTAAGCACTAACACCTAATGCGACAGTCATATAGCCTAATTGCGACAAAGTAGAATACGCTACAACCTTCTTTATATCATTTTGTACAATACCAAGTAGACCCATAAATAAAGCAGTAATTGCACCCACTATCATAACCACAGTTAGTGCCATATCACTAAGCTCAAACATTGGAGACATACGTGATACCATAAAAATACCTGCTGTCACCATAGTTGCCGCATGAATAAGTGCTGAGATTGGTGTCGGGCCTTCCATTGATCCAGGTAGCCAGACGTGTAATGGCACCTGAGCTGATTTACCCATCGCACCTACAAATAATAATAAACAAACAACTGTTATTAGTGAAGACCCACCTAGAATGGTAACTCCGGTTGCATTGCCAAGATTAGTAAACACCTCTTGATAATCTAGTGAACCGAAATACATAAGCACTAAAGCAATACCTAATAAAAATCCAAAGTCACCCACACGGTTAACCAAGAATGCTTTAAGGTTGGCTTCAACTGCTGATTCTTTGTGATGCCAAAAGCCAATAAGTAAATACGAGACCAATCCAACCGCTTCCCAGCCAAAGAATAACTGCATAAAGTTATTTGACATAACCAGCATAAACATTGAGAAAGTAAATAGCGATATATAACTAAAAAACTTTGTGTATCCATCGTCATCATGCATATACCCAATAGTATAGATGTGCACCATTAATGATACGAATGACACCACTACAAGCATTACTGAAGTTAGGTTATCGATTAAGAATCCAACGCTAACATTAAGATTGCCAATCTGCATCCATGTGTATATATTTTGATTAAATACCGCGCCAGATTCTAGAACATGATGATTAAATACATACAAAGACAACACTGTTGAAACCAGCACACCCAAAATAGTTATTGTATGTGTTGCAGTTCTTCCCAATACAGAGCCAAAGAAACCTGCAAGAATGGCACCCAACAAAGGCGAAAGAGCAATTATTAAATAAATATTTTCCATATCTACCCCTTCAAGCTACTAGTAACATCAACATTAATGGAACCACGAGTTCTAAATAATAAAGTTAGAATCGCCAAACCAATTGCAACTTCAGCTGCAGCCACAGTAAGAATAAAGAATACAAAAATCTGGCCAGCCTCATTGCCTAAAAAATGAGAGAAAGCAATAAAATTAGTATTTACTGCTGCCAAAATCAGCTCCACACACATAAGCAGTGTGATTATATTGGTACGATTAACAAAGATACCAACTAGGCCAATACAAAAGATAACACTACTAAGGATTAGGTAATCACTTAAACTAACCATTACTCACCTCCTTTTGCATTTGAAGCAATTGAAACTACACGAACCCTATCTTTAGCCTTAACACTAACTTGATCAGATATTGATTGCTTCTTGCGGTTGGTTTCTTTTCTATGTACTAATGTAATTGCAGCAATGATCGCAATTAATAATAATATGGCTGCAAGTTCAAATGGGTACACATAAACTGTATATAGTTGTAACGCCAATTCAGTGATATTACTATAATCTGCACTATGCCTTTGAGGCGCAGCAACCACATCAAGACCAAACTGACTAGGGCCTAAAACTAGAGCCATCTCTGCAATTATAATTGCTGCAACAACAAGACCAATAGGAAGATATACAGCAAATTTAGCTCTAACAGTTGATTTATCAACATTCAACATCTTGATGATAAATAAGAACAGTACCATTACTGCACCCACATAAACCAGTATCAATGTTATTGCCAAGAACTCTGCTTCTAATAAAATCCAAATACCAGCTGCTGAGAAAAATGCCAATACTAAAAACAATGCTGCTTTTGCAGTGTTGCGTGAGAAAATCATAGCCAATGAACTAGCTACAAGCCAAAATGAAAGAATATAAAATATTATTTGTTCAGATCCCATAATTGCCCTTACCTATACTTTGCGTCTTCAAGCTTGGTTTGATTGATTGATTTTTCATTCTTATCACCAACTTCAAGTAAACGTTCTTTAGTAATAACACTGCCAGACCTTGAGCTAAATGCATAATCAAATATTTGCGTTTCTACAATCGCATCAACCGGGCATGCCTCTTCGCAGAATCCACAAAAAATACATTTAAATAAATCAATATCATATTTTGTTGTACGACGAGTTCCATCATCACGCATTTCCGACTCAATGGTAATAGCATTTGCCGGGCAAGTTGCCTCACATAGCTTACATGCAATACAACGCTCTTCACCATTTGGGTAGCGACGTAGTGCGTGCAAACCTCTAAATCTTGGTGAAATTGGAGTTTTTTCTTCGGGATATTGAACGGTAATTTTTTTGTTTACTAGCTCTGTTGCTGTGATTTTCATACCACCACGCAATTCACCCAAAGTGAAATCTTTAACTAGTTTTTTAATATTATCAATCATGAGAACCAAGGCCCTATGTTAAGTTGAGTCATTAATGCTACAACAAATATCCAAACAATCGTAAGTGGTAAGAATACTTTCCAGCTTAAACGCATAATTTGATCATATCTAAAGCGTGGGAACGTTGCACGTACCCATAGGTATAAGAACATAAAGAATGTTGTTTTTGCCAATAGCCAAATAATGCCTGGAACCCAACCAAATATTGATTCCATTACTGGAATGCCTTCAAATGGAGAATGCCAACCACCAAAGAACATAACTACCGCAAGCACCGCCATAAGAATCATATTGGCATATTCTGCCAAGAAGAATACTGCAAATGTCATACCAGAGTACTCAACATGAGTACCACCAACAATTTCTGACTCGCCCTCTACTACGTCAAATGGCGCACGGTTGGTTTCCACTAGAGCTGATATAAAAAATACAATCATCATTGGGAAAAGTGGGATAAAGTACCAGTTAAAAATCCCGCCTTTTTGCGTTTCAACAATAACATTAAGATTAACACTGTCAGCAACCATAACTACAGTTACCAAAGCAAAACCAATTACAATCTCATAAGAAACTAACAATGATGCGCTTCTTATGGCGCCCAAAAGTGGATATTTAGAATTTGAGGCCCATCCAGCTAAAATAATGCCGTAAACACCAATAGACCCAATAGCTAGAACATATAACAAACTCACATCTAGATTAGTAACATAAATGCCTTCGTCAAACGGAATAACCGCCCATACTGCTATTGCTGGCGCAATTGCAAGCACTGGAGCCAAAAGGAATAAATAAATATTCGCCTTAGTTGGGAAAATAATTTCCTTGGTCATAAGCTTCAATGCATCGGCAATAGGCTGCAACCAGCCTTTTGGTCCGACACGGTTAGGGCCAATCCTAAGTTGCATATAACCAATAACCTTGCGCTCTGCATAAGTAAAGTAAGCCACAACAAGCATAAGCGGCATAATCAAAGCTACTGCTTTAACAAGAATAATTAAAATAGCTGCAACCGTTCCATCAAACCATGGAATTAGATCATGCACTAGTTCAACAAATGATTGCCACAACTCCATTATGATTCTCCTCCAGTTTGTGTTGCTTTGTTAGCATTCACAAAAACACACCTATCAGCAACTGCATCAGTAATAACAACAGGCACTCCTAAATATTTTGAATCAGCAGATACGCCCAAATCCTTAGCTACAGATGCATTCATATAGGCAAAGTTTAATTTACCAATTTTAGTTTGCTGCAATGAACCACTATGCCTTAATAAGGCATCAATGCTATATGGTGACTGCTGCCAAATAATGTTGATGTTATCACTAGTGATGGATAAATCTATATTTTCATTGTGCAAATGATTATTGTGAGCTTGATGCGAAACCTCTTCTGTTATTTGAGTAGAGTCCACATAGTTAAAACCTGGTAGTTTTAATAAATCAGCCAACACTTTAAAAACTTTCCAAGCTGGCTTTGACTCACCAGGAGCGACTACAGACGCTGCAAAAGATTGCATGTCGCCATTGATGTTTATATGCGTACCAGAGGTCTCGTAAAAAGCAGCAATTGGCAATATAACATCAGAATATTCAGACACTATATCGTTCTTAAAACCATTAAGAGATATTACAAAATTATCTTTATCGTTAAGTGCATCTATAGCCTTATCAGCATGATGGAAATCATACTCAGGATATATATCCAATAAAATATAGGCTTTCAAGTCAGACTCAAGCATGGCATTAACATTCATGCCTTTACTACCAGGAACAAAGCCGGTTAATTCTGCTGCTAAAGAGTTGGCAGTAGTGCTTAAATTAAGTGTTGTGCTATTGGTATGCTTGGCTATTTGTGCAATTAAATTAACAATAGTTGCACTATTTTCAGCATTAACAACATGCTCTCCAAGTACAATTACAGAATTATCAGAATTATTTAACTTCTCAGCAATACTTGCAGATTCTTTACTAACCTTAATAGATTGCAAGTAATCTGGAAGCTCTATAGAGACACTAGCAAGAACTGAGCTTAATACGCCAGCAAGAGTTGATGCTATTTGGTTAGGAGCGATAATATTTTCAGAATTTAATTGATAATTAAAATCAAACTTCATTGAATTTATTACATCTACACTAGTACCATTTAAGCTGGCTTTGCGTAAGCGATGATTAATCATTGGTTGCTCTAATCTTGGATTAGAACCAACAATCAGTGCATGATCAACACCCTCTAGGCCGCCAAGTTTAATATTTGATTCAAGCTTAGCAGTATTGTCTAAATTCTTAATGTTAAGTCGATAATCAATATTTTCAGAACCAATCTCTCTAGCGATCTTTTGTAGTAAATAGAACTCCTCAACAGTTGAAGTCTTTGAAGCCATAACGCCTAATTGATCAGACTGGTGATTGTTTAAAATATTGCTAGTAAGGCCTTTTACTGCATAATCAAGCGCCACATGCCACCCAACCTCTTTCCACTGTCCCTCTATTTTTATTTGCGGCTCAAGCAGTCTGTTTTCGTGAGAAAGACCTTCGTAAGAGAAGCGATCACGATCAGAAATCCAAGTTTCATTGACTGCATCATTATCTCCAGATACAACACGTTTAACATTACCCTTATAGGTTTGTGCGTTGATATTAGATCCAACCAAATCGTGCCTGGCAATAGTTGATGTGGAGTTCATCTGCCAAGATCTTAATTCATACCTAAAAGGTTTAGAGGTTAACGCCCCAACTGGACACACGTCAATCATATTACCCGACAACTCCGAGGTAACACCTTCAGTCAAGAAAGGTTCAATTTTTAAATGGTCACCACGTCCAGTGCCTCCCATCTCCATAATGCCTGCAATCTCAGCACCAAAGCGTACGCAACGAGTACAGTGAATACAACGAGTCATATCGGTTTGAATAAGAGGACCAATATCATTATCTGCAACTATGCGTTTACCTTCACTAAAGCATGACACGTCAGATCCATATTCAACGGCCACGTCTTGCAATTCACACTCACCACCTTGATCACAAATTGGGCAATCTAGTGGGTGATTAATCAACAAAAACTCCATTACTGCTTTTTGTGATGACTTAGATTTTTCATTCTGAGTATGAATTTTCATACCTTCTGAAATAGGAGTAGAGCAGGCTGGTTGTGGTTTTGGAGCCCCTTCAACATCAACCAAACACATACGACATGATGCTGCTACTGATAATTTTTTATGATAACAAAATCTAGGTACACTAATGCCCTCTCTGTCGGTAACAGAGATTAACATCTCGCCAGGTTTGGCTCTAACCATTTTGCCATCAATTTCAATTTCAATTTTAGCCATTATCCTTTCACCATGCTTTTGCCGTGCTCAATGTAATACTCAAATTCTTCACGGAAATTTCTAAGAAAGCTTTCAACTGGCATTGCCGCTGCATCTCCTAATGCGCAAATAGTATTACCCATAATTTTGTCTTGTACGTTGAGTAGTAATTCAATATCGCCATCTTTACCATTGCCATCAGTAATACGCTTTAGTGCTCTATATAACCAACCAGTACCCTCACGACATGGAGTACATTGCCCGCAAGACTCATCATAATAAAAATGTGCTAATCTTGTAAGGGTTTCAACCATACATGTTGATTCATCCATTACAATAACTGATCCAGCTCCAAGCATAGATCCAGCTTTCTCAATGCCGTCATAATCCATAGTCATTGCCATAGCTACATCTGCAGTCAATACCGGAGTTGAAGATCCGCCTGGAATTACTGCTTTTAACTTAGCGCCATCACGCATGCCACCAGCCATCTCCAATAAATCCTTAAACGGAGTGCCCATTGAAACTTCAAAGTTTGCAGGGTTTTTAACATGACCTGAAACTGAAAATAACTTGCATCCACCAGAGTTTTCCACACCAAGATCGGCGAACCATTTTCCGCCTTTAGATAAAATATCTGCAACTGAGGCAAAACTCTCAGTATTGTTAATTGTTGTGGGTTTGCCATACAAACCAACATTTGCTGGAAATGGAGGTTTAAACCTTGGCTGGCCTTTTTTGCCTTCAATAGATTCCAGTAGTGCAGTCTCTTCACCACAAACATAAGCTCCAGCGCCTAAATGTGCATAAAGATTAAAATCTACACCACTATCAGATATATTTTCACCCAATAAACCTGCGGCATAAGCCTCTTTAAGGGCTCCTTCAAAACGGTTAAATGGTTCAATAAATTCACCACGAATATAGTTGTATCCAGTTGTAGCATTCATAACAAAACCACCAATTGCCATACCTTCAATTACTGCATGTGGGTTGTATCTTAGGATGTCTCTATCTTTACAAGTACCAGGCTCGCCTTCATCTGAATTACAAACCACATATTTTTGTCCTGCACTATTACGCGGCATAAAGCTCCACTTAAGTCCAGTAGGGAATCCTGCTCCACCACGACCTCTAAGGCCTGATGCCTTAAGCTCGTCAATAATTTGCTCTGGAGTTAACTCACCTCTAAGAATTTTTCTCCAAACTGAATATCCACCGCTAGCCTCATACACTGCTAGAGACCACGAGTCTTTTTTGTCTAAGTTTTTAAAACAAACTTCATTCATTTTAGACCATCCACAATCTCGTCAATCTTTTCAGCTGTTAGATTCTCATAGTATTGATCACCAATTTGAAACATCGGCGCGCCAACACAAGCACCTAAACATTCAACTTTCTTTACACTAATTAGGCCATCTTTTGTCACTTCGCCGGTTTTTACACCCAGTTTGTCTTCAAGATGGGAGATCAAATCATCAGAGCCATTAAGCATGCAAGAAATATTGTGACAAAATCTAATAACATGCTTACCAACCGGCTTATGATTATAATTTTCATAAAAAGTTGCAACTTCTGCTGCAGCAATACCCGGCATGCCTAAATAATCAGCCACATCTTGTATAGATTCAGCACTTAATGAATTATCATTCTCTGCTTGAACTATTTTTAAAGCTTCCATTACTGCGGAGCTTTTTCTATCCTCTGGGTACTTTGCAACCCAAGCATCTATTTGTTTTTTTGCTTGATCTGAAATCATCTATCTATCTCACCAAATACAATATCTTGCGTACCAATAATTGTTACCACATCAGATAACATATGCCCTTTTACCATCTCATCCATAGAGGCCAGATGCGCAAAACCAGGGGCTCTAATTTTTACTCTATATGGCTTATTTGCACCATCAGAAATTAGATAAACACCAAATTCGCCCTTTGGGTGCTCAACTGCTGAATAAACTTCACCCTCTGGCAAAGAGTAACCCTCAGTAAATAATTTAAAGTGATGAATTAGTGACTCCATATCATCTTTCATATTATTGCGTTTTGGCGGCGACACTTTATGGTCGTCACTCATTACTGGACCTGGATTATTTTGCAAATACTCTACACATTGAGTAATAATGCTATTTGATTGGCGCATCTCTTCCATACGCACCAAATAACGATCATAACTATCGCCTGTTACACCTACAGGGATATCGAAATCTAATTTATCATATACTGCGTATGGCTGATTTTTGCGCAAATCCCAAGTCACTCCAGAGCCTCTGAGCATTGGACCGGTAAAGCCCATTTGTTTTGCTCTATTGGCAGAAACCACACCAATATTCACTAAGCGCTGCTTCCAAATACGATTATCAGTAAGTAAATCATCATACTGTTTAATACTCTGTGGAAATTCTTTGGCAAAATCAGCAATAAAGTCAAGTAAAGACCCTTGACGATTTTCATTCATTGCTTCTAATTCTTTATCACTACGAAAATCATTTTTTAAGTATTGCGGCATCTTATCAGGAAGGTCACGATAAACACCACCTGGACGATAGTATGTTGCATGCATACGTGAACCTGAAACCGCCTCATAGCAATCAATTAGCTTTTCACGCTCACGAAATGCGTACAAGAAAACACTCATTGCACCAACATCAAGTGCGTGTGTGCCTAACCACATCAAATGATTTAGAATTCGCGTAATTTCATCAAACATAACACGAATATATTTGGCACGCTCTGGAACTTCAAGCTCTAGCATAGTCTCTATTGCCATAACATACGCATGCTCATTGCACATCATTGATACATAGTCAAGACGATCCATATAGCCAATAGATTGGTTGTATGGTTTAGATTCTGCAAGTTTTTCAGTACCTCTGTGCAGCAATCCAATATGTGGATCAGCACGCTCAATTACCTCACCATTAATCTCTAAAATAAGGCGCAATACACCATGTGCTGCAGGATGCTGAGGGCCAAAGTTAAGTGTATAGTTGCGAATCTCTGCCATCTTATTTCCTAATTACTCTTGGAACATTAATGTTAGGCTTAATACTAACTTTTTCATAAACAACTCTACCCAAGGTTTCGTCATAACGCATTTCAACTTCACCAATCATTGGGAAATCTTTTCTAAGAGGATGACCAACGAATCCATAATCTGTAAGAATTCTACGCAGGTCGTTATGATTTTCAAACAATATGCCCATCAAATCAAATGCCTCACGCTCATACCAGTCTGCTGATGACCAAACACCAGTAACTGACTTAATAATAGGCTCATCTTCATCGACATAAGATTTAACTCTGATGCGTTGATTTTTACTTACCGACAAGAGGTGATATACCACAGCAAAGCGTTGCTCATGCCTATCCTCATCTCCTTGTGCACTGCGGGCCCTAGAAAAACCAGAAGAGCTAGCACTAGCATCCCAGTCTGACTGACCATAAGTTAAGTAGTCAACACCACATAAATCAATCAAAGTGTCAAAGCCAAAGAAATCTCTTAGTTTTAAACAAGTTTTAACAATTCCATAACTTTCCACTATCAAGGTTAGTTCACCGAAAGCTTCAACTAAAGCCTTCTCGCCAAATTCTTCAACTAGTTGTTCTTTTAACTCTTCCATTATGTTCTTGCAATAGTGTTGGTTCGACGAATATTGTCTTGAAGTTGCATAATTCCATATAGTAATGCCTCTGCTGTTGGGGGACACCCTGGAACATATATATCTACTGGAACAATACGATCACAGCCACGAACAACTGCATATGAATAGTGATAATAGCCACCGCCATTTGCGCATGAGCCCATCGATATAACCCACCTTGGCTCTGGCATTTGATCATAAACTTTACGTAATGCTGGGGCCATTTTATTGGTCAGAGTGCCCGCAACAATCATAAGGTCTGATTGCCTTGGTGTTGGCCTAAAAACAATGCCAAAGCGATCTAAATCATAACGAGAAGACCCGGCTTCCATCATCTCTACAGCGCAACATGCTAGGCCGAATGTCATTGGCCATAATGACCCTGTTCTAGCCCAATTTATAACGCTATCAAGTGAAGTAGTTACAAAACCCTCTTTCATTAAACCCTCAATGGACATGATTTACTCCCACTCCAGGGCGCCATTCTTCCATTCGAAGATAAAGCCTACCACTAATAAAAATAAAAAGATGCTCATGCCAATAAATCCAAACCAGCCAAGCTGAGATTGAACCACCGCCCAAGGAAATACAAATGCCACTTCCAAATCAAATAAAATAAATAGAATTGCTACTAAGTAGTAGCGAACATTGAAATACATACGCGAGTCATCAAAGGCTGGGAAGCCGCACTCGAACTGAGAATTTTTTTCATCGTCTGGCTTACTAGGTCCCAATAAATAGCCAATTAACATTGGTCCAACACCAAAAGCAATACCTAGTAGAATAAATACAACAATAGGTAGATAGTTTTCTAACACCTAGCTTCTCCAACTCCCAAACAGAATTTGAATATTATATCTAATTTATTAAGTAACTCTACAAATACATTGTTATTTTTATTGCTATAAATCAACAATATTTTATTGATATAAATCAACAATATTTTTTCAGACTTCAGTTCCGCCGACTGTCAACTCATCTATCTTCAAACTGGGCTGCCCAACGCCAACAGGGACCGATTGTCCGTCTTTACCACAGACCCCAACACCACTATCTAAACGCAGGTCATTTGCCACCATTGAGATTCTTTTCAGCACCTCGTCTCCTGACCCTATAAGGGTGGCACCTTTTACTGGTGTAGAAATCTTACCGTCTTTAATTAAATATGCCTCATTAGCACTAAATACAAACTTACCAGAGGTAATATCCACCTGGCCACCATCAAAGTTAACTGCGTAGATTCCATTATCAACAGAACTAATCATATTATCTAAAGAATCTTCGCCATTTAACATGTAGGTATTAGTCATTCTTGGCATAGGTATGTGTGCATAAGACTCACGCCTACCATTGCCAGTTGATTGCTTACCCATAAGTTTGGCATTCATCTTGTCAAACAAATAGCCCTTGAGAATGCCGTTTTCAATCAACGTAGTGCTTTGTGTTGGCACACCTTCATCGTCAATAGTTAAACTGCCACGTCTATTTGCTAAAGTTCCATTATCAACAATTGTGCACTTATCACTAGCCACTTTCTCACCAATTCTATTACTAAAGACCGAGGTTTCTTTACGATTAAAGTCCCCCTCTAGCCCATGTCCAATGGCCTCATGCAGTAACACCCCAGGCCAGCCTGGGGCAAGTATTACCGGCATATTTCCAGCCGGAGCGCCACTGGATTCTAATGCCACTAAGGCTTGTCTAATAGCCTCAGAGACATAAACCTCATCTAACTTATGATCAATAAAGTAACGGTAATCATATCTACCGCCACCGCCACTTGAAGCTGACTCCACCCTGCCATTATGCTCAACAATAATACTAACACTGACGCGCACCATTGGACGATAGTCTTTTTTATAAACACCATCTGTAGATGCTATTAATATTTCACTATAAGCTCCAGATATTGACGCACTAACTTGTTTTACCTTGGCTTCTTTTCTAGCAAGTTTGTCAATTCTATTTAATAAGTCAACCTTTTCATTTGAACTCAGACTTCCAAGCGGGTTTACCCCGCTATAGTTTGCAATCTGAGGAATAGAGTTAAAAGTTTGTATTTTTTGAACAGATGCTTTTGTTGATATACCTTTGGCAAAATCTATAGCCTTTTGAATCGCCTTAGAATTTAAATCATCTGAATAAGCAAAACCAGTTTGATCACCACTTACAGCTCTAGCGCCAACACCATGGTCAATATGATAAGTTCCAGATTTAACAATACCCTCTTCTAAAAACCAAGACTCGGCAACAGAATGTTGAAAATATAAATCGGCATAATCACTACCCTTAAGAGCCAAAGAACCAAGTAAGGAGTAAATTTTTTCTTGATTTAGATTGTTTTCATCTAATAATTGTTCGATCATAACAAGGTTGATATATTCTCAATTTTTGGCTCATCCCAAGGTCCGGTAATTTTATATTTAAATTCAACTACTTTATCTATAACCTTATTAATTAACTTGCCATCAAATAATGTTTCATCAACCAGCCAAATCCCTAATCCTGCCAATCCTCCTCCAGCTAAGTAAGTTGCAGCAGGCACAGCATCACTAACTGCAGGCATAACTTTAGCCTCCAGGTAATACTCTTGTTCAACAATGTCGCTATTGCCAGTTAAATCTATAGTTGACGATGACGAGTTAAGTTTAAATTTATCAATCTTAGCTAGAGAGTTGCCAATGTAAATATCTGCTTTAATATCATCATATACAAAACCTTTATCAGTTAAATCATCAACCTTAAGCTCTAATCTTTTAGCGATAGATCTAATATTGAGTAGCGATAGTATTCGACCAATATTAGGATCTTTATCGGTGAATATTCCTTGTTTTACACTCATAGTTGCAAAACCTTGCACATCTTTAAAATTCATATTCCATGGGGTACACTCACAAAACAGACGTATATCAAAATCAAACTCACCGCCTTCGACTTTCTCTTTAATATTAAGTTGTTTTAAAAATTCAGACAGCTTCTTGCCTTTAGCTTTAGCAATAAGACTAGTCTTTCCACCAACCCAGCCACCATTAAAGCTCAAGTCTTTTTCACTAACACCAATACCCTCAAACTCCAAGTTATTAATAACCAGAACATTGTCCTCAGACTCTAAATCAACACTAAAATCAGGCACCTTATAATAATCAACAAAAATTCCTTTTGAGCTAAGATGCATATCAGGCAAATCACTCGGTGATATATCCCACTCACCCTTTAGTGTATCCAGGGTATTGACTTTAAAGGCTTGCAATTCAACCTTAGGAATCTCATCTTGCCTAGCAATAATCACCACGTCACCTTTAATATCAGCAGATTCAATTCTTGCATGCCAATGGTCATCTTGTTGTTTTCTTAAATACATTTCAAAGCCACTATCATTGTTAATAAGCTCCACTCTGAATGGCGACGCAATATCATCATTACGATTATTTGGGTTTATACGAATATTAAATGGAATATTGCGAATATTGCCAACACCTTTGGATGTAATTTCTCCATTATGATAGAACAGTCCAGAGTTATAATCCTCAATCACTATTGCACCATCTAGTGTTGTGAGCAAGTTATTTTTAATATTCAGATCAATGTCCAGTATCGACTCTCTATCATCCAGTGGGATAACCAGTTTCATATCGCCACCCACCTTGCCATGCAAAGTAAACTGCTCAAGCACACTGTCAACTGTAGAGCCAAGTGGTGCAGTCTTTAAAAATAGAATTAATTTCTCACTACTGGTGTCAATTTTTCCAATAACCTCAACATCTAATTGCTCTGCATTCATATCTGGAATTTGTACAGTTATATCTGTCAAATCCATATCATTAAGCTTGGTAGAATTTACCAAAACAGTTATTTTCTTGCCGTCAGTAGTAATGTCAGCATCAAGATACTTAAGGCTCTGCCAATCAGAATTGAATAACAATTCAGCATCGTTAAGATGCGCTGTTATCTTGGTTTGAATCGGCTCATCTATTGACAGGTTTTTCTTAACGTTAAGTTTTAAATTCTCTAACTCTCCAGAAATAAAACCACGATCAAGCCATGAATTAGTAGACTCACCAATTAACTTAGCAGGTAGATATTTACTAATGTTTGCAGTATTAGTATTTGGTAAAAATCCATCAAATTCCATAAAGTCATAGCCATTTTCACTAAACAGCTTAAAATTGGACATAAATGAAAAATCATCATTACTAATTAGCATTGGCAATATTAAGGACTTATCACGCTCAGACTGCGTAACAGAAAGTGTTGCAACCACGTCGGCACTATGGGTATCGAACTTCTGCTGGGAAATCTTCAATAACAACTGTGATTCGTTACGCTTAATAACCATTGGAGATATTTCAATATCACTCTTGCCTTGAATAATGGTTCTATCAATGCTTAAAGATTTAAAGAAATACAAACTGTTTAGCGTCTCTGCCGATATCAATTGCCTAATATCTTCTACACTAATCGATGCGTTATTAACATTGGCACTGGAATAAAGAGTTAGAGTGTCAATACCAACATCACTAGGACGATAGATATCCTCAAACAAACTCAATATATCAATATTCCATTTAAGATGGCTAACTGTTGCTATTTTTTGTTCTGTTTTTGGGGATGATACGTCAATATTGTGAATATTTAAAACAATCCCCTTGTCTACAATATCAAAGGTTATTTTATTCATCTCAATATCTAAATTACTTAGACTTGACAATTGCTGCTCAATTGGGGGTTTTAACAGAGCTGGAAATGCGACAAAAAAACTCACAATTAAGACCACTAAAAGCGCAACTATAGCACTGATCCAAGTGCTAATCTTTAGCAGTGTAAGTCCGTGAGAGAGGGTTTTTTTTATCATTTATGCAATGTTACATTACACGCCTACTAGTATTAAGCAAATTAGCTTAAGAGCAAAATCTCACTTTTGGTTTTGAAAAATACCTAAATCTTTATTTTTTGTGACATTATCCCAATTAAAAACTTGTCCATTCATGGCAATATAAACACCTGGCTCTTTTAATTGTACCGCGCTCAAAGCTACACCTAAATTAAACAGTGCATCCGAATTATCAATCGAATATGGAATCATTGATCCAAACAGCACTACAGTTTTATCTTTAAGAGATTTAGCCAAATAAGCGGCTGTTTCCACCATAGTATCGGTGCCGTGGGTAATGATAATTGCACTCTCATTGGACTCTATACACTTGGATAAAATAAGGTCTCTGTCGCTATTAGTCATATCTAGACTATCTTTTAAAAACAACACTTCTGACAAAGTATCATTCATTGAGCGTCCACGATTAAACATATCAACAATATGAGTCTCAGTAAATGATAATTCACCTGTTAACTCATTATAGGTTTTATCAATCGTACCGCCAGTGATTAAAACTTTGATTTTCATGCGCTCATCATACCTTG
>PNQY01000078.1 GCA_002909145.1 Candidatus Thioglobus perditus
ATTATTTTTGCAGTTGAGACACTGCTATCAATAAACGCTTTGTTGTTAAAGCTCACGCGTTAGATATGCCGCTTGGTACGTGCCCTGTTGGTACGTATTTAGATGCTGATTCACAGTGAGAATGCTGATCGTCAAAGAAAATATCAGCACCAAATTCTTTTAAAAATACACCTTTATCTAGACCACCTAAGAAAAATGATTCGTCAATACGAATCCCCCATTCACGCATAGTATGGATAACACGTTTATGCGAAGGAGCTGATCGCGCTGTAACAAGTGCCGTTCTGATTGGATTGTTTTCCTCTGGGAAAGATGATTGTATTTTGTGTAATGATTTCAAAAAGCATTTAAATGGTCCGGCTTTTAATTCAACATTTGCTGATTTTTTTTCATTCTCTTCAAATGCTTCCATACCTTTTTCTTGATAGATTTTTTCAGCCTCATCTGAGAATATAACTGCATCACCATCAAAGGCAATTCTAAGTTGAGTTTCGTCTAAATTTTTTAATCCAGAGCCGATAATGGATGCTGCTGCAAAACCTGACTCTAAGGCTTTTTGTACATCTTGATAGTTGCTAGATAAAAATAGATCAGCTTCAAATGCACCAACTAAGCCATGTGTGCTTTCACCTCGAGTAAAGGCTGCACGAGAAATGTTAAGACCATAATGCTCAATTGAGTTAAATATTCGTAAACCAGTATCTGCACTATTGCGCGACAGGAGAATTACATCAATTGGATTT
>PNQY01000079.1 GCA_002909145.1 Candidatus Thioglobus perditus
TTTCTGGATGAAGCTCGCACTTTCACTACTTTAAATAGCTCATTTAATAAATCCACCTCTCTCACTTAAATCGTTAGTAGTTATTTTAAAATTTTTGACATAAGTCAAGTACGTATTAGTTTTTTTAAAAATTATTTTGGACTATAAATTTATTACTTATAATATTCATTTAGATTAAAAATTCATTGAGGGTATTTTATGAATAAAAAACTAAGAACCACAGCGCTTAGTGCGGCAGTAACAATAGCATTAGGTCTATCATCTGGTGTTAACGCACAAACGGCTAGCGAGGTTGTAAACAGTTTAAAGAATAAAGCTATTAATGCAACAGAGTCATTTGTAGAGGGCGTAGGCCTAGAGAGCTTGAACGGGATCTTTGATAAAGCCGAACTTAGCATGGAGTTTAATGATGGAACTCCAGAGTTTGAACTTGGTGCACTTAAAGCTTATGACGAAGATAATGCCAATGCATTTTTGTTTAATCAAATAGGTATTAACCGATATGATAAACGCACAACATTAAACTTAGGTATTGGTTATAGAATGCTAAATGCAGACCAAACTTGGATGGGTGGTGTAAATGCATTTTATGATCAAGAATTCCCAAATGATCACAAGCGTAATGGTTACGGTATTGAGCTAATTAGTTCGGCTGTTCAGTTAAGAGCAAACAAATACAATGGTACAACTGATTTTATTACTGACAGAAGTGGAACAAATTCAAAGGCACTAGACGGAAGTGACGCAAGCCTTAAGGTTGCCATGCCCTATATGCCAGGCGCATTCTTTGAGTACACTAAATACGAGTGGAAGGGTGTGGAAGGCGCAACCGATTCTAAAGGTAAAAAGTATGCTTTAGGTGGTAATTTATCTGACAATCTTGAATTTAATATCATTCGTACAGATTATGATGATGCATCCACCAAAGATAAGAACAGAATTAACCTGAATTACAACTGGAGTTTTGGTAACGAAAGCAAAAGACCAACACTGTTTGATACGACAGATACAGCATATCAACTTACCAAGCTTACAACGCAAAAATATGACCTGGTTAAGCGTGAGAATCGTATTGCTAAACAGAAGAAATTTAGTGCCACTGCAAGTGGATTTTAATAACGGAGTTATCTTATGAAAAAGAATTTTTTATTGTTGTTTCTGGTGCTTATGGGCATAAATAACACTGCAATTGCAGCTGCCTGCACAGTGACCAGTGGAGTTACAACATTTCCAACAGGCACTTCATGCAAAGCAGAGCCAGATTTCTTCCAACTCAAAATGTATGACATGATGCTTTGTTCTGCAGCACCAACAGCACCAACAACATCTGCAGCTATGGTTCTTACAAATTGTCAGTCAGTATTGACAAGTTCAAGTGGCGCAAATGTATCTGTAACAAATGGAGGTTCTTCAACAATTAGCGGAACAATAACTAGACCAGATAACGGCACATACACTCATGGATATATTCGTATTTCTAGTGATTTTGTTGTAGGTGATTCTAGACAGTACAACACAAGTCTTGATGAAGATAGTGATGGCGATGCAGATGGTGTTTATTGCGCAACTACAGCCACTGGCGTTGATTGTGATTCAAGCGCAGTTACAGCAGTTAATCAAACAATGGGCATGGGTAGCACTCAGTTCGGCTCTGATTATTTAATTGAAGATGAGGTTGTGACTGGTGGTTTGGTTGATGCGTGGCTAGTTGATACTAATCAGAAACTTGAAGAAGATACAGATGGTGATGTTACATACTTAGTTGGCGTACAAGCATTTACTACCCCACTTGTTGTTACAGATAGCACAACTTCAATGAATACATCATTTGCTGTAAGTACAGGAATGACTATTATACATAACGGGGGAAATCCACCAAGACTTAGACTCGATAACGGCCCTTTTTCTGTAATTATGACTATAGAATAATTAATAGATATATAAAATAAAGGCTGTGTTTACAACCTTTTTTATTGGTTGGTTATATCAATATTTTCTAGTTTATTTTGTTTCTTCCAGGCATGTCCATAGATGACCTCATAAGTTGCAGGGAGTTTGCCCTCGGTGCGGTAAGATTCGTACATCTTTATCATGAGCTGAAATTTATCTTTCCCCGTTAGCGATTTTGATCGAGTGTTAACGGTTTGTGCGCCAATAGCCTTAAGGTCTTTCAATAAGTCTGTAACAGTTTGATAGGTAAGTGTAAGTGTTTCCATTTCCAGAAGAAAAGGCTAGAATAGAAGCAGCACGCATTGCCAAAGAAAAAGAGCTTGCAAGAATTGCAGAAGAAAAGGCTAGAATAGAAGCAGCACGCATTGCCAAAGAAAAAGAGCTTGCAAGAATTGCAGAAGAAAAGG
>PNQY01000080.1 GCA_002909145.1 Candidatus Thioglobus perditus
GTGTAATTAATTAGTGTTAGTATATGAGCCATTGGTATGATTGTGATGAATAACAAATGGTTATTCTTAAAAGGCAAAAACAAGGAAAGTGGGAAAAATATAGTTTCTAATGGGTTTAAGTTCAGAATTATTAATAGTCGCTGCATTTATATTCTTTTTTGCAGCCTTCATTCATGGGAGTATCGGATTTGGATTTCCGATGGTGGCAACACCCTTGTTAGCACTTGTTACTGATATTCACACAGCAATCATATTAACATTAATTCCAACACTTCTAGTTAATCTAGCTAGTATAGTAAGTGAGGGAAATATACTTCATGCCTTGCGTTGTCACCTACCACTGGCATTATTGGCAATGGCCGGAAGTGCTATAGGGACTCTAGCATTAATATTCACTAATTCTCATGTATTTGAAGCTCTTCTTGGTTTAGTAATTATCGCTTATTTACTCTCTGAAAGGATAAAAATAGACCTTTCATGGGTCTGCATATATCCACGTCTATCGAAGATTTTTTTTGGAATTTCAGCGGGAATACTGGGCGGGCTTACTAATGTTATGGCTCCAATTCTTATTATATATTCACTGGAATCTAAACATACAAAAAGTGAAATAATTCAGGCATCAAACTTCAGCTTTATGTTTGGAAAAACTGTCCAGTTGGTGTTATTTTCTATCTACGGTAAATACAATTTAAGCGAGATTTCGACTTCTTTGATAATGCTTGTCGTCGTTTCACTTGCGTTGTATATTGGTATTAAAATAAAAAATAATATTAATGTGAATACCTATAAAAGAGTTCTAAGGATATTTTTATCAGTCTTGGCAATGACTCTAATTATTAAGGTAGTATATATTCAGGCATAACAATCACACCCAGTTGCCCCTTCGCTTCTTTGCGACAATTGATGCAGGGTGTTAGCCAACAATAAGAATACAATCCCAATAGTGGTAGAATTTTTCCTAAATCAGGGTTTAAGATAAGAGAAAATTAGAAATTTGTATAATTACAAATGACTACTTGATCTTATTGATAGCGCAGATATAAGGAAAATTAACCGTTATTGATGGTAGTTTGGTGCTTCCTTAGTGATGGAAACATCATGCACGTGTGATTCAACCATGCCAGCACTAGTTACTTGTACAAATGCAGCATCAGTACGCATTCTGTCTAGAGTCTCACAACCTGTATAACCCATTGATGATCTAACACCGCCAACCATTTGGTGGATTATAGGACGAATAGAGCCTTTAAATGGTACGCGACCTTCAATACCTTCTGGAACTAGTTTGTCCGCCTTGGAATCTGATTGGAAGTATCTATCAGACGAGCCGTGTGCTTGATTCATAGCACCAATAGAGCCCATACCACGGTAAGATTTATAAGCACGACCTTGGTAAAGTTCAACTTCACCTGGGGACTCTTCTGTTCCTGCTAACATTGAGCCAAGCATAACGCAGTACGCTCCAGCTGCAAAGGCTTTAGCGATATCACCAGAATAACGAATACCACCATCAGCAATTAGTGGCACGCCTGTGCCTTTTAGTGCATCTGCCACATCTGAAATTGCAGTAATTTGTGGAACTCCAACACCAGCAACAATGCGTGTAGTACAAATACTACCTGGGCCAATTCCTACTTTCACACAGTCTGCACCTGCTTTAACTAGATCAATAGCTGCAGCTCCTGTAGCAATATTTCCAGCAATAATATTTAAACTTGGATGCTTAGCTTTGGTTTTTTTAACCCGATCTAAAACACCTTGTGAATGTCCGTGTGCTGTATCAATAACAATTACATCTACACCTGCCTCAACTAAAGCATCAATACGCTCACCAGTTCCATGCGCCACACCAACTGCTGCACCAACACGTAGTTGCTCTTGTTCGTCTTTACAAGCATTTGGAAAATCAGTTGATTTTTGAATGTCACGAACAGTAATCATGCCTTGAAGGTCAAATTTATCATTAGTGATAACTACACGTTCAATTCTATGTTGATGAAGTAGAGCCCTTACTTTGCTCATATCAGTACCCTCAACAACGGTAATTAGTTTATCTTGTGGTGTCATTAGATTTTCAACCAGCTCATCTAAACGAGTTTCAAATCTAACATCGCGACCAGTAATCATACCAACAATAGTGTTGCCTTCTACTACAGGAAGCGCAGAGATTTTAAACTTTTGTTGCATGTCAAAAACATCTCTTACGGTTGCTTTTGGATTAATTGTAATTGGCTCACGAATAATTCCAGATTCAAATCTTTTTACTTTGCGAACTTCGTTAGCCTGTTCTTTGATAGACATATTTTTATGAATAATACCAATGCCGCCTTCTTGAGCCATAGTTATGGCTAATTTTGCCTCAGTAACTGTATCCATTGCTGCTGATAGAATTGGAGTGTTAAGAACAATATTTTTAGTAAGATTTGTAGTTAAACTAACTTCCTTTGGCATTGTTGTTGAGTGTGCTGGTACTAATAGTACATCATCAAAGGTTAGGGCTGTTTTTAGTAAGTTCATTAATATCTCCTGCGGTTAACAAAGTTTGGAAGGATGAAGCCTATCATCATGCCTAAAAATAATACAAATCCACCAGCGATAAACCAGTTGCGTGAGCTGGTTTCTTGATCGGATGTATTGCTATTTTCTAAAATTTGAATTTCAGATTTGAGTTGTAGTATTTGTGAGTTAAGTTTTTCATTAGTATGCTCAAGTTTTAATGCATCTTGATAAATTTGTTCAACGTGTTCTTTCTCAGCCCCCAGCTTGTTTATTTGTGTAGATAACTTGGAATTTTCTGATTTTAAATTTTTAACCTCTATTTCAAACTCTTTATTGCGCTTATTTTGCTTAGTTATTAATAATTTGTTAGCACTATGAGTTTGTTTTAGTTTTTCTAGTTGTTCTCTAGCTGGCGGGTTGTTATCTAAATATCTAGAAATAATCCATCCGGTTGTTTCTTCAAATTTAACTTGAGTCCATCCATCTTCTGTAGCTTGAAGTATTGACATTTTTGAGCCAGATGATAGTGAGCGTAAAATATTATCACCAAATGATTTTTCACTACGCATAGGTATATCTACTTGATCAGTAATATAAACAAACGATTCCGCACTAACAATCGATGTAGTTAGTAACAAAACAGTAATTAGATATTTAACTCTTATCATAGTTTGGATATTTTTTCTAATTGTTCAGTAAGATCAGTAATTGCTGATAATGTCGATGTTAGTCGCTCACGCTCAACATTGACAATTTTTTCAGGAGCTCCAGATACAAACTTCTCATTGTTTAATTTACCCTCAAACTGTATCTTCTGTTTGTCTAATTTTTCAATCTCTTTGTTAAGGCGTGCAATTTCTTGGTCTTTATCTATTAGTCCAGCTAGCGGAATAAATATTTTCATATCACCTACTAGTGCGGTGGCAGATTCAGGCGCCTCAACGGTATTATCAAGTTTGGCAATATCTTCCATTTTGGCTAAAGCGCTTAAGATACTACTGTTGTTGGATAAATATTGCTCGTCAGTATCACTAAAGTTTTGTACAAAGCAAGATAATGGCTTATTAGGCGATATATTCATTTCACCGCGAATTTGACGAATTCCTAGAATAAAAGTTTGCAACCATTTGATTTGTTTTTCTGCCTCATTTGATGCTAAATCTTTTTCAACCTCTGGGTAAGCTTGTGTCATTAGACTATTATTTTCATTGCCAGTGATTGCATTACATTGCTCAAAAATCTCTTCAGTAATAAATGGAACGATAGGGTGAAGCAAAGTTACAATTTCGTTAAGCACTTTGATTAAAGTGGCTTGTGTGCCCGCCTTGGTTTTATCGTCTTGTAATAGTGGCTTGGAAAGCTCAAGATACCAGTCACAATAGTCATGCCAAACAAATTCATATAACTCTTGACTCATTAAATCAAGTCGATAATCATTTAAGTGTTTTTCAACTTTAGTTTTAGTATTTTGTAGACGCGATAAAATCCATTTATCTGATGTAGAGATTTGAGCGCTAGCATCAATGGTTTCACCTTCAAGCTTCATTAATACAAAACGAGAAGCGTTCCAAAGTTTATTACAGAAGTTTCTATAGCCCTCAACACGCTTTAAATCAAATTTAATGTCACGACCAAACGAGGCTAGAGCTGCAAAAGTAAAGCGTAGCGCGTCAGTACCAAAGGCTGGAATGCCATCTGCAAATTCTTTTTGAGTTTGTTTTTTGATTTTTGCTGCCATTTTTGGCTGCATCATGCCTTGAGTGCGTTTCTCAAGTAAATCTTTTAAAGAAATACCATCAATTAGATCAATAGGGTCAAGTACATTGCCTTTTGATTTGGACATTTTTTGCCCCTGTCCATCACGAATGAGGCCAGTAATATAAATGTCTTTAAATGGTACATCACCTGCAAATTTAAGCCCAAACATAATCATTCTGGCAACCCAGAAAAAGATAATGTCAAATCCAGTTACTAAAACATCAGTAGGATAGAAGCGTGAAAGTTCGGGTGTTTTTTCAGGCCATCCTAGTGTTGAAAATGGCCATAGGGCAGATGAAAACCAAGTATCAAGAACATCATTATCTTGAGTTAGTTCGACATCCTTACCAGCTTGTTCTTGTGCTTCTTCTAGTGAGTTGGCAACAAAGATATTGCCATTGGTGTCGTACCAGGCAGGAATACGATGACCCCACCAAATTTGTCTTGATATGCACCAATCTTGAATGTTGTCCATCCAGTTAAAATAGGTCTTGTTCCAGTTTTCTGGAACAAAGCGAATATCACCATTTTTAACTGCATCAATAGCAGGTTCGGCTAGAGGTGCTATTTTTACAAACCACTGGTCGGTCATATAAGGTTCAATCACCGCATTGGTTCTGTCACCCCTTGGCACCATTAACTTGTGTGGCTCAATTTTTTCCAGTAAACCTTTCTCATTAAGATCCTTGACTATTTGTTTTCTTGCTTCAAAACGATCCATACCAATATAATCACTTTTTACTGTGTCGTTAATTTTGGCATCATCAGTTAAGATGTTAATAATTTCTAAATCATGTCTCTGACCCATTTCATAGTCATTAAAGTCATGAGCAGGGGTAATTTTCACACAACCTGTTCCAAACTCCATATCTACATAATCATCGGCGATAATCTTAATTTGACGATTGGTTAAGGGTAGGTCAATGGTTTTTCCGATAAGGTGTGTATAACGAGAGTCATCTGGGTGAACAGCTACTGCGCTATCACCTAACATTGTTTCAGGACGCGTTGTTGCAACCACCATTACCTCATTTGATTCAGTAATAGGGTAGCGCATATGCCATAGCGATCCTTGTTCTTCAGTGCTAATAACTTCAAGATCAGATACAGCAGTGTGTAGTACAGGATCCCAGTTGACTAGGCGTTTGCCACGATAGATTAAATCTTCTTTATAAAGCTGAATAAACACTTTTTTAACTGCATCAGATAGACCTTCATCCATTGTGAAACGCTCTCTTTCCCAGTCAACAGATGCACCGAGTCTGCGCATTTGTGAGGTGATAGTTCCACCTGATTGTTCTTTCCATTCCCAAATCTTATCAATGAAGGCATCACGACCTACGTCGTGTCTAGTGATATCTTTTGCAGCTAGTTGGCGCTCAACCACCATTTGTGTTGCAATACCAGCATGGTCTGTGCCTGGTTGCCAAAGAGTTTGGTCGCCTTTGCCGCGATGATAGCGCGTAAGCACATCCATAATGGTGTGTTGGAATGCATGACCCATATGCAACGAGCCAGTAACGTTTGGCGGCGGCAACATAATTGAGTAGGCGTTTTCGCTAGTAGAATTTGAATCTGATGAGAATAGATTTCTGTCTTCCCAAAGTGAGCGGTATTTGGCTTCAATTTGTTCAGGATTGTAGGTTTTTTCCATTAACGTATAAAGATGGATTAAACTTGTGAATTATACAATATATCAAGGATTCATTTGGATAATAAAAGCTACTTTGTGTATTTATTAAGATGTGCAAATAATTCTCTATATTGTGGAATTAGCAACAATCTTGCCAAGCGCATTAGACAGCATAACGGTGAAATTAAAGGTGGGGCTAAATATACTCAAGCTCATGGGCCTTGCACCTTGGTATATAAAGAGCTTACTGGTGATAAAAGTAGTGCCTTAAAGCGTGAATATGAGATTAAAAATATGAGTCGCACCGAAAAACTTAAATTATTATAGATACGTAATGAGCGATGTTGTTTCTAGTATATCGTTAGCAAATCTAAGTTTAACTTTTATACCAGTTGTATTTGTTGTCTATATTTTGTTTAAGTGGTCATTGCAAGCTGGTAATGCCATTTATGCATTGGCTCGAATGCTTTCACAATTATTGCTGGTTGGTTATTTTCTGGCATATATTTTTGCATCAGATAGTGCGTGGATAGTATTTGGAATTATTTCTATAATGGTTTTTGCATCTAGCTGGATAGCACTTGATACAGTTAAAGACAAAAGATTGGTTTTATACAAACAATCATTACTGTCGATAGCCATTGGCGGTGGCGTGGTCTTTTTAATTGTTATATTGGTGGTGTTAGAGCTAGATAAATGGTATTTTCCAAAATATTCGATTCCAATTGCAGGAATGATATTTGCAAATAGTATGACTAGTGTATCTCTTGCAGCAGAAAGGCTTGCATCTGAGATTTCAAGAGGTGTCGATTATGTTAATGCTCGCAGGGTTGCATTACAAACAGCTTTAATTCCAGTTATTAATTCATTGTTTGCAGTAGGATTGGTGTCATTTCCAGGAATGATGACTGGTCAGATTTTATCTGGAGTATCTCCACTTATTGCGGCGCGATATCAAATAATGGTAATGGCAATGATATTTGCATCAAGCGGAATATCAACAATTATGTTTTTGTTATTTGCAGAGAAGTCAATAACTGAAAGGTAATAAATATATGAGCACATATTATCAAAAAATATCATGCGCAGACCACAGTACTTACGAACTAGTTATTATGCGCGGACAGTCAATTAGGGTGGTTATAAATAAAGAATCACAAATTATCAAACCGTTGGACATTGTGACTAAATCCGGCGCAGAGTTTTTAATATTTTTGGATGAGAATAATACTAAGCAAGAGTTACGAGCAGATAAAGTTATTATTGAAAAATAACAACTATTTGTATAAAATTCCACCATTTTTGTAAATAGAGTAAATAATGAGTGACAAGTGTATTTTTTGTAAATTAAGAGATGAGAGGGTTATTCTTGAGTGTGAATACACCATAACATTTATTGACACTTATCCAGCATCTCCTGGGCATACCTTGGTTATTCCAAAGCGTCATTTCGCTACTTATTTTGAAGCTACAGAAAATGAAATTTTAGCTATTGGCAGGGCAATACAAAAAGCCAAGAAAATTCTTGATGATGAATATTCACCTGATGCATATAATATTGGTATTAACAATGGCGAAGCCGCAGGGCAGAGCGTTAAACACTTGCATGTGCATATTATTCCAAGATACAAAGGCGATGTTAAAGATCCAAAAGGTGGCGTGCGTTGGATTTTGAAAGACAAGGCTAATTATTGGGATGATAAAGATAAGACCACAAGAGTTACTTAATAATGCAAATTAAACAATGTGAAATTACTCTAGATGCCAAACCACGAGGATTTCATCTTGTTACTGATGAGATTATTAGGCAAATTCCATTTTTGTCAACAGCCAAACTTGGCACTTTAGAATTATTCATTAAACATTCGAGCGCGTCACTTAGTATTAATGAAAATGCTGATCCAAGTGTGCGCGTAGATATGGAAAGCTTCTTTACTGACTTGTGTGATGATAAGTCATATTATTTGCATACGTATGAAGGTGCAGACGATATGCCTGCACATATTAAATCGTCTATTATTGGTTCAAGTTTGAATGTACCAGTTACTTCTGGTAAGCTTAATATAGGCATTTGGCAGGGTATATATCTAAATGAACATCGTGATCGTAGTGGAGCCAGGTCAATTGTGGCAACGCTTATATTTGAGTAGTTTTTTATACTTTCTGTAAAAGAAAATAGTTAAAATTTTGTTTACTACCATTAGGGTGCTGGTGCATTTCAAATGTGGATTTAATAAGTTTGAATTTATCTCCTAGCAACTTGGTGATTTTATTGACGTCATATTGAACAATATTAAGATCAGAGCATTCCTTAGGGCCATCTGGGGAGAATGTAGAAAGTAAGAAAAATCCATTATTATTAAGATGTTTATAAAGTTTTTCAATATATATTTGCTGGTCTTTATTATTAGTTAAAAAATGGAAAACTGCACGATCATGCCAAAATTTAAATTTTTTACCAGTATTAAAATCTAATATATTTTTATTATAAAAAGTAAGTTTGTTACTATGTTTTTTAAGCCTTGATTTTGTAGTATTAAGTGCGCTTGTAGAAAGTTCTAATAAAGATATATCTGTATAGCCTTTTTCTAGTAAATTATCTGTCAGTACTGACACACCGCAACCAACATCAATAATTGCATCATCTTGAGTGGCGATATCTAGTATCCAATCATACGATATGGTTGAATGTTGTTGATACCAGCTGGTTTTTTTATGATCTTTGGATTTATATATATCGTCCCAATGATTGAATAAATCAATCATAATTTTTTCTACCCGATAATGCATGCGCAATTGTGTTTATATCGGCATACTCTAACTCGCCACCAATAGGAATTCCATGTGCAATACGAGTAATTTGGATATCAAATTGTTTAGCCATGTTGCTTATATAATGCGCAGTCACTTCACCTTCTACTGTGGCATTAGTTGCTAAAATAATTTCATTGATATTTTTATCTTGAAGTTTTTTCTCTAGATCATCCATTCCTAATTCTGCAGCCCCAATTCCGTCTATAGGTGAGAGGTAGCCACTAAGAACAAAATATTTGCCCTTATAAATGCCACTTTGCTCAATAGCATGAATATCGGTTGGAGTTTCTACGACACATAATTGTGATGAGTCGCGTACTTCGTTAGCACAAATATTGCAAATATCTTTTTCACTAAGAGTTCTACATGATGAGCAATGTTTAACATGCTCCATAGCATTCTCTAGTGCTTTAGCAAGCTCCATTCCTCCATCACGATTGCGCTCTAATAGATGATAAACAAAGCGTTGCGCGGTTTTACTACCAACTCCAGGTAGTGCACAAAAAGCTTTATTGAGTGATTCGATCATTATTAAGTTTGTATATTAACTATTCAAATTTTTAAAATGGCAGGTTCATTCCGCCTGGAATTTTCATACCTCCAGTGGCATCTTTCATTTTTACACTGGAAGTATTAGAGATTTGTTTAACTGCATCATTTACAGCGGTTAGAATTAAATCTTCAAGCATCTCTTTGTCACTCATAACACTATCATCAATTTTAATGTCAGTAGCATTATGCTCACCAGTAATAGTTATTTCGACAGCGCCACCAGCTGCCTTTCCAGTAGCAGTCATATTTTTGATTTCTTCTTGTGCCTTTTGCATGTTGTCCTGCATTTCCTGAGCTTTTTTCATCATTCCAGCCATTCCGCCTTTAAACATTTTCAACCTCCTTTATTGATTTAATGTCAACTTTTGTATTAAAAGTTTGTTCTAATTTTTGTACTATTTTATCGCCTAAAAACTGTTTTTGTATTTTGGCAGTTCTTTCATTTTGTATTCGCGCTTCTTTTTGTGCTAAAGTTTGAGTTTTCGGCTTGCCTATTTTGATTATTAGATTTAAGTTGGCAAAACTCTTTCTAAGCGTTGAAAGAATGCTTTTTTGTACATGATTGCTAAGTAAATTGGCAAACTGCTCATCAAGCGTGAGCGTAAGTGTTGATTCGTTAATGTTATCAAATATTGTATTTTTTATCAACACTTGGGCTCCACCATTGAATATTATGGTTTTACTTAACTCTTCCCATTGTTGTTGATTGCTAATACTAGGCAAACTAGAGACTTCTATTTTGTTCTTTGTATTTTTACTTGTTTCCTTGTTAGAGGGGGTTATCTTGCCCTTAGGTTTGATTTTTAGAGTTTTTTTTTCCGACTGGACTGTTGTTTGGTTCTGTTTAGATTGTGTTGCTATTTCACTATGGAATGCAATCATTCTTAGTAGTGTCATTTCAAATCCGATCTGCTCAGATGGTGCTAGGGCCATATCTTTTACGCCGTTGATTGCCATTTGATAGAAAATTTGCAGATCTTGATTAGATATATTATTGGATAGAGTTTTTATGTCTTCAGAATCCTGCTCATTGTTTATAATTTGAGCAATAGATACTTGATGAAATAAAGAGCTTAAATCTCTAAGTGCATTTGTGAGATTTTCACCTCGATGTGAAAGTTCTTTAATAAAATCTATAACAGCCGTTGCATCTTGATTAAACAAATGTTTTGCTAGAATGACAATGTCATCATGATGCACTAATCCGAGCATATTTTTAATATCTTTATTGGTAACAGAGCCGTTACCATAAGAGATGGACTGATCTAATAAACTTAGTGCATCACGCATTGATCCGTTACCGAAATCAGCAATTTGAGCAAGAGCAGATTCTTCATAAGTTAGTTTTTCCGCATCCATAATAAACTTTAGCTGACCTAGAATTTCATCATGAGTAAGCTTATTTAAGCTGAATTGCAAACAACGCGATAACACTGTAACTGGAAGTTTTTGTGGATCAGTTGTTGCCAATAGGAATTTAACATGTTCTGGCGGTTCTTCTAAAGTTTTAAGTAGAGCGTTAAAGCTACTTTTAGATAACATGTGTACTTCGTCAATAAGATAGATCTTATAACGATTTTTAGTTGGCATATATTGTGCATTTTCTAAAATGTCACGCATGTTATCTACACCAGTGTGTGATGCAGCATCAAGCTCAATTAAATCAACCGACTGACCTTTGTCAATTTCAATGCAAGTGGTACATTTTCCACATGGGGTTGAGCTTACACCAGCCTCACAGTTAATTGATTTAGCAAAGATTCTGGCAATAGTGGTTTTACCAACTCCACGAGTACCAGTAAATAAAAAACCATGATGCAAATTATTGGCATCAAGAGCGTTAATTAGAGTTTTTTTAGCGTGAGTTTGGCCTACCAATTCGCCAAACGTATGTGGACGATATTTGCGGGCTAGAACTTGATAATGCTCACTCATACTAAAAGAAATAAATTAAAAGTGGCAGCACCAAGAATAACATCCAACACATAAAAAAATTATTACCGTTGCTTCCTTCCGGACCTGGCGGGATTCATAACCATTCATTGTAGGAGTACCCTTAGTACTACCAGAATTTATTTTACGCGAATTAAATGATTAGGTTTTTGATAAAAAGACATAATTTAGTTAATTTCTTTGTAGGCTGTTTTATGAGTTATTAGCTAACTCCAGGCGCTCTGGAGTGCCTACATCTTGCCAAATTCCATCAAAATACTCGCCACTAAGCTGAACATTGATAATAGCTTCTTTAAGAATGGGGTAAAGTGGAAGTTTGCCTTTGGTATTTTTATGTGTTTTGAACAAATTTGGATGATATATACCAATACCGGAAAAAGTATAACTTTTGGTTGTTGAATTTATTATTTGGTGTTCATTTGCAAGGGAAAAATCTCCATTCGGGTTATGCTTAGGGTTGTCAACTAGAACCAGGTGCGCTAATGACCCAATTGGCAGTTTTAGTTTGGATAAGTCATATTCACACAAAACATCACTATTTATAACTATAAATGGCTTATCTCCCAAAGATGGAAGTGCCTTAATAATGCCACCAGCAGTTTCCAGAGCTCCTTCTGATTCGTCACTATAAGTGATGCTAACGCCAAATTTTTTACCATTACCAAGATACGATTTAATCTGTTCTCCAAGGTATGAAATATTTATAACTATATCGGTAATTTCAGCTTTTTTAAGTGCATTAATTGAGTGCTCGATAAGCTTTATGCCCTTTACCTCTATAAGAGGTTTTGGTGTATTTTTGGTTAGTGGCATCATTCTCTGACCAAGACCGGCTGCTAAGATCATAGCAATCATAGGATTTCCTTAAGTATGGAAAATTCTGGGTATTTATTGGCTATTTGTAAAGCGTATTTTTTAACTAGTGGTATATCTTCTAGGTACTGGTGTTTACCATCTCTAATTGATAAACGTTTAAAAATTCCAAGTATTTTTAAATGTCGTTGTAATCCCATAAGTTCAAATTGTTTTATAAAGTCTGTAAATTTAGTAGAGATGTTTGATTTATTGTAAAAGTATTTAAGTAGTGTTTGTAATTGCTCTTGATTCAGTTCAAAGTATGCATCTTTTAATAGTGAACACAAGTCATAAGTATTTGATCCAATTACAGCATCTTGAAAATCGATCACCCCTAGGTCATTATCATTTATAAACATAAGATTGCGACAGTGATAGTCACGATGCACAAGCACTTGCCCGGAGTTCAGTGAGTTATCAATTAGTATTTTAAATATTTTTTTAAGATTATTACTTTGTTTAGAGCTTAATTCTTTTGGCAAATACCAGTCAATTAGTAATTGCATTTCAGTATTTAGTATTTCAGAATTGTAGCTTGGAAGATTGATATTTTGAGTATCTATGGATTGAATTTCAATCAATATATCAATTGCTAATTTGTATAAGTTGGTGTTAAATTTTCCCTTTAAAGTGTCTAAAAATGTACTGGATCCAAGGTCTTCTAATAATAAAAATCCATCTGTTAAATCTGCCTGGATTATTTTTGGGGCATGTATATTGTTGTTGTTTAAAAGCTTAGCAATAAGTAAAAATTGTGAACTGTTCTCTTGTTTTGGCGGTGCATCCATAGCAATAAACGTTGAATTGCTGCGTTCAATTCTAAAGTAGCGACGAAAGCTAGCATCGTCACTGGCTTTTGATATGACAAAATTTTCATCACCAAAGAAATTTTCTAACCAGTCATTTAGTGAGTCCAGGCGCTTGTCAGGCATTTTTTAACTTCTGATAATTATCATAAACACATTCCCAAGTATTGCCAACATTACCATTGTTTATCAAGTTGTTGTCAACTTTGACAATTGGCATAATCTCACGAGTTGAGCTTGAAATCCACAACTCGTCAGCACTAAGCATGTCTTTTATTGAAAATGCAACTTCTTTAATGCTTATGTTGCAAGAGCTTGCACTCTCTATAACTAAATCACGAGTAATTCCGGATAAAATATGATTATCTATTGGATGGGTGAATAAGGTTTTATTTTTAAGCATGAATACATTGGAAGTGGCACCTTCGGTTATTTGCTGGTTTTGATGCAGTATCACTTCCTCAACATTGTTTTCTTTTGCTTTTTGTGAATACATAATATTTGCAAGCAAGGATGTTGATTTGATATCACATCTATTCCAGCGAATATCTTCACTGCTAATTGCGTTATAGCCACTTATTAACTCTTGCTTAGTTTTAGGTTTTAAAGAGCTTGATTGTATATATACGGTTGGATTTAAGTCATTAAAGCTATGTTTACGCTCAACATCCACTCCACGAGTTATTTGCAAGTAAAGTGATTGAGGGTTGTTGCCATGTAGCTTGGTGAGCTTATTTAGGATTTCACCCCATTTTTTATCGTTATATGGGTTGTTAATTTTTACTGAGTCTAGGCTGTTTTGCAGGCGCTTTAGATGCTGATGAAGGCGAAAAATCTTACCGTTGTAAACAGGTATTACCTCATAAACACCATCTCCAAACAAAAAACCTCTATCCATAACGGAAATAGAGGCTTTGTCTTTTTCAATGAACTTGCCGTTAAGAAAGACCATTAAAGCCCTAATAATGACAATATCCAGTTCCAGATCTTAGCAAAAAAACCTGCCTCAGCAGTATCTTCAAGTGCAATTATTGGTACTTTGGCTATAGTTTTCCCTTCAAATTTTATTAGCATCCTTCCTACTGCATCCCCCTTTTTTATTGGTGCAGAAAGCCCTTCATTAAGTTGAATTACCTTGTCTGAAAGCTTGTATTGTCCGCGTGCTAGAGTTATATTGCTAATACCTTTAGTTCCTACTTTTATAGTATCTTTTTTTGCTCCAGATACAGCCACATCTTTAGTTATATTTTTAATTGTTTGGGTTTCAAAAAAGCGGAATCCATAATCAAGGATTTTTTGGGTCTGAGAGGTTCTTGCATCTACTCCAGTTGATCCAAGAACAACAGATACAAGACGCATATCCATACGATTGGCGCTTGCCACTAGGTTGTATCCTGCTTTTTTGGTAAAGCCGGTTTTAAGCCCGTCAACAGTGCTGTCACTCCACAATAATTTATTTCGATTGCGTTGTTTAATGCCGTTATAAGTAAATTCTTTTTGTGAGTACCATGGATAGAATTGCGGGAAGTCTCTAATAGATGCCGCTGCTAAAATAGCCATATCATACGCTGTCGTATGCTGATCTTTATGCGGTAAGCCTGATGCATTTTCAAAGCGTGAGTTTTTCATGCCTAATTGTTGAGCATACTCATTCATATATGTAGCAAAAGTTCCTTCAGTTCCAGCAATGTGCTCAGCTAAAGCGACTGCTGAATCGTTGCCGGATTGAATAATCATGCCCTTAAGTAGAGCCTCTAGTTTTATATTTTTACCAACTTCTATAAAACTTTTTGATCCGCCAGTTTTCCAGGCTTTTTTACTAATACGCACATCATCTTCCAGGCTAGCACGTCCATCGTTGATTAGTTGAAATACAACATAGGCTGTCATTAGCTTGGTTAAACTTGCTGGAGCACGTTTGTCATGTTGATTGTTATTAGCAATAATTTCACCAGAATTGTAATCAAGTATGCTGTAGGCCGCTGCTTTAATATCGGGTGCTTTTGGGGTTATAAAAATTGCTGCTTGTGTGTTTAGACCTATAGTTATAATTGATATAACTATAGGTTTTATAAGTGATTGATAATTCATAATTTATTGATAATTTTATTAGTTAAATTTTTGCTTTAATTTATCTGATAGTTGGTAAGCAACCATAGCATACCTGTTATCGTGATTATAACGAGTTAGTACGTAAAAATTCCAAAAAGTTAGCCAGGTTTCATTAATAACGTCTTGCGGCAGACTGATAAATGCAATTTTGGTTTTATCTTGTATGTCTTTATCAATATTAAAACCTTTGTTACGCCAATACTTAGCATTTTTTTTAGGTTTATTAGTTGAATTTTTAGCAAATTTCTTCATTGCTTTGTTAATTGCAATAGGTCTTGCGAATTCACCGTCATTGTGCCATTGATGTTTGTCAAAATAATTAGCAATTGATCCTATTGCATCTACCGGATCTGAGAATAGGTCAACCTTGCCATCAAGGTTAAAGTCAACTGCATAATAACGATACGAACTAGATATAAATTGTGGATATCCCATAGCACCAGCATATGATCCTTTAACAGCTAGAGGTGGCATATTATTTTCACGTGACATAAGTAAAAATTCTTCCAATTCTTTTTGATAGAAGTTTTTTCTACGGTAGTTGCCAAACGCACGTTTTGCTAGTGTTTCTAATGTTGGGTGCGTACCTTTTTTATTTCCATAGTTAGTTTCAATACCTAAAATTGCAACAATTATTTCTGCTGGTATGTGATACTTGTTTTCTGCACGTTTAAGTGTTGTTAAGTTGTCTTGCCAAAACTTAATTCCATCATTGATACGCTGATCAGTAATAAATAAAGATTTATACTTATCCCAAGACATAGTTTTTGATTTTTTTGCTGGCTTCTTACTAGATTTCTTTGATTTTTTTTCTGCAACTTTAAGTTCAACTTTAGAGAAAATAAATAGCAGTTCATTCTTGTCAAATCTATGTTGCTTTACCATCTTATCAATAAAGTTGTGAGTAGTTTGAAAGTTGGTAGCTGGCAGAGTCTTAGCTAGTATGGAGCTTGAAAATACAGTTGCTATTATGATAAGAATACGCATTTAAGTTTGTAAATATCTTGGAATTTTATGCTTGCGAATTGACATAATAATGCCAAAACTAGACATTAGTGTTATGAGTGACGATCCTCCATAGCTTATAAGTGGCAATGGGACTCCGACCACTGGAAGGAGTCCAGAAACCATACCAATATTGACAAACACATAGGTGAAGAATATCAATGTAAGACTTGCACCTAATAGTTTTGAAAAGTTATCTTCTGATTCGAAAGAGATTACCAGGCATCGATAAATAATTAAGCCATATAAAATAAGTAAGAATATTACACCTATAAAACCTAATTCTTCAGCAATAACTGCAAAAATAAAGTCTGTTGTATGTTCAGGTAGAAAGTTTAGTTGAGATTGCGATCCTTGTTCTAGGCCTTTCCCTATAAGTCCTCCTGAGCCAATCGCTATTTTTGATTGTAAGATGTGATATCCAGAGCCCAAAGGATCAGAGCTTGGATCTATCATTGTTATAATGCGCTTTTTTTGATATGCTATTAGTAGGTAGTTCCAGGCAATGTATGCACCACCAACAATAAATGAAAAAATTAGTGATAGATTTAAGTAGTTGTTTTGTACTATCTGAATTCTAATTCCAGAAAAAAACAACACATAAAATCCTGATGCACCAATAAGTAGTGATGTTCCTAAATCTGGTTGTCTGGCTATTAATAGTACGATAACAGCAATAGAGATTACTGATAGCAGTATAGGCAGTGGTTTTGGTGGCATGGTTTTCTCGCTAAGAATGGATGCAATGGCAATAGGAACAATAATTTTCATAATTTCAGATGGCTGAAAACGCACAAAACCAAGGTCTAGCCAGCGCTGAGCTCCACCACTTTTAGAGCCAAATAGCAGTACTAGTATTAATAAAAAAATACCAAACAACATTAAATATGGTGAGAAACGTTTAAATTGATATGGAGGTATTTGTGCAATAATTAGCATGGCGCCTATTGCCAATGCAAAGTGAAATATTTGTTTATATAGTGTTTGCATTGATCCTGCTGATGCAGAATAAAGCACTATAAGTCCAAAACTACTTATTGCTATTAGTAGTAGAAATAGTGGGGTGTCCATTTTGAAATAATGCCAATAGTGACGCACTTGTTTTATAGTTGGCGTTTTCACAGTAGTATTATCCCAACTGGTCTTGCGTCTGATAGAAGCAAGTTAAAACTCCTACAGGCTGCTTCGCTGTTCATAGTTTCTGTACCAATTCCCATTTGTTGAATTAACACTTGCTGCTTAGGGTGTAGAAATTTTGAAGTAGTTCCAGTTCCAATAATTAGCAGGTTTATATCATCTTTATTTGCTAGAGGAAATAAAGATATTTTGCTAATATCATCAAGGCTGTTTATATCAACTTCACAAAAATAATTATTAGAAATAAAACAAGGGGTATTTAATTTTGTATGCGCTAGTCTAACCGTGTTATTTTCTACAGAAATAATACTGTTTTGATTGTTTTCTTGCTGGTTGAATTCCACTTAAATAACAACGTTTGCTTAGTGATTATTTGCTCAATTATACACAATCGTTATTGAGCAAATTATATGTGTGAGTCTGGCAAGTTGTTGTTATTACCGTGTAAAATTATTTACTTTTTATATTGGAGAAATATATGTCAAATTCTGATAATACAGACATATATAATGCAGATTTATCGAGCGGTATAGCTGCATTTGATTCAAAAAATTTTACTATGGCATATGAATTGTTGTCACCATTGGCAACACAGGGAGATGCTGAATCTTTGTGGCGTGTTGGTATGATGCAAATGAATGGATTGGGTATGGTTGAAAATCAAGCTTTAGGGTTTGAAAATTTTATTCTAGCTGCTGAAAAGGGGCATGCATTTGCTCATCATATGATTGGTGTAGCATATATGACTGGAGAGGGTGTTAAAAAAGATATTGCTAAATCCATCAAGTGGTTTGAAAAAGGTGCAGAATTTAATATTCCTGGACCAATGTATACATTAGGAATGCTGTATGAAGATGGCAAAGAAATTGAGCAGGATTTAGAAAAAGCCCAATATTGGTATGACAAAGCTTCAGAAATTAACACTCCATAGAATAAAAATATTATTATGAAATCAAGATTTGCCCCTTCCCCAACAGGGTACTTACATATTGGCGGTGCTAGGACCGCATTATTTGCTTGGCTATGGGCTAGAAAACAAAATGGTAAGTTTGTACTACGCATCGAAGATACTGATCTTGAGCGCTCAACCCAGGCATCAGTTGATGCAATTCTTGATGGTATGAGCTGGCTTGGTCTTGATAATGATGAAGGTCCATACTATCAAACTAAAAGATTTGAAAGATATAGAAATATTGTTAATCAATTGCTAGATGAAGGCAAGGCCTATCATTGTGAGTGCTCAAAACAGCGCTTGCAAAGCTTACGCGAAGATCTAATGGCAAAAGGTGAAAAAGCCAAATATGATGGATGCTGTCGAGATAAAAACCTGGATTCTGGAGTTGTACGCTTTAAAAATCCACAGGACTCATATGTAGTTTTTAATGATTTAGTGAAGGGAAAAATTTCAATCTCTAATCAAGAGTTAGATGATTTAATTATTGCTCGTAGTGATGGCACTCCAACTTATAATCTAACCGTTGTGGTTGATGATCACGATATGGAAATTGATTATGTAATTCGTGGAGATGATCATATTAATAACACCCCCAGACAGATTAATTTATATCAAGCTCTAGGATGGAATTTACCAGAATTTGCACATTTACCAATGATCCTTGGTGGTGACGGGGCTAGACTTTCAAAGCGTCATGGGGCTGTTAGTGTTATGGCTTATAGGGATGATGGTTTTTTACCTGAGGCGCTGCTTAATTATTTAGTTAGGCTTGGTTGGTCGCACGGTGATCAAGAAATATTTTCAATTGAAGAAATGATAGAGCTGTTTGATTTGAAAGACATAAATAAGTCTTCAGCAAGCTTTAATCAAGACAAGCTTATTTGGCTAAACCAAGAATATATTAAAAACTCTAGTATTGAGAATTTAGTTAGCCAATTAGAGTGGCATATAAATCAACAATCTATTGATGTTGATAATGGTCCTGATATTAATAAAGTTGTTAATTCTTTACAAGAGCGTAGTAAAACCTTAGTGGAAATGACTAATGGTATGAAAATGTTTTATCAAGACTTTAATGAATTTGATGAAAAACTAGCCAAAAAACAGTTTAAGCCAGATTCTAAAAATATAATTGAAACACTTTTTAGTAAGTTGGATGATTTGGATGATTTCTCGGCTGAAAATATTCACAACGTTGTCAAAGAAATTTGCTCTGAACTCAAAGTTGGTTTTGGCAAAGTTGGACAGCCATTTAGATTGGCATTAAGTGGCAATGGTAACGCTGGAAGTATTGATGTGGTTGCTGAGTTGGTTGGAAAAGAGAGGGTATTGATGCGACTAAATATGGCTCTTGATTATATTTCTCAAAAATACAGCTAAATTGGTTATCATCTAACAATGAATCTAGATGAGTTTAAAACTAGGTATAAAAAATTACAAGAGACATTAAAGGATGATTTTTTAAAATCCCCAGAATTAGTTGAAGACCTTGTTGTTTCCAGATCAAACAAAATAGACAGCCTACTTAAAGATATCTGGCAAGGGTTCGATATGAGCTCTAGCATATGCTTAGTTGCAGTCGGTGGTTACGGTAGGTCTGAATTGCACTTGTATTCTGATATTGACCTTTTAATACTTATTCCAAATAACTCTCATAATAAACACAAAGAAACTATATCTAAGTTTTTAACATTTCTATGGGATGTTGGACTTGAAGTTGGACACTCCACTAGAGATATTAAAGACTGCGTGTGTGAAATTAAAGATCTCAGTGTGGTTACTAATTTATTAGAGTCGCGCATAATCCTAGGCAAAGAATCATTATTTTTAAAAATGAAAGCAATGATTAATTCAAGCGATTGGTCCTCACAGTCTTTTTTTGTAGAGAAACAAAAAGAGCAGCATAATCGTCATATTAGTTTTTCCAATACCGCATACAATTTAGAGCCAAATGTAAAAGAAAGCCCAGGAGGGCTTAGAGATTTTCAAACAGTTGCTTGGGTGGCAAAATGGTATTTTGATGTTAATACTCTATTCGAGCTTGTAGACAAGAATTATTTAACTACTAGCGAATATGATTTATTAAAAACAGCACAGCTGTTTTTATGGAAAATCAGATTTGCATTGCATGTTGTTGCTAATCATCGAGAAGATAGATTATTGTTTCAATATCAAAAACAATTAGCTGATATGCTTGGATATGCTGATAGTGACTCTATGGCAGTTGAAAGCCTAATGAAAGATTATTATCAAATTGTAACTAAAGTTTCACGTTTGAATGATATTTTATTACAACTATTAGAAGATAAAATTCTCAACACTCAAAGCTTGAATGATCGTTTCATAATTAAATATGGATACATTCAAATTACAAATAACAGTGTATTTATTGACAATCCTTCTGCATTTATTGAGATATTTTTATTAATTGCAAAGCATAATTATGTGCGTGGCGTTAGTGCTGGAACACTTAGGCGTATGCAAATAAACATTAATATAATTGATAATGATTATTTTAAAAAGCGTGATAACAATCGTTTGTTTATTGAATTATTACAACAAGAGCACGGTATTAATAAAGCTCTAAAGCTTATGAATCGCTATGGAGTTTTAGAGCGCTATATTCCAGCATTTGGAAAGATAATGGGACTTATGCAGTATGATTTATTTCACGCATATACTGTAGATCAACACACACTTTTTGTTATTCGTAACCTTAGAAGGTTTTTTATTCCTGAGTTTAACAAAGAGTTTGAATTGTGTAGTGAAATTGCACAGAAGGTGCACAAACCAGAGTTGCTATTACTAGCTGGACTGTTTCATGATATTGCTAAGGGTAGGGGTGGCGACCATGCTAAGCTAGGATCAAAAGATGTGAATGAGTTCTGTAGACACCATCAGTTAAATCCTAAAGATACTGATTTGGTTTCTAATTTAGTTGCAAAGCATTTATTAATGTCTCATGTTGCTCAAAAAGAAGATATTGATGATCCTGAAGTCGTTGATGATTTTGTTGATGAAGTTAAATCTATAGAATTTTTAGAATTTTTATATTTACTTACAGTTGCTGATATACGCGCCACTAAAAGTGATTTATGGAACAATTGGAAAGACTCTCTGCTGAAGAGGTTGTTTTATAAGGCTAAAAAACAACTAGAAGGAGGCAAGGGTAAGTCTCCTAGTATGAGTCAACAAATTAAGGCCGCAAAACAGATGGTTATAGAGGAGTCTATAGCTCATGGTTATCAAATGAGCGAAGTGGAAAGAATACTTGCAACTTTGCCAAAGGATTACTTCCTACGTTATGAGACTAATGATATTTTATGGCATTTATATCTAGTTACTAAGAATGCAAATAAAGACTCAGTAATTGCATCAAAATTATCAGAACATAATGTTGTCGATATTTTTGTATATAGTAATGACTCAAAAGGATTGTTTTTTAAAATTGTTAGTATTCTTGAGAGGTTAGGGCTTAATGTTGTAGATGCTAGGATTTTAACCACAAAGGACAAGAAAGCTTACAATACTATAAGCGTATTGCAAGATAGAGCACTTGATGGGATTAATATAAGTCAAGAAATAGAAGACGAACTAAACAATACAGATATAGACATTAAAGAGGTTAGCGATAAGTTTATTCATCGTCATTTTGATCATAAAACGAAGATTGACTTCTCTACTAATAGAAAATGGAACCTAACCCAGTTAAGTGTTAATGTGATTGATAAACAAGGCATACTTTCAAATATTGCACACATTTTTTATAAACTTGACATTTTCTTAATTAATGCAAGAATTGCAACCGTGGGTGAAAGAGTTGAAGATGTTTTTTTTATTAGTAATAATAAAAATCAACCGTTAAGTAAGAAGCAAAAAATAGAACTTAAAGAGGAATTGGAAGAAAGGTTGTAAAAAAATAGCACAAGGTTGAAAAAGTGATATAATTTACCCGCATACAGCAGTTCTGCTGTTTATTTCTATTTCAGATTAACTTTACAAAAAAAATATGAACGATAAAATTAAAGTAGTTACTGATGCCTCTTTTGAGGATGATGTAATAAATTCATCACAAGTGGTTTTGGTGGATTTTTGGGCGCAGTGGTGTGGTCCATGTAAGGCCATAGCTCCAGTATTAGACGAAATTGCTGATGAGTACGATGGCAAAGTATTAATTGCAAAAATTAATGTAGATGACAATGATCAGACCCCGCCAAAGTATGGCATACGTGGAATCCCAACTATGTTGTTATTTTCTGCTGGTGCTGTTGTTGCAACTAAAATGGGCGCACTTTCAAAGGCTGAGTTAAGTGCATTTATTGACGCAAATATTTAATATAACAAATTAACAACTAGTCATTTTCTTGATGGCTAGTTTAAATAAAATCTTACGGCGCTGCTTTAAGCGCTTCTTTATTGGCAATAATTACCAATTATCATTTGGATGAATTCATGAAATTATCAGAACTAAAAAAACTATCACCAGAAGAGTTACTAGAACTAGCTCAATCTCTAGGCGCAGAAAACATTTCTCGTGCAAAAAAACAAACATTAATTTTTATTATCCTAAAAGCTAAAGCGGCAAATGATGAAGAAGTTTTGGGAGATGGTGTTTTAGATGTATTGCAAGATGGCTACGGTTTCTTACGTTCGAGCGATGATTCTTACACATCAGGCGCCGATGATATTTATATTTCACCTAATCAAATTAGAAGATTTAACCTTTCAACTGGTGATCTGGTTACTGGAAAGATTAGGGCCCCTAAAAAAGGTGAGAAGTACTTTGCGCTGGTTCAAGTATCTGAAGTAAATGGTGAAAATCCAGACAATGTAAGGAATAGAGTTCCATTTGCCTCATTAACCCCTATCCATCCTAATGAAAGATTAACGCTTGAAATTGGTAATGGAGGCACTGAGGATATTACTGCAAGAGTTATTGATTTGGTTTCACCTTTTGGTAAAGGCCAAAGGGGGTTGTTGGTTGCTCCTCCTAAAGCTGGTAAAACTATGATTGTGCAAAATATTGCTGCTTCTATTGCACGCAATAATCCTGAATGTGAACTCATTGTATTGCTAATTGATGAACGCCCAGAAGAGGTAACTGAGATGGCCAGAACTGTTCGTGGTGAGGTTATTGCATCTACATTTGATGAGCCGGCAAAGCGTCATGTACAAGTGGCTGAAATGGTTATTCAAAAAGCCAAGAGGCGTGCAGAGCAGGGTAAAGATGTTATTATTTTGTTGGATTCAATTACACGTTTAGCGCGCGCCTATAATACAGTGGCACCTTCTTCAGGCAAGGTGTTAACCGGTGGTGTAGATGCAAACGCACTACAACGACCAAAACGTTTTTTTGGTGCTGCAAGGAATATTGAAAATGGTGGCAGTGTAACAATTATTGCTACAGCTCTTATTGATACTGGCTCAAAAATGGATGAGGTTATTTATCAAGAGTTCAAAGGTACTGGTAATATGGAATTGCATTTAGAAAGACGTTTGAGTGAAAAACGTATTTTCCCAGCTATAAATATTAACGCTTCTGGCACACGTCGTGAAGAACTTATTACCGATGAAAAAGAGTTGCAAAAAATGTGGATTCTTAGGAAGATTCTACACCCTATGGATACTGTTGAGGCAGCAGAGTTCTTGATTGACCGCTTAAAGCTTACCAAGACAAACGATGAGTTCTTTGCTTCTATGTCACAAAAGAAATAAACAACATAATTTGGTTTATACTTAACGCATGAGTTCAGTATTAGCCAAAGCTTTAAAACTTCAAAATAGTACCATATCAAAGTATTTAATGCGCAATGTGCTGGTGCTTCTAGCAGCAGTTTTTATTGTAATTGGTCTGGTTGTTTTTGGTAATCAATTAGTTTTGGTAGTTAAAGAAAGCTTAAAACAAGGCATACTTACCGAAGACCTGTTTTCAATTATTGGCTTTAAGATGATTAGAGATGTACCTTTAATCCTATCTTTATCTCTATTTTTGGCAATTATTTTAGCCATTAGTAGGTCTTATAAAAATTCAGAAGCCATAGTTATGAACTCTCTAGGTATTGGTGATAAGCACTTTATGGTGTTTATTCAACCTATAGTGATTATTATTTTTATTTTCATTTTGTTTTTAAGCACCATTGCTGTACCTTGGTCAAAACAACAAAGAGGCATGATCATGGATCGAACCGAAAATGCATCTGAGTTTTCATTTATTAAAGAGGGTGAGTTTCAAGAATTTAAAAATGGCGATATAGTTTTTTACGCATCGAAAGTAGAAAATGCGGATAATTCTGAGCAGGATATGGAAGAAATATTTATTTATGCTGTTGCTGGGGATGAGCCAGTTATAACTCTAGCCGAACAAGCAAATAAATATACAGATTCAAGCACTAATAGTGTTTATTTGCGCCTTAGAAATGGCATACGTTATCATGGATTCCCTGCAGATAAAAATAAAAAAATCCTAGATTTTGACCTGTATGACCTGCAGATTATTAACGGAGAGGATCAAAAATCAGTAAATAAAATCACAAAAATAGAAGCTAAAAAAACTACTGATTTAATATTTTCTAATAATCTTAAAGAAAACGCAGAATTACAGTGGCGTATATCTCAACCTTTGAGCGTATTAATATTGTCAATTTTAGGTGTATTGTTAGGTAAAGCATCTCCAAGAGGAGGTAAAAATCTTGGTGTTCTAATTGGCGTGGTTATATTTATTTTGTACAACAACGCACTTCTTATTGCCAAATCAACTCTGGAGCATGGAGATTCTAGTCCGATTGTCGGTCTTTGGTGGGTGCATTTGGTTATGCTGTTATTTATTTTTATTTTTTATGGTTTTAGACATGGAAAGTTTGTAAGGCACGTTTGAGGCTATTCAGAAGCCTTATAGGGGTGTAAAATACCCTCACATTTTTTAAAGGAAGTAATTTAATGTCGTCCAAGCCTAGTAAAGAGTTAGAAGTATTTGACAATCCAAATTCTGAGCGTGATTTTGTTATTCAAATTGATGTGCCAGAATTTACATGTCTTTGTCCAAAAACAGGTCAACCTGATTTTGCCACACTGCATTTAGAATATATTGCTGATAAAGCTTGTGTTGAGCTTAAATCTTTAAAAATGTATATATGGTCTTTTCGTGATGAAGGTGCTTTTCATGAAGCGGTAACTAATCAAATTCTTGATGATTTAGTTAAGGCCACTAATCCTAGATTTATGCGTCTTAAGGCGATATTTAATGTTCGTGGCGGTGTTTACACAACAGTTGTAGCCGAACATCAGCAAAGCGGATGGACTCCTAATCCAGTAGTAAGTTTATCTCACTTAAAGTAAATAATTTATGGAAGTTGTTAGTCAAAGCGTTAAATTTGACAAAAAATTACTCGACAAGGATGCATTAAAAGTAGTTAGCACTATTAGAAAGGCCGGATTTGAAGTGTATTTGGTAGGTGGGTGTGTAAGGGATCTGTTATTGGGTTTAGAGCCTAAAGATTTTGACATTGCTACTAACGCCAAACCCGAAAAAGTGCACAAACTGTTTAAACGCTCTCGTTTAATTGGCAGACGTTTTCGTTTGGTGCATGTTATGTTTTCAGCGCGAAAGTTCATTGAAGTTGCAACCTTCAGATCTGGCAAAGTACAAACCGCCAAAAGTGGTGTTATTGTTAGGGATAACTGCTATGGCGATATTGAAGATGACGTGGTTCGTAGAGATTTTAATATTAACGCACTGTATTATGATGTTGAGCAGCAAAAGGTTATTGATTATGTTGGTGGATTAAAAGACATATCTACCAAGGAAATACATATTATTGGTGATCCTAAATTACGTTTTGAGCAGGATCCTGTGCGTATGATTAGGGCTGTTAGATTCCAATCAAAATTAAGATTTGTTTTGAGTAGTGAGATTGAGTCTGCAATCTATGAACAGTCATCACTACTTAGTAATATTTCTCCAGCACGTTTATATGAAGAGTGTATTAAATTATTTCATAATAAGTACAGTTTTGAGGTTTATGAAAGTTTGGAAAAATTTGGATTGTTGAAGCACCTATTCAAACAAACACATAAGAATGATTTTATTAAAAAGGCTCTACTTAATACTTCATCTAGAATTAGTAAAAATAAGCCAGTCACACCAGTTTTCCTTTTTGCAGTATTTTTATGGCAGGCCCAAAATGAGCGTTTTGCCATTATAAAAAAACGACAAAAATCTTTCTATTTGGCTATGAATCAAGCTTCAGAAGAGGTTATTATTAATCAAATTAAGCAAGTATCTTTACCAAAATGGCTTACTGCTAGAATTAAAGATATTTGGATGATGCAGTCAAGATTGGAAAAAATGCATCCTAAAAAAACGCGTGAAACACTAAAAAATCCACGCTTTAGGATGGCGTATGATTTTTTACTCTTGCGTTCACAAAGTATTAATCCAGAATTAAAGGAAACGGCCGATTTTTGGACCAAAATACAAGTTACACACAAAGATTCACAAGGGAAAGTAGCGCATAGTGATAATCATAAAAAGAAACAATGAAATCCGTATTAATTACAGGCTGTTCAAGTGGCATTGGACTTTGTTTGGCGCATGGCTTAAAGCAAAAAGGCTATATGGTGTTTGCTACAGCTAGAGATGATGCTGATGTTAAAAATCTTAAGAACATAGGGTTTGATGCCTGTAAATTAGATTTATCTTCTTCAGATTCTATTAATGAGGCAGTAAGTTATATTTATTCAAAAGTTGATAGTTTGTACGCTCTTATTAACAATGGAGCATACGGTCAAGTAGGGGCGTTAGAAGATATTTCAAGGGGAGTATTAGAGAGTCAGTTTCAAACAAATGTTTTTGGATGGCATGAGCTGACCAATCTGATTTTGCCACAAATGAAAATCAATAATACTGGCAGAATAATCTACCTTAGCTCAGTATTGGGTTTTGTAGCAATGCCATTTAGAGGCGCCTACAATAGCTCTAAATTCGCAATAGAAGGATTGGTTGATACTTTAAGATTAGAACTAGCAAGCACCAACATTCAGTTATCACTCATTCAGCCTGGTCCAATTGAATCAGAGTTTAGAGCTAATGCATATAAAGCATTTGTTAAGAACGTTGATATGAATAGTAGTGATTATCAAAAAAGTTACGAAAAAATGATAAAACGTCTAAACTCTGATGAATTAGCTGATTTTACTTTGCCTGCTGAAGCAGTACTTAAGTGTACGATACATGCATTGGAGGCAAAAACAGCAAAAATTCATTATTTCGTTACTTTCCCGACAAAATTATTTGCTGCGCTGAAAAGAATATTGCCACCTATATTAATGGATAAAATATTAAACAAAGCCGGTGGTGGCGGAGCAAGGTAAATATTATGAAAAAATTTGATTTTAATAAAGGTTTAGAGGATCTTGAAGAAATAGTAAAAACTATGGAGTCTGGAGATTTGAGTCTTGAAGATTCGCTAGAATACTTCTCTCGTGGTGTTGAGCTTACAAAGCAGTGCCAAAGTGCCTTAACAGAGGCTGAACAAAAGATTTTACTGCTTAGTGATCAAGACAACTATTCGAGTGAAAGCCCATTAGAGGATTTAGATTGATTTTTAATTATGGGTTTTGATAACTACACTACAAGGGTTAACAGTAAACTTAATGAGTATTTATCAGCTCAGAGCTCTCTTAGTGAGGCTATGCGTTATAGTGTTCTTTGTGGTGGTAAGCGCTTTAGGCCGATACTAACTTATTGTGTTGCTAATACATTTAATACCAGCCTTGACTTGGCGGATTCAAGCGCGTGTGCAGTTGAGCTTATCCATGCTTATTCTTTAATTCATGATGATCTTCCAGCAATGGATGATGATGATATTCGTCATAATCAGCCATCATGTCATGTGCGTTTTGGTGAGGCTCAGGCAATATTAGCTGGTGATGGCTTGCAAGCTTTAGCGTTTGAAGTTCTAGTAAGTGATAAAAATATAGCAGCAGAAATTAAGATTAATTTGTTAGAAAACCTAACTCACGCTTCATTTGAGATGGCTGAAGGTCAGGCTATTGATTTATCAATTGTTGCAAAAGATGTGGATATTAATTTATTGGAAAATATGCACAAAAAGAAAACCGGATCCCTGCTTAGCTGTGCGGTTAATTTAGGAGCTATTGTTTCTGGTAGTTGTAATAACAATGATGCAGATTTACTGGATTCATTTTCTAAAGATATAGGCTTAGCCTATCAGATTCAAGATGATGTGCTAGATGTAGAAACTCCTGGCAGCGTACTAGGAAAGAAGCAAAACTCCGATATGGATAAAAATAAGCCAACATACCCGTCTCTATTGGGGCTAGAAGAATCGAAACTGGCTTATAAAAAACTTTATGAAAGGGCTAATGATAAATTGGGCTCGTTGAGTGTAGATGCGAGTGAATTAATGCAATTAAGTATTAAATTGCAATCTAGAGGGTTTTAGAGTTGCGCTAAAACACCGCCCCAGCTAAATCCGCCACCAATACCTTCCATTAGTAAGTTGTCGCCTTTCTTAATACGCCCATCCCTAATTGCCGTATCAAGTGCTAGTGGGATTGATGCTGCTGAAGTGTTTCCTTGATTCTCCAAAGTTACTATAACTTTACTCATTGGAGTTTTAATTCTTTTAGCTACTGCAGAAATAATACGTATGTTGGCTTGGTGTGGAACCATCCAATCAAGGTCATCTGAGCTCATATTTGCCTTTTTAAGAGTCTCTTCGGCTAAAGATGATAGACGGCTTACGGCGATTTTAAACACTTCGTTGCCAGACATCTCAATAAAGCCAGTTTCATTAATGTAGTTGTTGTTCACTTGTAGTGATGATACGTAGGATCCATCACTAAATAAACTTGAGTGCAAAATTCCAGTTTCTTCACTGCCGCTTAATACTACAGCTCCAGCTCCATCACCAAATAAAATAGCAGTAGATCTGTCTTTCCAATCAACAATTCTTGACATTGTTTCACTACCAACTACCAAAACATTTTTAGCCATTCCAGTTTTTATGTATTGTTCTGCAGTTGTAAGTGCAAATATAAATCCAGCACACACAGACTGAATATCAAACGCTGGACATGAAGCTCCAATTGCATTTTGTAGCATGGTTGCAGTTGCAGGGAAAATCTTATCTGGAGTTGTGGTGGCAAGAATAATTAAATCAAGATCTTTAGCATCTATACCAGCCATATCAAGTGCATTTTTGGAGGCTATTTCTGCTAAGTCACATGTTGTTTCTTTGTCTACTTTATGTCTTTGTTTAATACCAGTTCTAGTGGTAATCCACTCATCAGATGTGTTAATAGTTTTTGACAAGTCATCATTACTAACAATGCCTGGTGGTAGGTAACTACCTGTACCTATAATTCTTGCAAATTTACTCATTGTTTTCCAATCTTTTTGAAACTTGAAGTGATATTTTTTCAGCAATTTTAGCACGCGCTTCAGTATGCGCCTCAGTAATTGCCGCCAGAAATGAATCTATATTTGCACCACCGTGACTTTTTACCACTATGCCCTTTAGGCCTAGCAAACTAGCTCCGTTGTATTTACCAGGATTAAGGCTAGATTTAAAATCTTTCAAAACTGGGCTAGCTATAAGTGCAACCATTTTAGTGAAGATATTTTTAGTAAAAGCTTGCTTTAAATAATGCCCCATCATTGATGCAACACCTTCACTGGCCTTTAAGGCGATATTGCCTTCAAATCCATCACACACTACTAAATCAACACTTCCTTTATAAATATCATCACCCTCAATAAACCCATAGTAATTTAAACCAGAGTTTTTTAATAGTTCAGAAGTTTTTTTGATTTTGTCGTTGCCCTTCATATCTTCTTCGCCAATATTAAGCAAACCTACGGTTGGTGAGCTTATACCCTCAGTATGCTGAACAGCAACAGACCCCATAATGGCAAATTCAAGCAATGATTCAGGACTAGAGTCAACATTTGCACCCAAATCAAGCATATGTGTATGACCATCCATAGTTGGCATGCGTCCCATAATTGCAGGACGGTCAATACCTTTAATGGTCTTAAGAACAAAACGTGAGATAGCCATAAGTGCGCCAGTATTTCCAGCGCTTACACAGGCATCTGTAGTATTGTCTTTTACTAGGTTAATTGCAACACGCATAGAAGAGTCTTTCTTTTTACGTAGAGCAATAGCAGGGGATTCATTCATTGCCACCACTTCACTAGCGTGAACAATGCTAAATCTATCAGTTAGTTTTTTTGAAAGCGAGTATTTGTCTATTTCAGTTTTTACACTAGACTCATCACCCACAAAATATATGTGCAGGTCTTTATAAATACCCAGAGCTTTAATTCCTGCAGCTATTGTTACAGGAATTCCATGATCTCCCCCTGAGGCATCTATTGATACCTTCGTTGTCATGGATTATTAAGCTTCTACTTCTTGGATATCTTGATCTTTGTTGATTACTTTTTTGCCACGATAGTAACCATCAGCAGTAACGTGGTGACGTAAGTGAGTTTCACCAGTCTCTTGATCTTCTGATAATGCAGGGCTTGTTAGCGCATTATGTGAACGACGCATACCTCTTTTTGAAGGTGTTTTTCTACTTTTTTGTACAGCCATTTTTTTACTCCCTATTTGATTTTTTTAATTGTTCTAATATTGCAAAAGGATTTTCACGCTTTTGTTCTTCTATTGGTTGTTTATCCTTGTACGATACACATTCATGTGAATGCATCGGTATCATAGGTATGGATATCAACACTTCATCCGTTATAAATTCAATTGTAGAAAACTCTTCATTTTCATTCAAAATTGTCTCAAAGCTAGAGTCTAAACCTTCGCCTTGTTGTTCATTTTTTAAAAAAGCAAGATTAAAACTAGGATTTAGGTGAAGACTAACCTCATCTAAACAGCGTTGACAATCAAGTGCAACCTTAAGTTCTATTTTGCCTTTAATGCATGGAATATTATTATCTTCCATATAAAAACTTAGCTCTACTTTTACTTCATCATTAATATTGGTAACAATATCTCTAATTCTAGGAAAGTCCTTCACCTTATAAATATGTGAAAAAATCAATCCTTTTTTAGCAAAACTAAATAGTTTTATATTTTCAGGTATCCCTTGCATTTACAATGCTCAAAAAATAACTTGACAATTTTACCAAAAATAGCACTATAAATAAACATTTATATAGAAAAAAATCATGAATATAATAGGCTCATTTCAACCCATAAAAAAACTGCCAATGTATTTATTTATTTTATTTCTATTAAGCTCTTCTGTTAATGCTTTAACTGAGTCTGAATTTGTTGAATTGTTACTTGATAATGCTTTTTTTGAAAAAGAGCAGATTAACCTTGCTATTAAACAAATTGAAATGCAGGGTGATAGGGATAATTATGGTAACTGGGAGTTTGAAATTGGCGGTGAAATTGGTCGTATAAATAAAAGTAAAAATAAATTTGATTACACGTCTAGCACTGATTACGCCAAGTCAACCAATCAAAACGTTAGGAAAATATCTACTGACTTAACCAAGAAATTTTTTAGCAATGGCTCAGAGCTCAATATCTCTTACGACAAATCTTTGCCAGTTAAAAACGAAGAAATGCATGACAAGAATGGCTATCAATTGGACAAAGACACTACTGAATATTTAGATGATATTGAAGTTAGTTGGACTTTGCCACTACTTAAGAATAAAAACGGAGTAGTTGATCAAAAAACCTATGATTTGGCAGTTTTAGACTATAAAGATGAAAAGTTGTTATTGGCTGAAGTTAAAGAGGATTTTATTGAAGACAAACTTATGATTTTTCTTGATTGGGTAGGCTACAAAGAACAAATTAGAATTGTTAAAAACAGATTAAATGTTTCAAAAGATATACTATTTAAAATTAAACAAGCGGATGTTAATAAAGGCAGTATATTAGCAATGAAACGCTCTATTGATAAAAGTACAAGGATAATTTTAAAGCTTGAATCTAAACTAAAAGCCGAACAAAAATCTCTATCTATTTTATTAAAGTCTATAGATATAAACAAAAACCCATTGGTTGTTAATTGGGATATGAAACCTAATTTAATCAATGATCTTAATGCCTATTGTCAAACAAATGTACGTGATATTCAGCGTATAGAAATTGAAAAGATACAAAATAATCGCTATATAAAAACATACGATAATTCACAATTACCAGATCTTGATTTCACAATAACAGCATCAAAAGATGACAACAAGGGTAATTATTCTACTTATTCCAAATCTAGTGAAACAGAATACGAGGCAAAAATTGAATTTTCATATCCGTTAACTGGAGATATTTCAAATGAGGTTTATTTAAGCAAGTATCGATTAAAAAGTAGACAATTAGAACTCAAATACCAAGATAAATTTGATGATGTTCTTTCTGCTGCTAAAAAACTAAACACTGAAATAAAACAAGGAATAAAGCGCCTTGAATTGTACAAATCTCAGATAAACTCAATAGACGTGCAAAGCGCAGAACTTAAAGAGTTTCTAAGTGGCAATGGCAATATCCATTTTGTTATTGGTGAGCTTAATGATAATCAGGATTTATCAATTGAATATGTTATTGCAGCAATTGACTTTCATAAGAGCAGAGTTAAATATGACAGCTTGTTGGATAGATTATTTGTTAGTAATTAGCAGCCTGAGCTTGCGTCCAATCCCTAATCTCTTTAGTAAGCACTGAAGCAGACTTGCCTTCTGGGCTAATTGGTTTGCCGATTATTACACTAATGGTTCCAGGATGTTTAATAAAGCTACCTTTTGGCCAAACTTTGCCAGCGTTATGATAAACAGGAGATATGTCACAGCCAGTTTTTTTTGCAATTGCGACACCGCCATTTTGATACTCTCCTAGATGCCCATAAGGCTGTCTAGTTCCCTCTGGAAAAATAACTACAAAAGTACCTTCTTTAATCCTTTCAGAGCCTTGCTTTATTACTTTTTTGAGTGCTTTTAGTTTTTCGCCACGATTAATAACAATAGGTTTTAATAACGCCAACCCCCAGCCAAAAATCGGTATCCACAGCAATTCTTGTTTTAAAACCCAAGTTTGCTGTGGAAATACTTGTTGAAGTCCAAGCGTTTCCCAGGTTGATTGATGGTTGGAAACAATCACACACGTTTTACTTGGTATATTTTCTCTACCAGTAATTTCAAGTTTTATATTAAGAGTTATACGCAACCACCACATGCAAAACATTGACCATTTTGATAAAATTGCGTAGCGTATTTTTAACGGAGAAAACGACATAATTAGTGCTAAAGCAACTAGTGTTGATAATACAATTGTTGAGCCTAAAAAATAAAGTAGTGATCTTAAAAACAGCATAAGAAATTGCAGATGTAAACGTTATAATTCATAGACTTGAGATTTTAACTGATAGAAGACTTTTATATGAGTATTAACACCATTCTTTTTGATTTGGACGGAACATTGATTGATACCGCGCCAGATTTGGCTTATGCGCTTAATACTTTACTAATTGAAAATAATTTAAAAGAAAAGCCGTATGAGCAAATAAAACCACTGGTCGCTTTCGGTGGTAAGGCCTTAATTAAATTTGGTTTTGATTGTAATGAGGAGCACTCTGATTTTATTGACAGGCATCAAAGAATTTTGAGTATTTATGTAGATAATATTAATAAATTTTCAAAGGCATTTGACGGTATTGATGAGCTTATAAAGGCTATTAAAAAAAGAGATATGTTTTGGGGTGTTGTTACTAATAAACCTGAAAATTTGACGCATTTGTTATTTGAAAAATTAGGCATTAATCCAGATGTGGTAGTGTGTGGAGATACTCTTGAGTACAATAAGCCACATCCTGCTCCGCTACTCTATGCGTGTGCACAATTATCAATCTTGCCACAAAATTGTATATTTGTTGGTGACGATAAAAATGATATGGTTGCAGGTAAAAATGCCAACATTAAAACCGTAGCGGTTAATTATGGTTATGGTAAGGTTGAAAAGAATTGGAATTATGATTATCTTATTAATCATCCACAAGAATTATTGGAGATTTTAAATGGAAATAGTTAATTTATTATTAGGTCTTCTTATTGGTGCGATTGGTGTTTATGTATATTTAAATGCCAAATTACAAGGCTTGAGAACGGAAAAAATTCATCTTGAGGTTAGTCTTGATGAAAAGATTAAATCTTATGAAAACCAGATTGATTTAATAAATATTGCCAAAGAGCAAATGAGCAAGGACTTTAAAGAGGTTGCTAATGATATTTTAGAAAAAGATCGTGTAAATTTACAAACTAAAAATTCTGAATTGCTAACACCACTACAATCACAGCTAAAAGACTTTAAAGATAGGATCGAGTCAATTACATCTGAGCAAGTTAAAGAGCGTGCAACACTAGCTGCACAAATTGAAAATTTGAAAAAAACCAGTATAGAGGCACAAGAAACTACACAAAACCTTACCGAAGCGCTAACTTACGATAATAAAAAGCAAGGCGATTGGGGTGAAATGATCTTAAGCTCTATTTTGTCTAGTTCTGGTCTGCGTGAAGGCTATGAGTTTGACACTCAAAAACAATTAAAAAATGAACAGGGCGAAGCTTTTAAGCCAGATGTAATTCTCCATCTTCCTGAAGATAAAGATATTATTATCGATTCAAAGGTTTCACTTAGGGCTTACAAAGATTACATTATTACCCAAACTGATAGCGAGTTGTTAAAGTCACACGTGGCTTCGGTTGAATCTCACATTAATGGCATTAGCATTAAAGAATACGAAAACCTAGAAGGAGTGCGCACTCTTGATTTTATCTTTGTATTTATTCCAATTGAATCAGCACTCTTAGTAGCGCTTGACCACAAGCCTGATTTATTTACATCAGCACTGAAGAAAAATATTGTTTTAGTATCTCCATCAACTTTAATGATGAGTCTTAAAACTGTGCATCATATTTGGCAAACTGAGCGTCAGAATCAAAACTCTGAGGAAATTGCGCGTCAAGCAGGAGCCATGTATGACAAGCTATTTGGCTTTATTAAATCAATGGATGACATTGAAAAGCACCTTGATAAGGCGCAAAATAGTTATAAAGAAGCCAGAGGCAAATTGTCTGACGGCAGGGGGAATTTAATTGGCCGAGCGGAAAAATTAAAAGAGCTTGGGGTTCAGTCAAAAAAGGAATTAATGTAATGAATATTTCTACTAACTACGACATTACTAAAGATGAATTGAAAGGCAAGGTTATTCTTGTTACTGGAGCAAACCGAGGATTTGGCAAAGCGCTAACTTTGGATCTTGCAAAGGCTGGAGCAACAGTTATTATGCTTGGTCGTGATCTTGGCTCTTTAGAGACGGCTTATGATGAAGTTGTGAATAATAATTTTGCAGAGCCAATTTTGTATCCAATGGATCTTGAGGGTGCAACTCCAGAGCATTATCAACAGCTACAAAAAGATATACTGGATAATTTTGGCAAGCTTGATGGTCTTATACACAATGCATCTACCATTGGCACAATGATGCCAATTGATCAATACGATATCAAAATCTGGTATTCAACTATGCAGATCAATGTTAACGCACCATTTATGCTTACCCAGTTTTTAATACCAGTACTAAATAAATCTGACGATTCACGAGTAATATTCCTATCCTCATCAGTAGGGCGTACAGCTCGTGCCTATTGGGGCGCTTATGGTGTGAGTAAGTTTGCTATTGAAGGTTTAAGCAAAACCCTGTCTGAGGAATTAGAAAAAACCAATATTAAAGTCAATTCTCTTGATCCGAGACGTATGCGTACTGAAATGAGAAGAACGGCCTATCCTGCAGAGAATGCAGAAAAAAACCCGTTGCCAGAAAGCATGTCCCCAGCTATTGTTTATTTAATGAGCGATGCTGCTAAAAATATAAATGGTGAGCAGTTAACTTTAGAGCTAGATTAGCGCTGTAATTCTTTGGTTAGATGCGGATGTATAGTCTTTAAAATTTCTTTAAATACTTTTTCATTACCGGCAACAACATTTCCAGTTGTTAAAAATTTGTCTCTACCTGAAAAATCACCAATATATCCTCCTGCCTCTTTAACTAAAAGAGCACCTGCGGCAATATCCCAGATGTTAAGCTCAATCTCCCAAAAACCATCCATACGTCCAGCAGCTAAATAAGCCAAATCAAGTGCAGCCGAGCCAGCTCTACGAATGCCAGCAACTTGCGGATGAATAGCCTTAAACATCGCTAGATAAGCGTCTAGGTGCTGCGGGGCTTTAAATGGAAAACCTGTACCAATCAATGTGCCTTCAAATCCTTGGGTTTGAGTAACCCTAAGTCTTTGCTCATTCAAGTATGCGCCTTCACCTTTTGAAGCGGTAAACATTTCTTCTTTAAAGGGGTCGTATACAACAGCGTGTGTAGGTTCGTCATTCTCATATAAGGCAATCGACACTGAGTATTGTGGAAATCCGTGCAGATAGTTAGTAGTGCCATCAAGCGGGTCAAGAATCCAAACAAAGCGTTTATCTTTGCCTACAATTTCGCCATTTTCTTCACCTAGAATACAATGATCAGGGAAGGCATATTTCAATTCATCTATAATAGCATCTTCAGCGGCCTTATCCACTTCTGAAACAAAGTCATTTGCCGCTTTGTTCTCAATGGTTAATCGGTCAATTTGATTGTGATATCTTAGAATGATATCGCCAGCTTTACGCGCTGCTTTAATGGCAATATTTAATGTAGGATGCATTAGCGTCATGAATAAAAATAAAGAAATGAATTATACCTTCGATAGTGTACGTGTGGTTATGGTTAATACTACTGAGCCTGGCAATATTGGTGCAGCAGCACGCGCAATGAAAAATATGAATCTATCAAGACTTTATTTGGTGAATCCAAAAGGTTATCCGTCAGCTACAGCTACAGCTAGAGCCAGTGGTGCAGATGATGTACTTTCAAGTGCTGTTGTATGCAAAACACTAGAAGAGGCTTTAACAGGAACACATTTAGTGATTGGCGCTAGCGCACGTCAGCGCAATATAAAGTGGAAGCAAATGGACGTGGTTGGTGCCTGTAGTGAGATTCAAAAAACCACATCGGTTGATAGTCAAGAGGTGGCTGTAGTATTTGGTACAGAAAAATATGGTCTTACTAATGAAGAGCTGGATTTATGTCAAATACTTATGACTATTCCTGGAAATCCTAATTATTTCTCTTTAAATGTGGCATCAGCTATTCAGGTGTTTTCCTATCAAAATTATGTTTACAACACCACAACAGAGTTTGAAAAAAGCTCTAACGAGTTAGCAAGTTTTAATGAATTAGAGGGTTTTTACTCTCACCTTGCTCAAGTGCTTGAGCATATTGAATACTTCGAAGATAAGCGCCCTAAAGAGTTACTAATGCGTCGTTTAAGACGGTTTTTTGGTAGAGCTGAGCCTGAAAAGGAAGAGGTGGCTATTTTTAGAGGTATTTTAAGAAACATTCAACCCTTTAAAAAATAGCAAATTTTACAAATGATTAGTTTTTAGTGTTAAAAATAATAACAAAATTCTGTATCTAAACCACTAAGGCGAATAAATTAAACCCAGTAATTAAAGCAATAAACAGCCCTAAAGATAAGAAAGGGATAAATGGAGTTTCTATTTCTTTTTTGATTACTAGTCCATAAATTGCAGGAATAAGTGCCAATATAGCCGCCAGAAATATTGCCGATATACCTAATTGAATGCCAAGCAGGCCGCCAATTACTCCAGCAATTGGTATGTCACCCTCACCAAGCGCTCTTTGGCTTTCTAATTCCTTGTTTTTAGTCATTTTTGCCTTAATAGTTTGAATGTAGAAGGTAAGAATAAGCTCCAATAAAACAAAGCCTCCCATAAAGATTAAAGTATTTTTCCAGTCACCAATTGCCAGTGTGAGGAGTACGGCAATGATTAATAAATAGTCCGGTACCGCCTTGTATTTAAAATCAATAAATGAAAGAACAATCAAGTTGTAGAAGAGTGCAGCTGTGAGTATCAAATCTAAATCAAACAATTGCTGATTGTATAGTAGCACTGTCACTATTCCGGTTGTTAGCTCGACTACAGGATAGACAGCAGATATTGGCTTGGAGCAACTGGAACACTTGCCTTTTAAAAACAAATATGACAACAAAGGAATGTTTTCATACCAACTAATTTTATGTTGACAGTGTGGACACTCAGAACCAATAGGATTAAATAGAGAAATACCTAAAGGTAGTCGGTGAATCAGAACATTTAAGAATGAACCAAAGACCAGCCCAATAAAAAATACAATTAAATAGATACCCATATGAACCATTTTAGCTTAATAACCTTGTATTTAATGCTACAATAAAATTCTATATGGAAGGGTGTTTATTAATTTTTGGAGAAAATTAATGTTCGAAATTATAGAAAGATACGCAAATGAGTACAAATTTTCTGATATTCATATCAAGGAGAATCAGCCGTTAATCTTGCGCATCAATGGTGAGATGACCAAACCTAGTGAAGATGTTATATCTGCACGAGCACTAAAAGAATTCGCTAACGAAGCACTCACAGAAGACCAAAAAAACCACCTGGAAGAGATTCGCGACGTTGATTTAGCTATTGAGACTGGTGCCTATCGTTTTCGTGTTAATTTTTTCTACACATCAGACGGTCTTTCAGCAGTTTTGCGTAAGATTGAAACTGAAATCCCCACTATGGAGCAACTCAATCTGCCGTACGTAATGCAAGAGATGAGTGAAAAGCCGAACGGACTTATCTTAGTGACGGGTCCAACGGGTTCGGGTAAGTCCACTTCACTTGCTGCCCTTATAGGTGAGATTAATGCCACTAGAAAAGGTCATATTCTTACTGTAGAAGATCCTATTGAGTACATTCATCATTCTAAAGAGTGTACCGTTTCTCAGCGTGAAGTAGGGCGTGATGCGCACTCATTTGCTAGCGCACTTCGAGCCTCACTTCGTGAAGACCCTGATGTGATTTTAGTGGGTGAGATGCGTGATCGTGAAACTATTCAGCTCGCCCTCACCGCTGCAGAAACAGGGCATTTAGTTTTTGGTACTCTCCATACCTCAGGCGCACCCAACACCATTAACCGTATTATTGATGTGTTCCCTGCCGAGCAACAAAGTCAAGTTAGAGCGCAACTCTCACAATCTTTGCAAATGGTAGTTACACAGCGCTTATTTAGAACGGCAGATGGCGAAAGCAGGGTGGCGGCATTTGAAATTATGGTATGTAACCATGCGGTACGCAATCTTATTCGTGAAAATAAAATTTTCCAAATTGAATCAATCATGCAAACAGCCAG
>PNQY01000081.1 GCA_002909145.1 Candidatus Thioglobus perditus
TTCTGAACTTAAACCCATTAGAAACTATATTTTTCCCACTTTCCTTGTTTTTGCCTTTTAAGAATAACCATTTGTTATTCATCACAATCATACCAATGGCTCATATACTAACACTAATTAATTACACCAATAGTATTGTTGTCAGAAATTTCAAACTAGTCATTTATATTTTATAAACTCCTAGTTTTCAATTTCTTTACGCCTAAGTGTAATTTGTCTACTGTATTTTTTAGAATAACG
>PNQY01000082.1 GCA_002909145.1 Candidatus Thioglobus perditus
TTCTGAACTTAAACCCATTAGAAACTATATTTTTCCCACTTTCCTTGTTTTTGCCTTTTAAGAATAACCATTTGTTATTCATCACAATCATACCAATGGCTCATATACTAACACTAATTAATTACACAGCATAAGTGTTTTATAATTTGAAACTTTAAAACTGAAAAAGCTATATTGGCTGGATTAAATGCTACATATTTTTTCCACAACAAAAAAGCACCTGTTTGCTGTTTTATTTAAAATATATTGTTAGTATGATTATTAACATTAGCCTTTTTTAATGCAAAACGAAGACTTATAATTTAACAAAATTTAATATGCTTAACGCCACTCAAAAACAATGATTAAATTTGGAAAAATATCTGAACAAGAGTTCTTGACTGATTATTGGCAAAAGAAACCATTGCTAATCAAACAAGCCTTGCCAGGTTTTATTTCTCCTATTTCAGCCGAAGAATTGGCTGGTTTAGCGCTCGAAGAAGAATTTGAATCACGTTTAGTTACCGGATCAACAGCTAATAACAAATGGGGTTTGAAAAATGGACCGTTTACTGAAGATGTTTTTACTCAACTGCCAAAACAGAATTGGACAATATTAGTACAGGGTGTTGATAGATTTATTGATGAACCATATGAACTAATAAAGCAATTTGATTTTATTCCGCGCTGGCGTTTTGATGATGTGATGATATCTTATGCAACTTTAGGCGGTAGTGTTGGACCACATATTGATTATTATGATGTATTTCTACTACAGGCTAAAGGCACAAGGCGTTGGAGTTTAAGTAGTAAAGATTGTACGGTTGATAATCATATTAAAGATATTCCTCTACGCATAATGCAAGAATTTACCTCTAATCAAGAGTTCGATGTAGAGCCTGGAGATGTATTATACATTCCGCCAAAGATTGCTCATCATGGTGTTAGCCTTGATGATGAATGTATTAGCATATCATTTGGGTATCGTGCCTATTCTGTCAAAGAAATGTATGAGCACCTCAACAAAGATTCTGGAATCGCTTCTTGCATCCCTGATGGTCGGGTGGTAGGCGGCTAACTCAATAGACCAAGCTAAGCATGTAGACTCTTTGTTTGAAGGTTTTCGGACGCGGGTTCAATTCCCGCCATCTCCACCAAATTTTGGTGGAGATGGCGGGAATTGAACCCGCGTCCGAAAACCTTCAAACAAAGAGTCTACATGCTTAGCTTGGTCTATTGAGTTAGCCGCCTACCACCCGACCATCAGGGATGCAAGAAGCGATTCCAGT
>PNQY01000006.1 GCA_002909145.1 Candidatus Thioglobus perditus
ATCAATAACAACATCATATTTTGGTAATTTTCTAAGCTTTTTAAGCTCTTGAAGAAGTAATTTTAATGACTTGTTCTTTTTAGCTTTTTTGATATTAACTGTATGAATGGTATTAATATCTGGATTGTTGGTGAGAATACCTTTAAACCCTTCCTCCACAACCCAATCAATCTGGCAATCTGGATATTTTTTCTTAATAAATTGCAACGCAACCATGGCGTGAATAATATCACCAAGCGCTGAGAGTTTTACAATTGCAATTTTCATAT
>PNQY01000007.1 GCA_002909145.1 Candidatus Thioglobus perditus
CAATCCAGATATTAATACCATTCATACAGTTAATATCAAAAAAGCTAAAAAGAACAAGTCATTAAAATTACTTCTTCAAGAGCTTAAAAAGCTTAGAAAATTACCAAAATATGATGTTGTTATTGATGCACAAGGGCTGATTAAATCGGCTATTGTTTCGAAATTAATTAGGTCTAACCGGGTTAGCGGTTTTGACAAACATTCAATACGAGAGTCGATTGCATCTATGATGTACAATCATACGACATCTGTTGCGTATGATGCAAATACAATTGATCGCAATACTAAAGTTATTTGTAATCCTTTAGGTATTAAGGTTAAAAGTAAAGATATTTCTCATAAGAAGGTCTTCTTATTTTCACAAAGTGACATTACAATTCCTGACAAGCCTTTTACTATTTTTGTTGTCGGTTCAACTTGGGAGAGTAGAAACTACCCAAAAGAAAAATTTGTACAGATAGCAGAATCTTTACGGACGAATTGTTTAATAGCATGGGGAAGTGATTTAGAAAAAGAAAAGGCAACATGGATGGCCGAACAATCTAGGTTTATTAGTGTGCTGCCCAAGCTTAATTTGAATGACTTAAAACGTATTATTCAACACTCTAGTCTCTTGATCGGAAACGATACTGGGCCTACTCATATGGCCTGGGGGTTGAATGCTCCATCTATTACTCTATTTGGCCCTACACCAATCAATAGAGTATATCAAACACCAATTAATAAAGTGTTAAAATCAAATTCTATAGTAGACCATTTTAATTTGAATAAAGAAGATTATTCTATTACAGAAATTAAAGTAGCAGATATAGTGAAAATAGCAAAAAAAATATTAAAGGAAAATATATGAAAATAGCAATAGCTGGAACTGGCTACGTCGGCCTTTCTAACGCCATGCTTTTATCTCAAAACCATGAAGTAATTGCCCTTGATATAATTCCTGAGAAGATCGAACAACTCAACAACAAAATCTCACCCATTGTAGATACTGAGATTGAAGATTTCCTAGCTAATAAAGATCTTAACTTTACCGCCACCTTAGATAAAGAACTCGCTTATAAAGATGCTGACTTTGTCATCATTGCTACACCAACTGATTATGACACACAAAATAACTACTTTAACACTGCCTCTGTTGAGGCAGTCATTCAAGATGTCATTGATATTAATCCAAATGCAGTGATGATCATTAAGTCAACCGTACCTGTTGGCTACACTCAAAGCATTAAAGAGAAGTTTAATATTGACAATATTATCTTCTCGCCAGAGTTCTTAAGAGAAGGCTTGGCACTTTATGACAATCTACACCCCTCACGCATTATTGTGGGCGAAAAGTCTGACAGGGCAGAGGTGTTTGCTAACCTTCTTCAAGAGGGCGCTATAAAAGAAGATATAGATGTCTTGTTTACCGATTCTACTGAAGCAGAAGCTGTTAAGCTTTTTAGCAATACCTATCTTGCTATGAGAGTGTCTTACTTTAATGAGCTAGACTCTTATGCAGAAACACACAGTCTTGATAGTAAACAAATCATTGAAGGGGTGGGTCTTGATCCAAGAATTGGATCACACTACAACAATCCTAGCTTTGGCTATGGTGGCTACTGCTTGCCAAAAGATACCAAACAATTAAAGGCTAACTATCAAGATGTGCCTAATGCGCTAATTAGTGCCATTGTTGATGCTAACTCTACTCGTAAAGATTTTATTGCAGATTCTATCATCTCTAAAAACCCTAAAGTAGTAGGTATACACCGCCTTATTATGAAGAGCGGCTCTGATAATTTTAGAGCGTCATCCATTCAAGGTATTATGAAACGTATTAAAGCTAAAGGTATCGAAGTAGTCATCTATGAGCCAGTACTATCAGAGCAAGGTGAGAATGAGTTTTTCCATTCAAAAGTAATTGATAATTTGGAAGAATTTAAGCAAATCAGTGATGTGATTGTTGCCAATAGAATGGTAGATGAGCTTAATGATGTTAAAAGCAAAGTTTACACAAGAGACTTATTTAACTCTGATTAACAAAATAGGATTTATATGAAAGTATTAGTAACAGGCTCAGCAGGCTTTATTGGCTCAGCACTCTCAATCAGACTGCTAGATAGAGGCGATACCGTCATTGGTATTGATAACCATAATGACTACTATGATCCAGCGCTTAAAGAAGCGCGTCTTGCACGACACGCTGATCATCCTAATTATACGCATGTTAGGATGAATCTTGAAGATCGTGAGGCAATGGCTAAGCTTTTTGAAGATGAGCAGTTTGAAGGCGTGGTTAATCTAGCAGCACAAGCAGGCGTTCGTTACTCTATTGAGAATCCATTAGCCTACATTGATACTAATTTAGTTGGCTTTGCCCACATATTAGAAGGCTGTAGACATAACAAGGTGGGACACCTTGTGTATGCCTCATCAAGCTCTACTTATGGTCTTAACACCAAGCAACCATTCTCAACCCACGACGCGGTTAATCATCCAGTAAGCCTATACGCAGCCACTAAGAAAGCTAATGAGCTAATGGCACATACATACAGCCATCTTTATGATCTACCAACAACAGGACTAAGGTTCTTTACTGTATATGGCCCTTATGATAGACCAGACATGGCGCTACAAAAGTTCACCAGAGCCATTATGAATGATGAACCAATTACGGTGTTTAACTACGGCAAACACCGTAGGGACTTTACCTATATTGATGATATTGTTGAAGGCATCATAAGAATACTAGACAGACCAGCAACATCTAACCCAGATTGGGATAGTAATAACCCAGATCCTGCAACGAGCAGCGCACCGTACAGGGTTTATAATATTGGTAACAACAATCCAGTAGAGTTAATGGATTATATTGAAGCACTAGAAACCTCATTAGGCAAGAAAGCAGAAAAAGAACTACTGCCCCTGCAACCTGGTGATGTGCCAGATACTTACGCCGATGTAGATGATCTAGTAGAGCAGTTTGGCTATAAGCCGAGCATGAGCGTTAAGCAGGGTGTGGAGAATTTTGCGGTTTGGTATAAAGAATATAACAACCTTTAGTTGCTGATTACTTCTTTAACTTGATTAATAGAATCAAGGATAAATTTTGCGTTTGAATTTTTCTCATCAATGGCATGTCCGCTTTTTACTAAAATAGTATTTTGAATGCCTGCTGCATTGGCAGCTTGTATATCGGCTTCTTTATCGCCAACCATCCATGATTTTTTCATATCAATACTGTACTTGTCATTGGCTTGATTAAACATGCCAGGTTTGGGTTTTCTACAATCGCAGCTTGACTCTGGAGTATGCGGACAAAAGAATACATCTAAGATTTCAATCCTTTTATTTTTGAATTGCTCCAACATCCAGTTATTAATAACATGAAAAGCATCTTCATCATAATATCCACGACCAATGCCTGACTGATTAGTGATAATAATGAGCTGATAGCCAAGTGCTTGAAAGTGTAAGCAGGCGTCAAATACGCCATCAATAAATTTAAAATCTTTTATCTTGTGTAGATAACAAACCTCTTTATTGATAACACCATCCCGATCAAGAAAAATAGTTTTTATAGTCATAACGTAGGTACGTATAATCAGTTTAAATCAATATATTTTATTTTAGATGAGCCATCAACTTTCTGTTGTTATAATTAGTAAAAATGAAGAAAAATTTATTGCAGATGCTGTAAAGTCAGCTTCATTTGCTAATGAGGTGCTGGTTTTGGACAGTGGCTCTACTGACGAAACATGTTCTATTGCAAGAAATTTGGGCGCCAAAGTAATGCACCAAGATTGGCTTGGTTTTGGCCCTCAAAAAAATAAAGCAGTAGAATTGGCTAAAAATGATTGGGTATTTGTCCTAGATTCTGATGAAAGAATCACCCTTGAGCTACAATCAGAAATCTTGAGTACTCTTAAAAATCCTACGACAGATGGCTACCATGTAGCGAGACTGAACAAATTCTTTGGAAAGAATATTCGACATTGCGGACTCTATCCAGATTACAGCATTCGCCTTTTTAATAGGTGTAAAGGTAAGTTTAATGAGGTTTCTGTGCATGAAAGTGTACAAATTAAAGGTGCAACTGCAAAGTTAAAAAATCATATGCTTCATTTGGCGTTTGATACGGTAGAGGAGTTTTCTAACAAACAAAGAAAGTACGCCGCACTCAGTCAAAAGAAGAAAAGTTTAATCAAAGCCTTTGTTTCACCAATTTGGACTTTTGTAAAAATTTATATATTCAGATTAGGTTTTGTTGAAGGTTGGCATGGATTTATTATTGCTAAAGTGTATGCGCAGTACACTTTTTGGAAATATTTTGAATGAAAATACTCATTACCAAATTCCGTAGTGTGGGTGATGTAATTTTATTAACACCATTGATCAGAAACCTTAAAAGTCATTATCCAGATAGTGAAATAGATCTTATGGTGAATAAAGGTACAGAAGTACTCATCGCTTACAATCCAAATATTAATCGTATTATTTTGCATGATAGGTTTAAATTAAGGGCAATGCCTATCTGGCAAAGGATTAAAACAGAGTTCAAAACTCTGAGAAATATTAGAAGGGGTCACTACGATATTATTATCTCTTCTGATCGTGGTGATCGTGGCGCACAAATTGCTTATATTAGTGGCGCAAAGATCAGGGTTGGAAGAGATGGTGGAAAAGGCTATATTAATAAAAATTCTTTTACGCATTATTTCTCGTTTCAGGGTGAGCGTCATATTGTAGATCTGAATCTTGATCCTTTAAGATTGTTAAACTTACCTGTTAACGATAAAGGGTTGGATGTTTACCACTCTAGTGAAGATAATGATAAAGCTCGTGGGATTGCAAAAGGTTCTGGTAACTTTATTCATATTCATCCTGTTTCTCAATGTATGTATAAATGTATTGATGACAAGGTTATGGCACAAATTATCGATTATTGCGAGTTAGAATTAAAGACTAAAGTTGTTCTTACAGCGGCCCCAGTGGATCAAGAGTTAGCAAGAGTTGCTAATATTTTAAAACACACTAAATCAAAACCTATTGATTTATCCGGTAATTTAACTTTATTAGAGACCACAGCCCTAAATAAATTGGCTCAGATGTTAATTGTTGTTGATACGGCTATTATGCACATTGCTACTGCAAATGATGTTCCAGTCTTGGCATTTTTTGGCCCCACGGCAGTTGATAATTGGGGTCCTTGGGATAAAGCGCTTACGGAAACAACATACCAACGAAAAGGTGGCATGCAACAGCATGGTAAACATAGAGTGCTAATGGATAATAGAGAATGCGTACCTTGCTCTCAAACAGGGTGTAACAATTCAGGTGTTAGTGATTGCTTGAATGCTTTAAACTTAGATTTAATTAAAGAGAATATTAGAAATACATTAAATGAAAAAAAAGATTAGAGTCCTGCATACTGAATGGTCAGATGGTTGGGGCGGGCAAGAAATCCGTATTATTAATGAGATGATTGCCTTGCGTGAACAAGGTATTGAAGTATTTCTTGTGTGTACTAACCATGCGCAAATCAAACAAAAAGCATTAGATAATAATATCAAAGTTTTCACTCTACCTTTTAGAGGCAATGCTGATTTTAAGACCCTGTTTGGTATTAAAAAAATAATCCAAGAAAATCAAATTGACGTTGTTAACACGCATAGTGGTAAAGACACTTGGGTAGGCGGACTAGCTGCTAAATTAGCCGGTGTTAAATTTATTAGAACACGCCATCTTTCAAACCCTATTAAATCATCAAGATCAAATTTCATTAATGAGTTGGCTGATTATATTTTTACTACTGGCGAGACTGTTAGGTCAGATATGATTAATAACAATCGCATTAAGCCTGAAAAAATCCAATCTATTCCAACGGGTATTGATGCTGATACCTATGACCAAAATAATTTTGACCGACAAGCCTGTCGTGAGTTGTTTCAGTTTAAAGATGATCAAATTGTTATTGGTATTATTGCGGTATTGCGTCAATTCAAAAGACACGATCGTTTTCTGAACATGGTGCGTAATGTCATTGATAATAATCCAGAAAAAAACATTCATTTTGTGATGGCTGGTGATGGTCCACAACGAGAAAAATTGGCTAATATGATTAATGACCTTGACTTACAAAGCTATGTTTCAATGCTTGGCCATGTTTCAAATGTGCCAGAATTATTACAAGCTTTAGATGTATTTGTATTAACTTCAGATAGTGGCGAAGGTGTGCCACAATCAGTTATGCAAGCACTTTTAATGCAAACAGCGGTGGTTTCGACCAATGCAGGCAGTACTAGAGATCTTTATCATGATGACAACTTTATTTTGATTGATAAAGATTCACAAGAAAAGCTTAATGCAGCTTGTAATCAACTGGTTAACAATCAAGACCTTCGTAATCAATATGCCAGTAATTCAAGAAGTTATATTTTGGATAATTTTTCTAAAGTTAGAATGACTGAGAAGATTATGAAAGTGTATTCGAGTCTAATGAGTTAATGAATATTCTCTATACCAATTTTCATCCTGGCAACGGCGGAGGGCATACCACTTACTTAACTTACCTGTTTAATGGTGTAATTTCACAAGGAATCAATGCATTTATTGCGGCGCCAAAAGTAAGTAAACTTAACAAGGATTTAAAGAAAAATCATTCTAACAGAGTGTTTGATCTTGACTTCCCAGGCAAGCCGAAAGAGTTTGTTAATATAATAAAAAATATTAAAAAACTCAAAAATATTATTGTCAAAAAACAAATTGATATTGTGCATGTAAATGGCACGCCTGATCATAAAGTTGTTATGCTTTGCAAGTGGTTTTATAAGTTAAATTTTCGTATTATTAGAACTAAGCACGATTCGTTTAAGATCAAGCAGAATTGGTTTGCGAATAAGCTTTACGGTAAATATACTGACCAAATGATTGTAGTGTCAAATTTTCAGTACAGTCATATTATTACAAGCGATTTGCAAAAGAAAACAACAATTATTCATAACGGCATAGATTTAGATTATTTTCAACCAAGAGAAAAATCGAAAGCTCTAATAGAACAGTTCAATATTCAAGATAATGACATTGTGTTTGTTTCTGTGGCAGGAACAGCCCTACATAAGGGCTGGCAATTTTTAGTTGGAGCAGTGTCAAGCCTTGATGATGAGTTGCGCAGAAGAGTTAAAATTATTCTTGTTGGAAATTCACCAAAGAGTGAAATTGTAGAGCAATATATTAATCAATTAAATATGCATGATAATGTTATATTTACCGGTTTTATGGATGATGTAAGAGAGGCTGTGTCTATTGCGGATATCGGGTTTGTTTTATCCATTGGTGTTGAAACCATTTCCTTTGCTTGTAGAGAAATGATGGCTATGGGGAAGCCTGTACTAGTGTCTGATTACGCAGGATTGTCAGAGAATATCAATAACAATCAAGATGGTTGGGTTGTTGGACAAAAGTCTAGTGATCAAATTCAGAAATTTTTAGAGAAAATTAAAACATTAGATCTAAATCAGTACTCTAATTTAGCAAACCAAAAAGCAAGGCAAGATTTTGGTTTGAATAAGTTTATCAATAAGACCTCACAAGTTTACTCATGAAAATTATTTACCCATACCCAATGCACATTAGTAATGGATATACCTATATGCTCAGTATTATTCAGTTTTTGAATACATTGGCTGAAAGTGTGACAGTTGAACTACTGTGTTTGGATTCAAGAGAAGATATAAAAAACTATTTAAACAGTAATCTTGGTATTGATCTGCATTCAAACCTTAAGGTTGTAAAAATATCCAATAAAAGATTTGGTATAAAAAGTAATAAGATATTCTTTATTAGAAATGTACTTAAATATTTAGATCAATATAAAAAAGAAAGGTTAGTTGTTTATACGCGTGATTTTAAGCAAATGCGTTTGTCTATAAAAAACCTAAAAAACAACAACCAAGGTATTAAATTCGTATTTGAAGCGCATCAAATACTTTCTCAGAATTACTGTAGAGAGGGAGAATATAAAAAGGCTAAGGAGATGAAAGAGTTGGAGGATTTTGTATTTTCTAATGCAGACGACCTAATCTGTATTACTTCAACCTTAAGTAGCGAAATTAAAAAAGTTTTTCCCACATGCACTAATAATCATCACATTCTTCCAGTTGGGTTTAATAAGGATTTTTTGAATATTGAACATAAAAAAAATACAAGATACGATGTAATTTATAGTGGTAATTTTAGTCAGTGGAAAGGACTAGATGTTTTAGTGGAGGCCATTTCTATTATTAAGCATCAATACAATAGAGACATAAAAGCTGTATTAATTGGTGCAAACGATCAAACCAAACAACAATATGAAGATCAGGCAAAAGAGTTAGGTGTATTTGATAATATCGAAATTGTAAAAAGAGTGGAGCACAAAAAGATTTATAACTATATTGCCCAGTCAACAGTCGGTGTGCTATCTAATAAATACGATGCAGATGGCCTGTTGTTTACGTCGCCTCTTAAGCTTTATGAGTACTTAGGCTCAGGTTTAAAGGTTGTAGTATCCAGACTACCTTCAATTGAAAGTAATATTAATGAGTCTTTGGTATATTATGCTATTCCTGAAAGTCCCTATTCATTTGCCAAAGAGATACTTAATGCGCTAGATGACGATACTTTTGATATTAATAAGGTTAAAGAGTTTTCTAGGGGCTACACTTGGGAATCTCGCTCAAAGAATTTTATGGATTCTATTGTATGAAAATTCTTTTAATGAAGTTTAGAAACATTGGCGATGTGTTGCTTTCAACGCCATTAATATCGAATTTAAAAAATATTTATCCTGATTCACAAATCGATATGGCATTAAATAAGGGTTGCGAGGATATGGTCTCTAATAATCCTAATGTTGATAATGTTATTATTTACGACAGACCAAGGATAAAAAAACTAGGAATATCTGCACAACTCAAAGAGGAGATTAGACTTACCCGTAATATTAGAAATAATCACTATGACATGGTTATTAATCTTACAGAAGGGGATAGAGGTGCTCAACTTGCATTTCTCAGTGGAGCAAAGAGTAAATTAGGCTTCCCAGTTAGAAAAGGGCTGCTCTCTAAAATTAAGATATTTGACAAGTTGGGCGATGATAAAAAATGGCAACATACAGTTGAAAAAGATCTTCAATTTATCAATTTACTTGGTCATAAAATTATTAATAAAGAAGTAAAAATTTATTGGCCGAATAAGGTGGAGCAAGAAGTGGATAAAATTCTTGCAGATAATAACATTAGTCAGTTTGTGCATATTCATCCTGTATCTAGATGGATGTTTAAATGCTGGGAAGATGATCGTATGGCTAAAGTGATTGATTATATTCAGAAAAATAAAGATATCAAGGTTATTATTACAGGTGCGCCAGTAAAAAAAGAATTAGATAGAATTGATAAAATATTAGAGCTTTGTGAAACTAACCCTGTTAATTTATCAGGCAAATTAACGTTAAAACACTTAGCCTGTTTATCTTCAAAAGCAAAGCTGTTTTTTGGTGTGGATACCGCTCCGATGCATATGGCTGCCGCCACCAATACGCCAGTTGTAGTTTTATTCGGAGCAAGTGAAGCTAAAATTTGGGGGGCCTGGAGTAATGACGAAAGAAGTCGATGCAGCTATCAAGAGAAAAATGGCGTGCAGAGAAGTGGAGTGCATTGTGTTATTTCAAATGTGAATCATAAGCTTTATTTTAAAAATAACGTTAAGCACTCTGTTGGAATGGATTTAATTCCAACTATTGAGGTAATAAGAGCTGTAGATGAATATAT
>PNQY01000083.1 GCA_002909145.1 Candidatus Thioglobus perditus
TCCCGTAGCGAGCCAAAAATAAACAACATTGAAAATACAATCATCGCCACTAAAGTAAAAGGTTTAACAATGCGCTTATAAAATTCAACTTCAAATGTATCTGCCGCTAAACCGTTTTTCGTCAAGAAACTCATCTGTTTATATAAATTCCAGGTGGACAAATCATGAGGCTCTTTGCGCAAACTGTTAACAAAGTCTTGATCGAAAGCAACTGGAAGTTTATATTGGTTTAATTGATTAGTATTAATATCATAAAATTTCTGATCATCATTACGATTAATTTGATAAAAATTAGCTTTTTCCAGCATTAGGCTTTCACCCTCAAATACAGCACTGTCAGCCTGACCAACTGAAGCCACCGTCTTGTTATCTTTAAGATTAATCAACATAACGTCATCAAATGAGTATCCATCAAAATTTTTGCCAACATGGATAATTATATGTTTATCTTTCACCCAAAATCCTTGCTGGCTTTTTGCTTGGACATTGTACCCCAAAGCCCTGGCTCTCGAATTTTCTGCAATTTGATTGGTGATGGGGGTAAGTAACTCGCCCACTAATGTCGATGTAAAAACAAGCACTAATGCTGTTTTAATAACAATCTTAGCAATATTCATAATTGAAACACCTGAGCCTCTGACAACAATCAGTTGCGAGGTTGCTGCTAAGTGGCCCAATGCCAATAACGATCCCAGTAAAATAACCACAGAAGAATGTCCTGAAATCACCTTTGGTAATTTCAAGGATATATAGCTTATCGCTTCAATAACAGTGTAGTTTGCCTGCCCAATATCATTAACTTCATTCAAAAAATTAAAAAACGAGTAAACACCCAGCCAGATCAACATTACAGCTAAAGTGTAAAAAGCCATGGTTTTAATAATGTAGCGGTCTAAAATTTTCATTAAAATACAGTCTATAAAATCGATTTATTCAATACAGCACTATTATGACAAATATTCACAGCGATAGAATCCTTATTCTTGATTTTGGCTCTCAATACACCCAACTCATTGCCCGTCGCGTACGCGAGATTGGTGTGTACTGTGAATTATTTCCTTACGATGTAGATATAGCCTTTATTAAAGATTTCAATCCTAAGGGTATTATTCTATCAGGCGGTCCTGATACAGTTACTACTGATGATTCCGCCAGGGCTCCTCAAATTGTATTTGATTTAGGCGTGCCAATCTTAGGTATTTGCTACGGCATGCAAACTATGGCCATGCAGCTTGGCGGCCAAGCCACCTCTGCAGATAAGCATGAATACGGCTTTGCTCAAATTCGCGCTCGCAATCATTCGCCACTACTGAGCGATATTACCGACGATGTAAATGATGAAGGCCATAGCCTGCTTGATGTATGGATGAGTCATGGTATTGAAGTCACCAAACTTCCAGAAGGGTTTGAGAGAATTGCCAACACCGATAATTGTGCCATTGCTGGTTTTGCCAATACGGAAAAAAATTATTACGGACTTCAATTTCACCCAGAGGTAACACACACCACGCAGGGTAAGAGAATTTTGGAGCGCTTCGTTCACACGATTTGCGTTTGTGAAAAACAATGGACTACTGAAAATATTATTA
>PNQY01000084.1 GCA_002909145.1 Candidatus Thioglobus perditus
GCCTATACTCAGACTAAAGAAGTAAATAAACCTATCTGGGATATGGACCTTTCAAATATTCACATGGGTGTGAGAGGATTGCCTGCAGGTGTGACAGTCACGGCCACGGAATTACAAAGTATAGCTAGGCTACTTGAACGCTTTCAGCGTAAAGAGCGTCGCCAAGGCGGCCCCGTCTTTCGTCGTACGGTCAATTGCCATAAGTTGATTCGTTATCAGCGTAATTCTATTTCTCGCCTCTCCAAGGCTATTCGTTCGGAGTAAAAAAGTAACAAAACAAACCCATTTATATTTATACGTTTTACTTATGATAAATGCCCTTATCAAAGGTAAATTATAAAAAAATAAAGACCTTAAAAAGAAACCCCAACTTGTAAGACATTAGCAGCAAACGATCCGCCATCAACCCCTTTCATTCTTCCTAAATCAATTGTTATATCGAACTTTTGGCTTAAGGATATACGCGTACCAATTGTCGATTGATGAATCAGTCCTTCACCTACATCCATACCGCCACCGCCACCAACACCAAATTCATAACTTGCGTGTATAGGTAGTTCAAAAGGCTACACTTCTATGCCGAATAGTCCTTCGGCATAGGCGCCAACATCTCCTTTGTAAGCGCCATAAGCACTACCAGAGACGCGCACTTTATCATTAACTTTTTTACTAAAACTGATGCCTAATAATTCAATACGATCCGCATATAACCCCCCGCTCTTGGTTCTTGAACTGTCATCAGGATAATAAGTTTTATTCTTTATGTTGTATTCAGTCTTGCCTTTTCCGCCTGTCCAACTAAGCCCAAGTTCAGACGTGGTTGAAGAGAAGTTACCACTAGGTGCATAGGTTTTTCCAATCATAGGTTTAACATTCCAACCATCAGCGATGTTGATGTCTAGTCCGATCATTGGTTGTACAATAAAACCACCGCCAGTGTCAATGTCACCACCGCCAGCCATTCCAAGAGTTAGTTTTGCATCTAGGGCAACAGAATCTTTAATTAGCTCTTTATTAACACCAAAGCCAGCTAGTACTTTAGCGTAGCCATCTGTGCCACCTATGCCTGCACCATAGGTTTCAAAGGTTCGGTATAGAGAATCATTGAAAAAGTCTTGGTATTGAAAACCAAGTAGCGTTATATCTTTAGTTAAATTATTGCCACTTCTTCTCTTTGCATTTTTATCTGGATGGTAACGCATACTGACGGGCACAATTTTAGTTGCTCTATTTTGTTTATAAGAAACAGAAGATGACACATTAGAATTATTAAATTGATATGTTGGTATAGTTATACCAATGCTCGGATGAGTATCATTCTCATAACTGATATTACTAGTATTTGGGAATGGCGTTCTTGATACGCCTAAACGCACGGCAAAATCATCCAGCTCTTTTTCTAACATTAGGTGTGGGCGTAGCATAAGTCCACCACCAGGGAACGCACCAGCTCCACCTCCGCCACCAGCAAATAATCCAGCATCGATTGCTAGACCATCAACGACACTGTCGTTAAGAAAATAATGATGCCCCAGTGTTACTCCGCCTGTGAAGAAACCACCCCTATCACCAGTTAATGCGCCATAACCACCGACTCCAAGATAGACATCAGAGCCACTAAAAGGCTTGATGTCATAGTGAACACCGAGTGTGCCCATATCCTCTGACGCTGATACAGGAATGTTTTCAAATGAGATACGTGCTCGAGATGAATCTGCAATGGCTGCTTGATAGACAAACAAGGTTAAAAAACCAACTAAACTAATTCGAGAAAACACTTTGTTAGCCTTTATCTGGCCAGATTTTTTCTGACCACTCATTAATACCTCGTTCAATAAGATCTAAGGCTAATTCAAATTGATGTCGAGGTTGTTTGTATGGGTCAGGTATCTCAAATTCACTCCATTTACCTAACAGGTGCACTTTGCCTTTTGCCGATGGAGAGATGTTATGAATACCATTAATATGATCTTTCTCCATAACTAAAATCAAATCAAATTGAGCAATCATATCGCTTGAGATTTGTTTGCCTTGATGATTAGAAATATCAATATTTTTTTCAAGCATTAGCGCCTGAGCTGTTTGATCCGCAGAGTGATTAACCAATGCACCCAAACCGGCCGAATCAATTTCTATGTTATTGTAATGTAATGACAATTTGTCGCGTAATAATGCTTCAGCCATTGGGCTTCGACAAACATTACCAACACATACAATTAGAACATTATTAAACATATTAAGTTAGCGATTAAATTTAAATTTTTCTTTTGAAAGGTATTTATAAATCAATGTGTAAATCACCATAAAGATAAATGTAAAGACAATCAATATAGTTTGATTGTCGTGCCAAATAATGGCAGGGAATATGCCAACCAATGATAATAGCCATATTAAGGGTGACACCATGCTATTACAAAGATGTTCTTTGTTTTTAAATTTTTTACAAGGGATAGCTTTTCTATAAATTAATGAATGTAAATGTAGTGCATCTGGTTCATCTGTGTTGCTGTTCGTGACAAATTTTCTGCGCAACATGCTGTATAAAACTTCATACATTGGGTAGATAAAAACTAACAATACAAACCAGTTTGATATTTCTTGATGTCGATCAGCTAACATTAGTCCAATCACAGCCAGAATAAATCCAATAAAATACGCACCTCCATCGCCAATAAATATTTTTCCAAATGGAAAATTAAATAATAATATTGATAGTAGTGCTGTTGTCAAGAGTACCCCTAATTGTATGATTAGATCGTCTCCAAACATGTATGCAATATAGGTAAATGCCAATGTTGCTAATATGCTATAGCCTAGCATAAGGCCATTATTTCCATCAATAATATTAAGAGAATTGATTGCACCCCCCATTACTAACATAGTAAACAATAAGCTAACTAATGTATAGCTAGCAAAGACATCATCCACCCACAAAAAACCCAACGAATCGATTTTAATATCAATCCAAAAAAAAGCAATAACGACAGAGACCAAAGCGGCCAACATTCTTTGTGATGGCGTTATTTTTGCAGTAATATCTTCTACGATACCACCAATAAAAACAGGGAGTGACGCAACAAGTAATAATAGTTTTATCTCTTGTTCGATAGGTAAAAACCATAGCCCAACAAAAAAACCTATAAATATTGGCACTCCACCAATACGCGGTGTCGGATCTTTATGAAACTTTTGCACACCAATAGTGTCAGATTCTATGGTTGTCAATTGCTTCGGGAGTAAAACAATTAAAGCAGTGAGAATAGTGGTTGTAATTAAAGCTATTAGCATAATATTATTTTTTTATTAAGCATCTTTATAGCTACTCCACAGTCACCGATTCCGCACATAGTTTTTAATCTTGCTTTAAATATAGATGCAAGTATTTTGGAATTGCACTTGAGCGGTATGGTGATTTAGTTTTCAATATCTATAATGTGATTGCTTTTGATAGTTGGTCATCATATATATATATCAACTTGCACCTTAAATAGGTAACACATTCAATGATGTTTTTTATCGTATTAGCTCCCTTATCTTGTTAATACTGTAGTTTTAGTGGTTGATTTAGAACATTTTGAGTATTAGTTATGGAAGGGTAATGTTTATCAGATCTACACCGCACCTTTAAAAGGTTCAAAGTGAAATATTGTTATGATTTCACGTCGTTATAAGCACTCTATTTTTAACGTAAAAATCTATGTGGACTTGACACATTCTTTTGTAAAAACTAGGAAAAAATTTAAGATGACAATAATTAAAGACAAGATATTGATATTGCCTATAGTTCTTGGACTATTAAGCGCCTGCTCTCCGGGTATGAAGATGGATGAAAATAGCCACCTTCGAGGAACATTTAGCACCCAAGAAAACCAAAAACCAGATACGATTTTGATTACGCCGAGCATATTGGCCAAGATGAATATTGGGCATATTAAAAAACCAACCTACCTGGTCGGTGAGCAAGATATCTTAATGGTGAAGGTTTGGGGCGATGCTGATTTAAGTACTGGTGTTGATGCTAAGGATGATAATGCAAGATCTGATGGATTGGTGGTGCAGAATAATGGCACAATTTTCTATCCGTACGTTGGCAATGTGGCTGTTACTGGTAAGTCAATCGAACAGATCAGAATATTGCTTACTGAAAAACTCAGCAAATACATTAATGACCCACAAATCAGTGTCGGCGTGAGTGAGTACCGATCCAAGCGCGTGCACGTGATGGGAGAGGTGAAAAAGCCGGGCACTTACCCAATCACAGATACCCCAATGAGTATGCTTGATGTGACAATGCTGGGTGGTATTAATAACCGTACTGCGGACACCGAACAGATTTTTGTTATTCGTCGATCGAAAACCAATAATGGTGAGATTGCCAAGCCAGTCATTTATCGTTTTGATGCTGGTTCAGCGGACGCCATGCTCTTGGCGGGTCAATTTTATTTGAAGGCTGATGATGTGGTATTTGTAGCGCCAGCAGGTGTTGTTTCATGGAATCGTGTGATAAGCAATATCTTGCCAACAGCGGGTTTAGGCGCACAAATAGATTCAATTGGTAATTAACTATGGCAAACGAAGCATCGACAACGGGTAACACAATCAACAACAATCAAGGGTTTGATCAAAGCGAAAATGAGATTGATTTATCCGAACTGATCGGGACGCTCATAGAGGCTAAATGGCTAATTAGCATTATTGCCGGTGTATTTTTGGTTGCTGGTGTTTTTTATGCACTAGTCGCTACGCCAATTTATCAGGCAGATGCAGTACTGCAAATTGAGGAGAAATCTGGTGGTATGCCAGGTCTAGGTGACTTGAGCGACATGCTAGCAACTGACGCCTTGGCTGCCACTGAAATCGAAATCATTAAATCTCGTAATATCATTGGTAAGGCCGTTGATAAGCTTAATTTAACCATTAATGCGCAGCCAGATTATTTACCAATAATTGGCGCTGCAATTGCGCGCAGGCATAGTGGTGCTAGTGTAGCTGAATCAAGCTTTGGCATGGGTGGCTATGCCTGGGGTGGAGAGCGTATTCAATTGCAACGCCTGGTGCTACCAAGCTATTTAATTGAAGATGGCGTGGTGCTAGTTACCGGTAAAGATCAACAATACACATTAACAGATATCGATGGTGAGGCGCTACTAACAGGTAGCGTTGGCGAAGTGGCAAGCACTAATGGTGTTGAGGTGTTTGTCTCTGAATTGGTCGCTAGAGAGGGAACTGAATTTAATCTAAGCCAGAGCAGTCGTATTGATGCTATTAATGATTTACAAGAAGAAATTAAAGTATCTGAAAATGGTAAAAAAACAGGCATTCTAAGAATCAGTTTAGATGGTGAAAGCCCAGCATTAGTCAGTCGTATTATTGATTCTGTGGCTAATTTATACCTGAGACAAAATGTTGAGCGCATGTCTGAGGAAGCCGAAAGTGGTCTGAAATTCTTACAGAAGCAATTGCCACTCATTAAAGATGAGATGGAGGCGGCTGAGATAGAGCTAAACAGCTATCGCATGAGTAAAAGCTCGGTAGATTTAACGCTGGAAGCACAATCCTTATTGGATCGAATTATTACCATTGAGGCGCAACTTGCTGAGCTGGAAGTTAAGCGTGCAGATATTTCTAAAAAATACACTGATGTGCATCCAATCATGATCACCTTAGTGAATCATGAGGCTAAGCTCAAAGAGCAGTTAGAGAAGATCAATAGCAGGGCGCATGGACTGCCAAAAACCCAGCAAGAGATATTACGTCTGTCTCGTGACGTGGAAGTGGCCACCACAATTTACACTCAGCTCTTAAATAAGGTTCAAGAACTCAAAGTTGCCAAGGCAGGTACGGTTGGTAATGTGCGCATTATTGATACTGCTCTGACGGCTGAGAAGCCAATCAAGCCAAAGAAGGCGATGATTGTCTTATTAAGCTTGGTGTTAGGAATATTCCTGGGCATTGCGGTTGCATTTGTACGCCGAGCCATGAACAAGGGTGTTGAAGATCCTGACTCTATTGAGAAGAATATCGGCATACCGGTCTATGCCAATATTCCGCTAAGCATTAAACAAGTGTTACTTGATAAGGATGTGGCTGATGGCAAAGCAAAACACACTATTTTGTGTGAGCATGACCCTAAGGATCAGGCCATTGAAGGTCTGAGAAGCTTACGCACCAATCTACACTTTGCGCTTCTTGAGGCTAAAAACAACATTGTAATGATTACCGGTCCTGCGCCCGGCGTTGGCAAGAGTTTTGTCTCTACCAACTTTGCACACACGATCGCGCAATCAGGGCAAAGAGTGCTGCTGATTGATGCAGATATGCGTAAGGGGCATATTAACAAGGAATATGACATGACGCGTTCACCAGGATTGAGTGAGCTCATCACTGGAGAGGCTGATAAAAAAATCGCAGTACGCAATACGGGCTTTGAGAATGTTGACGTGTTAACGACTGGCAATATGCCGCCAAATCCGTCAGAGCTACTGATGCACGAGAACTTTGAAAAATACTTGGGTGAATTCTCTAAAGACTATGATTTGGTGCTCATCGATACGCCACCACTGCTCGCAGTAACTGACGCAGCGGTGATTGGTCGCCTGTGCGGCACAACCTTTGTGCTGCTACGTTATGGGGTGCATTCTATGGCTGAGATTCATGCAGTAACCAAGCGACTTCGACAAAATAGTATTGAGCCTAGGGGTTTTGTCTTTAATGCATTGCAGCCGCGTAAGGGTTACGGTAAGTATGGTTACGGTAAGTATGGTTACGGTAAGTATGGTAACTATAACTATGAGTACAAATAAATAGCTATTGGTTGATAAGTAATCTTGACTTTATAAACCCAAACAACAAGACTGACAACAATATGCCAGTTAAGTTGGCTGCTAAGTCAGCCAATTCAAAGAGCCTGTTTTTGGCGAACAGTTGTGCGATTTCAAGTAAGAAGCTATATGTGAATAGTAGGGCAATCAATTTGTATTTGTCTAAATTTGGATAAGCCATAAGCGTGAGTATGGTGGCTAAACCATAGGCCATAAAGTGTAGAAGCTTATCTACATACTCAAAATCAAGCGGCATTTGCGCGTTGGGTTTGAGTGATAAATAAAGTATGGCGATTAGCCAGACCCAAGAAATTGGTTTAATAAATGTTGGTATTTTCATGAAAGGTAATTATCTATGGAACAAACAGAACAGTCAATGATGATACCTAAACATATCGCTATTATTATGGACGGCAATGGTCGTTGGGCTAAGGCGCATGGTGTTCCAAGGCTTGAGGGTCATCGACAAGGTGTGAAGGCTGTTCGTAATACGGTTCGTCGTTGTGTTGAGCTTGAAGTAGAGACGCTAACGTTATTTGCATTTAGCACTGAGAACAATAAGCGCACCGAAGAAGAGATTGGGTGGCTGTTTAAATTATTTTTAGCCACACTAAAGCTTGAAATAAACAAACTAAACAAAGCCAATATTCGTCTTGAAGTCATAGGGGATTTGTCAGTTTTTGATGACAGATTGCAAAAAGCTATTGCTGATGGCGTCAGTCTGTTGGCAAGCAATACTGGCATGAAGCTAGTGATTGCAGCTAATTACGGCGGGCATTGGGATATCACTCAGGCTGTAAAACAAATAGCCCATTCTCATGCTAAAGGGGGTGTGGGTTTGGATGAGATTAATGAGCAATTTTTTGCTAAGCATTTGAGTCTTGGGTCAGACTCGGTAGATCTACTGATTCGTAGTAGTGGAGAGCAAAGAATTAGTAACTTTATGCTTTGGCAGTTAGCTTATAGTGAGCTTTATTTTACGGACACTTTATGGCCAGATTTTGATGCATCTGGATTGGATAGGGCTATTGATAGTTATCAAAAACGCGACCGTCGTTTTGGCAGTAGATAGTATTTAATTTATTAAAAATTTATCCAAAAAAAACTGAAACGAAATGGATGACACAACTCTGACTCTAAAAGAATAGTGTGCCAGTAATCACCCTCAGTGTAACCCTTCCAGAAGTACCTTTTAGTAATCATCGTGTTGATTATTAGATAATTGTAGTCATTGCAGACAAGGTAGACAGCATAGAATAGTAATTCAACTTTTTATTATTTGACAATACTCAGTCCACAACACCTACACTGTCTACAATATTTCAAGGTTAACGATGTACTTCGGATCTATATTGCCAATCCATTGCTATCAGATAAGCGATACAGCTTATTTTTTTTGGTTTTGAATTTTTGATTTTTGTGTTGGTTAACATGTGAGGGCTTTCTACCTTGTGTTCGGTATAAAATTTCTACTCACAATTCTACTCACTTTTGGGTGAGATTTGATGACATTTCATGAAATTTGGTAAGAAGATGTTTTGACACTAATCTCTTTGTTTATGTGCTCTGTGAGACTTTATGGGATGTAGTGAAAACGAGATATGGTGCCCGGGGCCGGAATCGAACCGGCACGGCCGCGAAGCCGCAGGATTTTAAGTCCTGTGTGTCTACCAATTTCACCACCCGGGCAGAAATTGTGAATATATTTTATAGACACATAAAAAGGG
>PNQY01000085.1 GCA_002909145.1 Candidatus Thioglobus perditus
ATCCAACCGCAGACACTGTAAATGAGGGTAGTGAAACTGCAACGGTTTCAATAACAAGTGTGTCTGGAGCTGGCTCTACAACTAGCGGAACAACGTCGGTAACTATTACGATTAATGAATATGCACTTAATACTGGAACGCAACTTACATATAATTCGTCAAATGCCACAACTTTAGCAGCCACAACAGAGTTTGGTAACTTTAATTATGCAAGTGCTGATAGTGAGCAAAATCCATTAGAAGTTATTAACGCACACAAAGCATATGGATATGGATTAACAGGCTCAGGTCAGCAGATTGCCATAATGGATTCTGGTTTTTCAACAAGTCATAAAGAGCTCGATTCTAAAACCATATCATCATTTGGAACATTAACAGCAGCAACTGGATTATCGTCTGGTGATGACCACGGTTTATTTGTATCAAGTGTAGCATCAGCGGAAGATGATGGAGATGGCGGTATGCAGGGTGTTGCACCTTCTGCAAATTTACACATATCAAGCTATGACCAATTGAGTGGAAGCACGTATTATCCTACACACTGGGCTAATGCAACTGACAATGCGAGTTCTGCGGTTGTGCAGAATAATAGCTGGGGTATTGATTATCAAATAGATGATTTACAATCTGATATTAGCACCAATGGGTGGACTAATGACTACGGCATTGCGCAAAAGTTTAATTCAAGTGGTTTTACTGCTAACGAAGCTTCTGCGGCTTTGTATATCACTGCGTTAAATAACTTCCAAGACCACGGAGTTGTTGTTTATGCTTTGTCAAACACCAGTGCATACACTGATGCTGATTTTCAAGCTGCACTACCAGTATTATTTTCACAGTTAGAAGAGGCGTGGATTACTGCTGTTAATATTGAAGTAGATGGCACTGCTGGAAATGAAACATATACTAGAAAGTCAGCCCCTTGTGGTTCTACGGCGCAATATTGTTTAGGTGCAGATGGGTGGCAAGTTAATGGTGCTGGTGGAGCGCAAGGAGTAACAGGCGGATACTGGCAAGGTATTAGCGGAACATCATTTGTAGCTCCACAGATATCAGGAGCTGTTGCATTGTTAGCTGAGGCATTTCCTAACCATACGCCAGCACAAATAACAGATAGATTATTAGCGTCAGCTAACAATTCATTCTTTACACATACTGGAGAGGTTGCTTTTGGCAATGGTGTGGGACACGGTTACGATACTGAATTTGGTCACGGAATTATGGATATTTACGCAGCCCTTAATCCAATCACTTCTTCCGCTTACACTCCTAGAATATTTACAGGAAACTCAAACCAAAGCACCTTATCCCATTCATTGGGAGATTCAAGAATTTCACTTTCAAAATCATTTGGAGATTCACTGGCTAGAGGTCTTGAGGGAGAGATTAGTTATGCATATGATGCATTAAGCGGTGGTTTTAAATATGATATGACCACACGTATTGATATGTCTAATAATGATGCCCCAACCATTAGCTTGTCATCTGAGATGGCTAAGTTGGATTCATTGTTAGCTGCCAATAATCCTTCTTGGAAGAATAACTTTAGCCAAGTGTTGTCACAGTTATCTAAAACAGATAAGCTACAAACTAGTCTAACTGTAGGGGCAAGCTCACTACCAGTGCAAAGCTTCTTTGGTTCAAACTTTGATTCATCAGTTAGCTTGAATGATTACGAAACGCCGTACCTAGAATCAGGTGAAGGTGGTATTGGCTTGGGTGCTACTTATAAGCTAGGAAGTTCAAGACTTCTTGTGGGTATGACCAATCCAATCAATCAGGGTAATGATAATACTATTGGCTTAAGAAAATCACTGGTTGCATCATTAGAGTATGGAAATGCAGATGATGCAGCCATAACCTTGATGACAGGTGTTACTCAAGATAAAGATAGCTTGTTAGATTCTACAGGTAACGATGCTTATAGCTTGTCAGGCTCTAAATCGAACACTACTTTTGCTGCATTTAAGGCGCAGACACAACTGAGTGGAGGGCTATCATTAACTGGCATTGCTACATTGGCTAACACCAATATGACTAAACCTGATAATAGCCTTATCAATTCTGCTAGTAATGTTAAGTCAAGCAGCGTTAGCTTGATTGCCAATAAGAGAAACTTATTTGGTGATGATAGTATGTCGTTCTTTGTTAGCCAGCCTAACCGTGTGAGTGATGGCAGTATGTCTATCAGACTGTCCAACCTTGCTGATTCTGATGGTAACTTAACTTACCGTAATAAGGATATCAATCTTGATCCAACTGCAAGGCAGTTAGACTACGGTGTGTCATATCGTAAGGACTTTGATAAAGATATCAGCTTTTCGATTAAACATATGATGACTGATAACTTAAATCATAAGCAAGATACACAAACTACTAACT
>PNQY01000086.1 GCA_002909145.1 Candidatus Thioglobus perditus
ATCCAACCGCAGACACTGTAAATGAGGGTAGTGAAACTGCAACGGTTTCAATAACAAGTGTGTCTGGAGCTGGCTCTACAACTAGCGGAACAACGTCGGTAACTATTACGATTAATGAATATGCACTAAGAACTGGCACTACGTTTACTGAGGGAACTACTGCTGAACAGAATACTATAAAAGGTAGATCTTCATGGACTACGGTAGATCAATCAAATAATACTGTTCATCCATACGAATTATTAAATTTACATAAAGTACATTCATTTTCATCAGGTGGAACTTCTTTAACTGGAGTAGGTCAAACAATTTATATTTCTGATAGTGCGTTACATACAAATCATGATTCATTTACAGGTAAAACAATCACTATGTTGGACACCCCTAGCGCATCAACCACTAGTTTTACACATGGTACACATGTGGCTAGTATAGCTGCCGGTATTGTGGGTGAAGTTACCCAAGGAGTAGCCCCAGATGCAAGTTTAGTTTTTTCAGATTTTGCTGACAATGCAACAGATAGAGCAAGCGACCTAGATACTGCAAGAACTTCTCATTCTGCAGTAGTTGCTAATCACAGTTGGAAATACTGTGATATTGTAATCAGTGGAAGTTGTATTAGCACTAAAACTATGACTGAACTTGAATCTAGCGCATCATCTGCCGGTAGAAATATAAGAGAAGAATTAGCAGCATCATATTGGGGTGGTACCACTCCTACTGCAACCTATATAACCGCATTAGATAACTTTCAAGATAGTGGGGTGATAGTGTTTGCAAATGGAAATATTGAAACTGACACGGATGCTAGTTTTATGGGTGCTCTACCTTATTATTTTAATGGAACAGACGACTCGGTAGATTTATCAGATGCATGGCTTTCTGTTATGTATGCAGAATTCACAGGATCATCTTTATCAGGTGCATCTTCAACTGATTTTAATAGATTGGGCAATCCATGCGGCAAAGCTAAAGAATGGTGTTTAGTCGTTGATGATAAAGAGATTGGAGCTGCTGGCTATGTTGACTCATCTGGAGATAGTCGATGGCAGATTAACGGTGGGTCATCCATGGGAGCTCCGATGGTTTCTGGAGGAGTAGCATTAATGGCTCAAGCTTTTCCTAATCATACACCTGCACAATTAACAGATAGAGTGCTTGCATCAGCAAATAATGCATGGTTTACAGCTGATGGCAATACAACTTTTACAACTCATGGCAATAGTATTACTCATGGTTACTCCTCAGAGTGGGGGCACGGTGTGCCTGATTTCTACGCAGCACTTAGCCCAATAACCACTAATGCCAACCCTGCTATGGCATTATATATGGGAAGCTCAATTCAGGAGGGTTCTAGTAATGGGAGCAGTGTGGCGCTTGCGTCATCATCAATTACCCCTTCAGCATCATTTGGTGATGCAATTTCTCAAGGTTTATCAGGTGAAGTTGGATATGCATATGATGCATTAAGTGGTGGTTTTAAATATGATATGACATCACGTGTTGATATGTCTAACAACGATACACCAACAATTAGTCTGTCATCTGAGCTGTCTAAGCTAGATTCATCATTAGGAGTCAACAACTCTTCTTGGAAAGACAACTTCAGCCAAGTACTAGCAAAATTATCTGAAACAGACAAGATGCAAACTAGCCTAACTGTGGGGGCAAGCTCACTACCAGTGCAAAGCTTCTTTGGCTCTAATTTTGATTCGTCAGTAAGTTTGAATGATTATGAGACGCCATACCTGGAATCAGGTGAAGGTGGCATTGGCTTAGGCGCTACCTACAAGTTGGGCGACTCAAGAATTCTTGTTGGTATGACAAATCCAATCAATCAAGGTAATGATAATACTATTGGCTTAAGAAAATCGCTAGTTGCATCATTAGAGTACGGCAATCCATCCGATACTGCAGTTACCTTTATGACTGGTGTTGCTCAAGATGAGGACAGTTTATTGGGCTCTACAGGCAGCAATGCATACAGTTTATCAGGCTCTAAATCAGACACTATGTTTACAGCGTTTAAGGCACAAACACAACTAAGTAGAGATTTATCATTAACTGGCATTGCAACACTTGCTAATACTAATATGACCAGACCTGATAATAGCTTTGTCAATTCAGCAAGTAACGTTAAGTCTACAAGTGTTAGTCTTATTGCTAATAAGTACAACTTATTTGGTGATGATAGTATGTCGTTCTTTGTAAGTCAGCCTAATCGTGTAAGTGATGGAAGTATGTCAATTAGACTATCCAACCTTGCTGACTCTGATGGTAACTTAACTTATCGCAATAAGAGTATTAATCTTGAGCCAACTGCTAGACAGCTAGATTATGGTTTGTCATATCGTAAAGACATTGATAAAAATATTGCCTTCTCAGTTAAGCATATGATGACCGACAATCTAAACCATAAACAAGATTCGCAAACTGTAAGTTCTAGCTTTATTGGAGCGAAATATAAAGACTTA
>PNQY01000087.1 GCA_002909145.1 Candidatus Thioglobus perditus
CCAGAAATAAACATTAATTTTGACGAACAAGGTCAGCAATTTGAAGCTATGGAAAAACTTGCTAAAAATGTTAGTTTTGAAGATGCTAAGATTACCACTATTGACGGCGTAAGAGTGGACTATCCAAATGGCTGGGGGCTGGTGCGCCCCTCTAATACTACACCATGCTTAGTATTACGTTTTGAGGCGGATAACCAAAAAACCTTAGAAGAAATTCAAGAAAAATTTAGAATCTGGCTAGAAAATAACAAAATTTCTACTGAAGATTTTTAATTTTAATTATTTGCTAAATTTTTAAAAAAATGGTGAAAATAACCCGTTTTTAAGTAAAAAATGGTGTTTTTATGCTGTTTTTTGTCAATTTATTGATTTTTATGAATAAAATTTAGATTATTCATAAAATTTGCTAAATTTTGAAGCGATATTGTATTTCTCACCCTTGTAAATAAATGACAATTTGTTTGCATGAAGCATAAGTCTTTTTGCACCAGTGTCTTTAATTCTTTCTTCCTCTAATAAATTTCTACACAAATATTTATTAGATATTTTTTCATCTACACCATAGATTGGATCGCCCAAAATACTATTGCCTATAGAGTCTAAATGCACCCTTATTTGATGCTGTCTACCGGTAACAGGTATAGCTTTAACCAAAGTTGTGTTATCTTTTTCGTTAAATTTTAAAGGCTGAATATGAGTTATTGACTCTTTGCCATTTTTATTTTCACAAGTCATCTTAATTGTGATTTTGCTATTTGACTTGGATATCAAATGATTAATCGTAAGACTATTAGATATCTTCCCTCTAACCACGGCCAGATATTCTTTTTTATACTCCTTATCCTCAAACATGGTTTTTAAAACAGTATTTGCTTGTTTATTTTTGGCAATTAAGACCAAGCCAGAAGTTTCTGCGTCAATTCTATGAACTAAATCAGCATTATCACCAAACTGATACCTTATTTCATCAAGCAAGCTATATGGAGTTGTTTTTCGGGTTGGATGAACCATAAGCCCCGAGGGTTTATCAAATACCGCAAAATCATTTTGTTCAAATATAGGCTTAAGTCCTCTTGTATGGCCTTCAAATACGGCAACTTGAACAAACCCTCCTGTAACAATATCTCCATTAACAAAAGCCTCTCCTTGGTCGTTAAAAACTCTATTTTTAGCAATAAGTTTTTGTGCTTTGGATAAGGATAATTTCACATTTTCTAACAAAAATGTTTGTATTTTTTTACCACTCACAGATTTGTATTTTTTAAGTACAAATGGCATATTTAAGAACTATATAAGGTTAAGTATTTTTATGAAAGTATTTATCGGTTTATTATCTATCCGATTAATTATTTTTTGATTTTTTCTTTCCAGCTAGAAGCAATAGCAATATTAAAAATAATTGCAAATAAAAAAATTACTAATGCTCGCTCCGATCCTTGGTAAAAGTAAGTATAAAAACTAACTGTTAGTAGCACAAAACCAATAATTGTTGATATTGCAAGACCAATATTTTTTTTAATAATACTCATAGCTTATATAAGTATTGCGGCCAAACCTAAAAAGGCCACAAAACCAATAACATCGGTTATCGTAGTTAAAATTACGCCACCTGCGAGTGCCGGGTCAATTTTTAACTTAACAAGCAGTGAAGGTAAAAACGCTCCTGAAAATGCAGCAAAAATTAAATTAGTGACAATTGCCAAAGCAATAACAATGCTAAGTTGAATATCTGCAAACCACAAATAAGTTGCTATTGCAATTACAACTGACCATAATATTCCATTGAGAAGGCCAATTGCAACTTCTTTACTAACAAGCGCCTTAATATTGGCTGTAGTAATTCTTCCAGTAGCAATACCTCTAGTTACCAAGATAAGTGTCTGTGTTCCAGCAATACCACCCATAGATGCAACTACAGGCATAAGAATAGCTAGTGCTATTTTTTCTTGTAATGTAGCTTCAAACAAACCAATAAAAAATACCGCAATAAATGCAGTAATAAGATTAACTCCTAGCCAAATACTACGACGCTTGGTTGATTGCACAACTGGTGCAAACACATCATCCTCTTCGTCAAGACCAGCCATTGACATCACTGAGTGCTCAGCCTCATCACGAATTACATCAACCACATCATCAATGGTAATGCGTCCAATAAGTTGATTATTTTCATCTACCACTGGAGCAGAAATCAAATTACGATGCTCAAATAGATTTGCCACTTCATTTTCAGACATATCTGCAGCAACTGGCTTTAAATCTTTATTTATTAGCGGCTCAATACTTTGCTCAGCTTCATTGGTTAATAAAGTAGAGATATAAATTGCGCCAATATAATTGTAGGATCTGTCCACTACAAACACCTGATCGGTATCAACCGGCATTTCTTTTAATAGACGCAGATAACGAATAACTGTACGCACAGTAACATCATCACGTACAGTGATAATATCAATATTCATAAGTCCGCCAGCAGAATCCTCAGGATATGACAATACTTGCTTTAGGCGATCCCTGTGTCTATGATCTAGTGTAAGTAATAAATTATGTAATGCAGACTCTGGAAGCTCTGGAACGATATCAGCCAAATCATCCATGTCAAGACCTTCGGTAGCCTTAACAATAGAATCAACATCCATCTCATATAACAATTGAGACTGAACATCTTCATTTAAATCTTTAAGAGTTTCACCTTGAGTGTTTGGATCAATTTTAAACCACAGCTTAGTTCTAAATTTAGGCGGTATGGCTTCTAATAGGCGTGCTATTTCACCAGGGTGTAATCCGGATAGTTGAGATTCTGCCTCTTCATACAAAGAAGCCTCCAAAGAAATTGTCAATCTATGGAGGCGCTCTTCGAAAGAAGTGTTTTCAACTTCTGACATTATTTTTTTTATATTCCTTTAAAGTAAACAACCAAATTGCATTATTTACAGTTTATATCAATTTTTTCTATGATTATTTAGCTTTTCTTTATGCTTCCTAATTTGTGAATCTAGCTTGTTAACCATTTGATCGATAGATGCGTACATATCATTGCTTTCAGCTTTTGCAAATAAATCGGCACCACTAACATGTATTGTCGCCTCGGCTTTCTGCACGTCTTTTTCTACTTCTAAAATCATATTAATATTAATCACGTGATCGAAGTGATGTTTAATTTTAGCTAGTTTTTCAGTAGAATGTTGCTTGATTGCTTCAGTGATATCGAGATGGTGACCAGAAATATTTAATTGCATATATGCTCCTTATCAAATTATAAAATATTCAGTTATATTGTTGCATAAACTTAAACTAAATTGTAAAGTATTTATTGCTTCTAATTATAAATAAAAACCCCCGTTAAAGCGTTTTTATGTATATAATAGTACGTTTTAATTATTCTATATTCAGGAGAAAATTATGGACGCAGTTAGTCAAGAAAATAACGAATTAAGCGCAAAGAGAATTGCTTTACAAGAATCATTTAAAGAGCACACTGATGCAAATGGTTTTTCATACGAAGAGTGGATCAACCCTCCAGCTGGATCTTTCTATGAAACTTATAAAAACGAATTACAAGCAATTAACGACGTCATGTCGCCTGAATTGGCTTACCAATCATAAATACTCTTTCTGATTGGTATAAAAGCCCCATTTTGGGGCTTTTTTGTTTTAGAGACTAAATAAAAAAAACACATTACAAGTCACTATGTCATATTTAATGTCAAATTATGCACCGCTTAAAGTTAACTTTGTTAAAGGCGAAGGATGCTATCTAACAGACGACAAAGGTGATAAATATTTAGACGCCCTATCTGGAGTTGGGGTTGTGAACTTGGGTCATTGCCATAAAGAAATCACTAAAGCAATTCAAAATCAAGCTGGCACATTACTACATACTAGCAACTGGTACCATATAAAACACCAAGAAGATTTAGCTGCAAAACTTTGTAAGCTAGCCAATATGGATAATGCATTCTTTGGCAATTCTGGTGCTGAAGCAAACGAAGCAGCAATCAAAATTGCACGCCTTCATGCTAGGGCTAACAATATTGACAATCCGGTAATACTTAGTGCGAATCAAAGTTTTCATGGTCGCACTATGGCCACACTTTCTGCAACCGGAAATGAAAAGGTTCAGTCTGGATTTACGCCACTACTTAGTGAATTTATACATATCAACTTTAATGATATCGATGCCATAAATGCACATACTGATAATAACAATATAGTTGCTATTATGCTTGAACCCATTCAGGGTGAGAGTGGAGTAATAATGCCAGATAGTGATTATCTAAATAAAGTGCAAAAAATTTGCAATGACAATAACTACCTGTTGATTCTTGATGAAGTACAAACTGGCATTGGTCGTACAGGAAAGTTATTTGCACATCAATACAACAATATTACTCCAGATGTATTAACACTAGCAAAGGGTCTCGGTAACGGGGTTCCAATTGGTGCATGTTTAGCAAAAGGCAAAGCTAGTAAATTATTAACACCTGGAAGCCATGGATCAACTTTTGGTGGCAATCCATTAGTATGTAAAACTGCAATTACAGTACTAGATATTATTGAAAAAGATAATATCTTAGATAACTGTATAAAAATGGGGGAATACTTAGCATCTGCATTTAAAGCTAAATTTGCAAATACAGAAAAAGTAGTTGAGATTCGATCCAAAGGTTTAATGCTAGCCATTGAACTTAATCAGGACTGTTCTGGTCTTTTACAAAAGGCACTAGAAAACAATCTATTAATTAACATTACTGGGAAATCAATACGCCTACTTCCGCCTCTTATTATCAATCAAGATGAGGCTGATACTATAATCACCAAAATTTGTAGCTTGGTAGATGCTTTATAGGCTGGAGATATACTTATGACAAAGCACTTTATTAATCTAGACGACTTATCGACCGATGATTTAGCCAAAATTATTGACAATGCAATAAAGCTAAAACAACAACATAAAGCCGGTGAAATTAACAACACCCTAAAAAACAAGACCTTGGCAATGATTTTTGATAAATCATCAACACGAACGCGTGTTTCTTTTGAAGCAGGTATGACTCAATTAGGTGGGCATTCTTTATTCTTGTCAGATAGAGATATTCAGCTTGGACGTGGAGAGCCCATTGTTGATAGTTCTATAGTAATTAGTTCAATGGTAGATGCGGTAATGATGCGCATATCCTCACACGAGGATATCAATACATTTGCCAATAACTCTTCTGTGCCTATTATTAACGCCCTATCAGATGAATCGCATCCTTGCCAATTATTGGCTGATATGATGACTTACCAAGAGCATGTTGGTAATATCAAAGGAAAAACTGTAGCTTGGGTTGGCGATGGAAATAATATGTGCCATACATATATGCAAGCAGCAAAAGCATTTGAGTTTAAGTTAAACATAGCAACTCCTGATGGATACAAACCAGATCAAAGTTTTACTGAAAAATATGCAAACTGTATAAATCTATTTGATAACGCAAAAGATGCTTGTACAGATGTTGACTTGGTTGTAACTGATGTTTGGGCATCTATGGGTCAAGAAGCTGAACAAGCAAAACGTGAACTAGCATTTAAGAATTTTCAAGTAAATGAAGATTTAATGGAGAATGCTAAAGATAGTAGTGTATTTATGCACTGTCTGCCTGCCCATCGTGGTGAAGAAGTTTCTGCAGGTGTTATTGATGGTAAACAAAGCCTGGTATGGAGCGAAGCTGAAAATAGATTACACGCTCAAAAGGCACTACTATTATATTTGCTAGACAAATAACTATTTAGATATATTGTCTAGTTTTAGCTTGGCATCTTTGTAAAATTTAACTCCACGTACAATCTTTTCACGGCCATTTTTTTCATGCCAGCTGTTAACATCTCTTAAAGAATATACACAACCACAATACCCTTGTTGGTAGAATTCTTCACGCTTAGCCACCTCTAGCATACGCTGAGATCCGCCACTCTTTCTCCAATTAAAATCCCAATACGCAACATCATCATAAGTATTTACTGCTCTTGATGCGCACTTATTTACTTGATTCATATCTTTCCATCTTGACACCCCAAGAGTAGATGTTAATAAAGGAAAGCCATTTTCATGTGCATACAATGCTGATCTTTCAAGACGCATATCAAAACAAGTAGTGCAGCGCTCACCACGCTCTGGTTCGTGCTCTTGACCTTTAGTTTTAGCAAACCAATTATCAGTATCATAATCAGCGTCCACAAATGGAATGCCTAATTTTTTGGCAAAACGAATGTTTTCTTCTTTACGTAATTCATATTCATCTCTTGGATGGATATTTGGATTATAAAAGAAAATTGTTACATCAAGATTTGCTGCAACTAATGCCTCCATAATATCACCTGCACAAGATGCACAGCAAGAATGTAGCAGTAGTTTTTTCTCACCATTTGGAGCGTCTAATTGTGGCCTTTTATAGCCTGCCAATGAGTAATCTACTTTAGACATTGTTTTAAATTTTTTAACACTTCCCAAGCTTCACGTTTTAAAGTGTCATTATTAATAATCAAACTTGGATGATGAGTAGAAAAACAATTATTAGTGTTTATTTTAAGATCATTACTCATTATTAATATCGACTGAGTGTTATATTTACTAACACTATCTTCTAATGTATTTGCATCTACACTAATACATTCTATATCGGTATCAGCAAGAGAAATAGCTCCCAGCATTTTTAATAAAAAACCACGTGATTCGCCTTGGACACAAAAAGAATCTTTATTAGCACTCTCAATTACTAAACACTTAGTATTTACTTTCTCTTCTATGGCTTTATTTGTAGATTTTTGAGAATGCAAATATTTAGGAATGCCTAAGGCATCAAGGTATTTAATTCTCAAAGATTCATGCATATTTAAACCTGAGGATGGGCTTTGCTAGTTGCTGCCAAAACCTTATTTAAACCATGAATATAAGCCTTAGCACTTGCAGTAATAATATCTGTATCAGCACCCTGACCATTAACAATCTTGCCATTGTGTTCTAGTCGCACATTTACCTCTCCAAGGGCGTCAGTACCCTGTGTAACATTAGACACTGAATACAATTGTAAATTCATCTCAATATCCATTAAAGAATTAATAGCACTAAATGTTGCATCCACCGCACCAGGAGTATACGCTGTAGCAGTTTTCTCTTCACCATTAATAGACAACACTACTGTTGCTGAATTTTGCTCTCCAGTTTCTGTACAAACTTTAAGAGAAACCAATTTAATGGTTTCATTTTCTTCAGTTTGAGATTCTGACACTAGGGCTTGCAAGTCTTCATCAAAAATCTCATGCTTTTTATCAGCCAATTCTTTGAACTTTCTAAATGCGTCATTTAGACCCTCTTCTGACTCAAACTCAACCCCAAGCTCTGACAATCTAGCCTTGAATGCGTTGCGTCCAGAGTGCTTACCCATTACCAATTGATTTGCGTTCCAACCAACATCTTCTGCGCGCATTATTTCATAAGTTTCACGATGCTTTAATACCCCGTCTTGATGAATACCGGCTTCATGTGCAAATGCATTTGCACCAACAATCGCCTTATTTGGCTGAACAATAAAACCTGTAACACTTGAAACCAGTCTTGATGCAGATAAGATATGCGTGGTATCAATACCACTGTCACAATCAAAAACGTCTTGTCGAGTACGAACCGCCATTACTAGCTCTTCCAACGAAGTATTTCCAGCTCTCTCACCAAGGCCATTAATAGTGCACTCAACCTGTCTAGCTCCATTTAATACTGCAGATAATGAGTTAGCTACAGCTAAACCCAAATCATTGTGACAATGTGCTGAAAAAATCGCCTTATCAGAATTTGGTATACGCTCAATTAGTGACTTCATAGTTGCACCAAACTGATGTGGAACGTTATAACCCACAGTGTCTGGAATATTAATTGTAGTTGCACCAGAATTAATAGCTGCTTCAATCACACGGCACAAAAAATCTTCGTCTGAGCGTCCCGCATCTTCTGGAGAGAACTCAACATTATCAGTATATCTTCTGGCACGCTCTACTGCATAAACAGCTTGCTCTACTACTTGATCAGGAGTCATTTGTAGTTTCATCTGCATATGAATATCACTTGTAGCAATAAAAGTATGAATGCGTGATGAATTAGCACCTTTTAACGCCTCCCCTGCTCTATCAATATCTTTATCCGTTGCCCTAGCAAGTGAACAAATAGTTGAGTCTTTTACTGCATTAGCAACAGCCTGAACTGCCTCAAAATCTCCAGGTGAGGCAATAGCAAACCCTGCTTCAATAACATCAACCTGCATTTTTTCCAATACTTTAGCAATGCGCACTTTTTCATCTTTTGTCATTGATGCACCAGGTGATTGCTCTCCATCACGCAGTGTTGTATCAAAAATAATTAATTTATCAGACATTTAAGTCTCCTTTTTGTGTGTTTATTTGTGTTAAATTTTGGATGCTAGGCATTTATGCCACGCGATATGATTTTTTGCCTTACGGCAATAATCGCTTTAAGAGTAATGTAGCACTCTGCATAGATAAGTAAATAGTTGAATATTTATTCATAAAGTGAATTATAAATGAAATTAAACCTTTTTAGCTCGTTTTTTTAACCTGCGTTTTTGTCTAACTTCAATCATAGTCATAATTAAACCTGATAAAGCATAAGCAAAAAAGAATACAAATAAAATTGCACTTGGCCACACGGTTATAACAATTATTATCAATGTCGCAATAAGTAATAATTTAAACGAAGACCTGCCCTTAAGATTGATTTCTTTAAAGCTATAGTAACGGACATTACTAACCATAAGTACGCCAGCTCCTACTAAAACAACCCATGCAAACAACACTAAATACTGATCATCATAAGCTGTAATACCTATTATGTCTTTAGTCCACACCATTCCGGCAATAAGAGCTGCAGCTGCAGGTGATGGCAAACCTTGAAAATAGCGTTTATCTTCAATGCCAATCTGAGTATTAAATCGTGCCAAACGTAATGCTCCAGCAGCAACATACACAAACGCACCAAGCCAACCAATATTGCCTAGATCTGCAAATAGCCAAAAATACATAAGTAGGGCTGGAGCAATTCCAAAAGAAACCATGTCAGCCATAGAGTCATACTGGGCACCAAATTCACTCTGAGTATTGGTAAGGCGAGCTACACGACCATCAAGACCATCCCACAACATTGCAACAAATATAGCAATAGCCGCATCACCATACTGACCTTTGGTTGCTAGAATTATGGCAAAAAATCCAGAGAATAAACCAAACGTGGTTAGAATGTTTGGTAGTAAGTAAACTCCTCTTTTTACTTTTTTATCTGTCATATATAGATTATAGTGCTTTATAAATAAAAACGCCCAACAAAGTTGGGCGTTTATTTAAGAATGATTAGTTCTTGGTTTGATCAACAATTTTATTTTTATTAATCCAAGGCATCATTGAACGAAGTGACTCACCTACCTGCTCAATTTTATGCTCACGTTGAACTTCACGACGTGCTGGCAATTCACCTACATTTGCAATAAATTCTTTAGCAAAAGTACCATCTTGAATCTCTGTTAAGATTTTTTTCATTTCCGCTTTAGTCTCGCTAGTAATAATACGAGGGCCACGAGTTACGTCGCCATATTCTGCTGTATTAGAAATTGAGTAACGCATATTTGCAATACCACCTTCATACATTAAATCAACAATTAATTTTAATTCATGAAGACACTCAAAGTATGCCATTTCTGGCTCATAACCCGCTTCAACCAATGTTTCAAAAGCAGCTTGTACTAATGAAGTTGTGCCACCACATAGAACAACTTGCTCACCAAATAAATCTGTTTCTGTTTCTTCTCTAAATGAAGTTTCCAAAACACCTGTACGACCACCACCAATAGCAGAAGCATAAGAAAGTGCTGTTTCTTTTGCGTTGCCAGATGCATCTTGAGAAATTGCAATTAGGTCAGGAATACCGCCACCTTTAACAAATTCAGAACGAACAGTATGTCCTGGTGCTTTTGGCGCCACCATAATTACGTCTAAATCTGCACGAGGCGTAATTTGACCATAATGGATGTTAAAGCCATGAGCAAAGGCAACAGTTGCACCCTCCTTAAGATTTGGCTCAATGCTTTGTGCATAAATCTTACCTTGGAACTCATCTGGTGCCAAGATCATAACAAGATCAGCCCATGCTGTTGCGTCTTCAATTGACTTAACATCTAAACCAGCAGATGATGCTTTATCTGCTGAAGCAGAACCTTCTCTAAGCGCGACCACCACTTCAACGCCAGAATCTTTTAAGTTATTTGCATGTGCATGGCCTTGTGAACCATAGCCTACAATGGCAACCTTCATTGACTTGATAATGTTCAAGTCTGCATCTTTATCGTAATATCTATTCATTTTATTCCCCTATGTAAAAGCACTCCAATGTGCCTAATTTGTTTAACCTTATCTTTTCTGACAAACGCCGGTTACGCCTGTTCTAGAAACCTCTAAAATCCTAAACGCATCTAATGCATCTAAAAAATCATCAATTTTTTTACCCTGTCCTGCAAGCTCAATAATGTAGCTGTCTTCTGACACATCTACGATCTTGCATGCAAAATCATCAATTTTTTTATCTATATCAGCTTGAGTATCTTTGTTAACATATACTTTAACCAACAACAACTCACGCTCGATATGTTCAGTCGCAGTAAGATCTGTAACCTTAGCAACATCAACTAATTTATTAAGCTGTTTAACAATTTGTTCAATAATTCCATCATCACCTATACTTACAATGGTCATACGTGAAAGCGTTGGATCATTTGTAGGTGCAACAGTCAATGACTCAATATTAAAACCTCGAGCTGAAAACAAACCAGAAACTCTTGAAAGAGCTCCGGCCTCATTTTCTAACATTACTGAGATAATATGTCTCATACTAAATTAACCCCCTGGTTATCACCTTCTATCTTATCACGGTCACCTAAAATCATCTCATTGTGCCCTGCTCCGGCAGGAATCATTGGGAATACATTTTCAGTATGATCAGTAATAATATCCAAGAATACTGTCCTATCTTTTTGTTTAAATGCCTCAATAAGTGCAGGCTTCAAATCACTTTCATCTTCAACTTTAATACCTATATGTCCGTAACTTTCAGCTAATTTGACAAAATCAGGAATAGAATCCATATAACTCATTGAATAGCGTTTTTCATAGAAAAACTCTTGCCATTGGCGTACCATTCCAAGATAGCTATTATTCATATTGATAATCTTAACTGGTGTAGAGAATTGCAGCATAGTTGACAATTCTTGCGTCATCATCTGGATACTTCCGTCTCCGGTAACACAAGCTACATCCATATCGGGCATAGCAACCTTCGCACCCATAGCAGCCGGGAGTCCGAAGCCCATTGTTCCCAAGCCACCAGAAGTAATTAAACGTCTTGGTTCATCAAATTTGTAATATTGTGCTGCCCACATTTGATGCTGTCCAACATCAGTAGATACAATTGCATTACCCTTTGTAACATCATACAAAGCTTCAATAACACTTTGTGGTTTAATAACACCTTTAGAGGTTTTATATGCCAATGAATCTATAGAGCGCCATTTTTTAATATCTGACCACCAAGTAGATATATCTTGTATTGATCTTGTATTCATAGCTGCAATCAAGTCTTCTAGTACAGACTTAACATCTCCAACAATCGGAGCGTCAACAGCAACATTTTTTGAAATAGAAGTTGGATCAATATCAATATGTACAATCTTAGCTGCTGGACAGAACTTGTCAACGTTGGCTGTCACACGATCATCAAATCTTGCGCCCACAGCTATAACACAATCAGACCCATGCATCGCCATATTAGCCTCATAGGTTCCGTGCATTCCAAGCATACCTAACGATAACTTGTCAGTTGCAGGGTAAGCGCCCAAACCCATTAATGTTTGAGTAATAGGGAAGCCTAAGTTTTTAGTGAATTTTGTAAGTTCATTGCTAGCATTGCCAGTAATGCATCCACCACCTGTATAAATAATTGGTCGCTTAGCATTAGCGATTAAATCTGCAGCTGCATTAATTTGTTCAGCATTGGCACGACCCACAACACTATATGAGCGTATATCAACTGAACTAGGGTATTCTTGCTCTTCAATTTCAGCAATAGTAATATCTTTAGGAATATCAATAAGTACTGGACCTGGGCGTCCAGTGGTAGCAATATGAAATGCCTTTTTAACAGTGCTTGCAATTTTATTAATATCTTTAATCAAAAAGTTATGCTTAACACATGAACGAGTAATACCTACAGCATCAACCTCTTGGAATGCATCATTACCAATAAGCTGAGAAGGAACTTGTCCTGAAATAATTACCATTGGAATGGAATCCATATATGCTGTTGCAATACCAGTTACAGCATTAGTTATACCTGGTCCACTTGTTACCAAGGCTACACCACACTTTCCACTTGTACGAGCATAACCATCTGCAGCATGTGCAGCACCTTGCTCATGACGAACAAGAATATGATCTATTTCTGTACAAGCATCAAGAGCATCATAAATATGTAAAACTGCACCACCTGGATAACCAAATATATGCTTCACCCCCTCACTTTGGAGACTGTTTACTAAAATTTTAGCGCCATTTAACTTCATTGCTTTAGATAGGAATAAAAAACTTTTTAATTATACCTAATGAGGATTTAATATATACCTAGTATTACAAGGAATTTTGCCAGTCTTCAGAATAGAATTGAATAGGCGAATCTTCTTGTTCAAATATCTCTATAGACCACGTTTCTGGTCTTTCTAAAATTGCCGATAATAACTGATCATTTAATAAATGCCCGGTTTTATACCCCTCATAATGACCAATTAAATTACCGCCAAGCAAATACAAATCTCCTACAATATCCAAGATTTTATGCTTAACAAACTCATTTTGATAGCGCATACCATCCTCATTTAAAACATCATCATCACTAAGGGCAATAGCATTGTCCATACTAGCACCAAGAGCTAAGTTTTGTCTTTGCATTTTTTCTACATCCTTCATATAGCCAAAGGTTCTTGCGCGTGATATTTCTTTTAAATATGATTGTTTAGCAAAATCAACACTTAATATCTGCCCACTTTCCTTCACTTTTTTATGCTTAAAGTCAATTTCTAGTGAAACCTTAAATCCATCATAAGGTGATACTTGTGCCCAACTGTCTTTGTTCTCGACTCTAACGGTGTCTTTAATTACAAAAAACCTTTTATGCTCTTTTTGCTCTTCAATACCAGCGGACTGCACTAAAAAAATAAATGGTGCAGACGATCCATCCATAATTGGAACCTCAAATGAATCAAGCTCCACCAGAATATTGTCAATTCCAAGAGCTGAAAATGCGCTCATAAGATGCTCAACGGTTGATACTTTTACTCCTTGATTTTCAAGACCGGTAGACAGTACAACTTCATTAACATACGCATTGTGGGCCCTGACTAACTTACCACCAACATCCATACGTCTAAAAACAACGCCATGGTCAATCTCTGCAGGTATCAATGTCATATTTACAACGTTTCCACTATGAATACCAACCCCTCTAGCTTTAACTTCTTTTTTAATTGTTCTTTGCTTAATCATAGTTTTTTATAATTCAAATAGTGACTTTACTTTGCCCATAAAATTATTTTGTTTATCTTGTTGTGTAACTTCTAAATCAATATCCATATCAGAATTATGCATTAATAATCCTAATGCCGATGAATAAACAGGGTTTGAAATAACAACTTCCTTGCCTTTAATTTTATCAGTATTCACTTTAGCAATCTTTGCTCTTATTCTAGAATGTTTTAATAACAACTCATCGCACCCACGCAGAAGTGTGGCTCCACCGGTTAAAACAAAGCCTGATTTTATTTTTCTATCCAATTTTTGTTTACTTAAGTCTTGTTTAATTAATGAGTATATACTCGAATAAGAATCCTCTATTACCCCAATAAGATCGTGCATTGATAGATAACTATCTTCAGTAGCATCAGTTTGTTTAAACTCAACAAGAGAATCTTCACCAGCAAGGCTTAATTGTGCAGCAACAGCACATTTAGTCTTAATTCTTTCTGCCTCTGCAAATGTAGTATTAAATGCATACGAAATATTTTCAGTAACACTATTGCCAGCAAGTTGATAGATGGCACTATAGGTTATACTTCCATTAGTAAATACCGATATATTAGTAACTCCAGCACCCATATCAACAAAACAAACCCCGTTGTCTTTTTCATCTTGAGTTATACAAGATTCGCTTCCAGCTATAGAATCAAGAACAACTCCTTCTATTGCCAAGTTGTTATTAACCTCGATGCTTTTATGAATGGCACTCATGGACTGATTAGATACAACAGCAATATGCATATGTGCAACTAACAATGAAGCTTTTAAATCAACGGGATTGTCAATAATATCAAGCTCTTTATCAATAGTAAAATGCTTAATAGTAGAACTTAAAACTCTTTTATTAGTTAATGTGGGAACAACTGATGCGTGCTCGATTGCAGAGCCTATATCAGCACTGGTAATAAAATCTCCTAGTATAGGAAACTCTCTATCTTGGTTAATTGTGGTTAAGTGTAAATCTGAGATATTGGTAGTGATCTTAAGGATCTCACTATTACAACTTTTACAAGTGTCTACTAAAACTTCTCTAATTGCTTTTGATGTTTGATCAACATTAACAATAGAGCCTTTCTTGACCCCGGCAGATGAGCCTAATCCTTGGCCAAATACCTCTATTTTCCCATTTATTTCTTCACCGAACAAAACTACAATTTTGCTAGTGCCAATATCTATACTGGCGAAGAAATTACCATTATTAGCCATTTTCTTGCTCCATAAATTTTAGCCACATATACAAATGATCAAATTCAACTGTCTTTCCACTAAGCAATCGTCTAAATTTTTTGGCATTCTGCTGCCCATGATACAATCCCAAAATATGCCGTGTCATTGACCTAATTGGTACAGATTTATCATGTTGAGCTTTCATATATTCAATAAACTTTAACAACACTTGTTCACGACTAATAATTGAATTATTCTGTCCATAAATCAAATTATCAACTTTGGCCAAAATATAAGGCTGATGATACACTGACCGACCAAGCATTACATTATCAACACTTTGTAAATGCAATAACGCATCATCAAGTGTCATAATACCGCCATTAATGCCAATAGTTAAATTTGGAAATTCTTTTTTAATCCGATACACCCAATCATAATTAAGAGGTGGTATTGTTCTATTGTCTTTAGGACTAAGCCCCTCTAACCAAGCTTTTCTAGCATGAATAACAAAATTATCACATCCAGATTTGTTAACTATATCAATAAAATTTACCAATTCAGTGTAACTTTGCATATCGTCCACACCAATACGCGACTTAACAGTAACAGGTATATCTACTTTTGACTTCATGCTATCTACACATTGCGCAACAATTTCAGGCGTTTGCATCAAACAAGCTCCAAAATTACCAGAGCGAACCCTATCAGATGGACAGCCGACATTGATATTCACTTCATCATAACCCCAATCTTGCACTATTTTTGCCGCATCTGCCATCTCTCTTGGTTCGCTGCCCCCTAATTGCAATACTAGTGGATGTTCTAACTCATCATAGTCAAGAAGTCTATTTTTATCACCATGAATAACGGCCTTTGCGGTTACCATTTCGCTCCATAGTTGGGATTTTTTAGACATTATTCGGTAAAAATAACGACAATGCCTATCAGTCCAATCCATCATTGGAGCTACTGAAAATTTATGCTTATAACCCATTAATTAAAGTTGCAACAACAAACTCAACACTTGCTGCTACCACCTGCTCTCTAGATCCGTCAAAAGTCTTGGTTGTAGTAAAGCACTTGCCCAATATGCAAAATCCAAAACAAACCATACCTACAGGCTTATTTTTTGTACCTCCAGTTGGTCCAGCAATGCCAGTAATCGAAACACCAATATCAGACCTGGAGTTATTAATAACCCCATCAACCATTTGCCTTGCGGTCTGCTCACTCACCGCCCCAAATTCATCAAGAGTTTCAAGTGTAACCCCAAGCATATCTATTTTTGCCTGATTTGAATAAGTTATAAACCCTCTATCAAAATATGTGGATGAGCCACTACTACTTGTAAGTAGTGCTGATAAATTTCCTCCAGTACAAGACTCAGCAACAGAAATACTTAAATTATTCTGTTTTAACAACTTAACTAATTTTATAAAATTATTACTCACTTTAGTGCCGCTTGAACAATTTCAAAAATATCCTTAGATAAGTTTTTAGTTGCTAATATTCTTTCTAATTGTTGTTTTTGTAAGTTACGCAATTCAGGTGTAAATTTTTTCCAATAATTATAAACTGCAACCAATCTTGCGCCTATTTGTGGATTGGATTTATCCAATTTTATAACAATATCGGTAAAGAACTCATAGCCTCTCTTATTATGAAAATTAATATAGTTTTGTGAAAAACTACCAACCACACTACGCAATCTATTTGGGTTGTTAAATGAGAACAGCTCATGCTGCATAAGTTTTTCAATAACTTTAATATCAGCAAGTGTGGATATTGACTGAACAGCAAAATATTTATCCATTACTTGCACGTCGTCTTTAAATTCTTGAAAAAAACTATCAAGCGCAATGTTTTTATACTTATTTTTATTTGTAATCAATGCATTCAAACTAGCTATCTTATCACTCATACAATTAGCCAAGTCAAACTGCTTATAAGCCAAGTCAAACTCACCGTCTTTGGCTAAATAATATAAACAAATATTCTTAAGAGATCTATTACCAACAGCTTCTGATGTTAATTCGTATTCTTTTTCTATATCAATACTTAAATAAGTATCTAACAATATTGACTTAAGATTTTCAACAACTTTATTAACAGCCACTTCACGCTTATTATGAATATCAAACACGTCAATTACTTCAACCTGCTGATGAATAAACCTTTCACTAGGCAGCGTTAATATCTCACAAACAAGAGATTTATCATTTGTATTTTTAATTAATTTTTCAAGCGCACTAAAGAATGAATTCTCATTTATTTTTTCAGGAAACAAAATAAGATCTAACCATAGATTTTGGGCATTATCCCAACGACTAAAAGCATCAGTATCATTGCCAACTAAAAATATTCTTTGTTCAGTATTTAAATCTGTAATTAATTTAACTGGTGCGGAAAACCCTCTCAGCCATGATGGAGTTGGGTTTGATTGTATGTTTTTAAAAGTATAGCTCTCTTCCTTATTATTTAGAATCAAAACCCCGTCTTCAATCTCTTTTCCATTTTTGTCTATCAATCCAAACTTAATTGGCAAATAATAATTACACTTAGAATTTTGCTTAATATTAACTTTAAAAATTTTAGTATTTTTATCATAATTAGAACCAATTCTAATCTCTGGTGTTCCTTTTTGAGAATACCAATACATAAATTGAGAAAAATCAAAATCATTTGCATCGCTCATACTTGATACAAAATCATCAATAGTCACCGCACTACCATCATGACGCTCAAAGTACAACTTCATACCCTTCTGAAACCCATCCTCACCCAATAGTGTATGAATCATACGAATAACCTCCGCACCTTTTTCATATACAGTAAAGGTGTAAAAATTATTCATTTCTATATAACTCTCCGGTCTAACTGGATGAGACATAGGGCCGGCATCTTCTGCAAATTGAAAAGTCCTAAGAGCATTAACATCTTCAATACGCTTGATAGACCTAGAATGCAAATCAGAAGTAAACTCCTGGTCTCTAAAAACAGTCAGCCCCTCTTTTAAGCTTAGTTGGAACCAATCTCTACAAGTAACTCTGTTTCCAGTCCAATTATGAAAATACTCATGTCCAATTACCGCCTCAACGTTAATAAAATCTTTATCTGTTGCAGTGTGTGGATCAGCAAGTACATAAGTAGAGTTAAATATATTGAGACCCTTATTTTCCATAGCTCCCATATTGAAATCATCAACTGCCACAATCATATAAATATCTAAATCATATTCAAGACCAAAGCGTTTTTCATCCCAAGAAAATGAACGCTTAAGAGCATCCATAGCAAACTTAGTTTTATTTATATTATGCTTCTCTACATAAATCTTAAGCGCCACATTATTGCCAGATTTAGTAGTATAAATATCTTCAAGTACCGCAAAATCACCTGCAACAAGTGCAAATAAATAACAAGGCTTTGGTGTGGGATCATGCCAAACAACAGAGCCATCTTCTTTATCAGTTAAATTGCCATTACTTAATAACACCGGATATTTTTTATTATTAGCTCTAATACGAGTGGTAAATATACTAAGTACATCTGGCCTATCCAAATAGTAAGTTATTTGTCTAAATCCATGCGCTTCACACTGTGTGCAAAAACTACCACTTGATTTATATAGCCCGTTTAAAGATGTGTTGTTTTCTGGATGTATTCTAGTCTTCACTTGCAATATAAATTCATCTGCAAGGTTGTCTAATTCAATACCGTCATCAACTAACTTGTACTCAGCTTCAGCGCCATTAATCAATACAGAAAGCAATTCAAGATCAACTCCATTTAAAAATAGTGAATTATCTTTATTGTCTAACTTTGGATTTTTATAAAAACTAATTTTTGATGTAACTATTGTTTCATCTTCAAACAACTCAAAATCCAGATCAGTAGTATGAATTAAATACTCACTAGGGGTATAGCTCTTACGATAGATTGGTTGTGGCTCTATATTGTTAATAACAACACTCCCAATATAACCCTATAAACAACAAATGGCATAAGTCCAATTGTATCTAACAATTTAATAAAGAAAACAACAGTAAAGTAAGCACTAAATGCAGAAATAATAAACCCTAGTATTAATAGCAGCCAATCTACATTTTGAGGATGTTGGTACAAATCAAATAAAATCAATATTGCAGAAAGTGTAATAACTGGAATGGATAATAAAAATGCAAACTGTGTAGACGCCTGCTTAGACAGGCCTAGTAACAATCCAGCGGTAATAGTTATTCCCGATCTTGAGGTGCCAGGAATAAGTGCTAAAGCTTGCATAATCCCAACAAAACCAACATCCATCCAAGTTACAATATCTCTAGGCTTGTTATTATTGCCGCTAAGCCAACTAGCAACACCTAGTAACAATCCAAATACTAAAGTTGAATAGGCAATAACCTCAATAGATCGTAAGTTAAGTTCAATAAAATCTTTAAATAAAAGCCCAGATAAACCCACCGGAATTGTTCCTAATAACACTCCCCAGGCAAGTCTAGATTGGCCATACTCCCGGGTCTTTAACACTGAATAATAAAAATCAACTATTAGAACCTTAATAATCGCTCTGTAATAATACACAATTGCACTAAGTGTGCCCATGTGCACTACAACATCAAAGGCCAAGCCTTGATCAGACCAGCCTAACAATTCTTTAGGAAGTAATAAATGTGCTGATGAAGAAATTGGCAAAAATTCACTCAACCCCTGAATTAACGCCAATATGATCGTTTGAAAAATATCCATATCTATAGCTTATGCATCAAATCTTGCTCTTTAAATCCATTTAATTTTACTGACATATTTTTACTTAAAGCCAACACCTTGAAACTTTCACCCATTGCACTTGGTAATACTAATTGTTTTACCTGTTGAGCCAGGTTTATACGTTTGTTTTCATCCTTTTCCGCCAATAGGTACTCATCAATGCCCAGAGATATTAAAAACATAGCTTGGGTGGCGTAACCTTTAAGTTCAAAACCACTATATCTAGCCTGATCAGCAATATCAGAAAAATTAACCGAGGTGGTTATATCTTGCTCACCTATATTTACAAATGGATCTTCACTAGCTTTATGCTGATAATAACAACGCAAAGTTCCATCAAACCTCTGTGGATGGAAATATTCATCTCTACCCATGCCATAATCAATTAACAACACCAATGCATTGTCTATAGAATCATACAATGAGTCAACCCAAGCTATTGCTCTATGATTTATCTCAGTTGTATAGCCATCAATTTTATTATCAGGAAGTAAAATATTTTTACTATTGTAAGGCTTACTATATGCCTTCCATTTAAACTTATCACCTTGATAATCAACTCCCAGTTCATAGAAGTCGTCGTCTTGATAAATGATGCGTTTTGCCGGCATTGCATCCAATACTTCATTAGCAATGACCACTCCAGAAAACCCGCTAGGTAGCTCATTAATCCAAACCACTATATCTACAAGCTCTGGCAATACCACTTCAATAGTTTGTTTTTGTCTTTGTTTTAATTCTGAGCTTAATTCTAAAATATAGTATTTTTTTGGTAATTTTTTTAATCTTCCCAATTCAAACAATATTTGTGCAACCAAAGCCCCACTGCCGGCTCCAAACTCCAAAATATCATTATTACCATTCATTACTTGAGAACACTGACGTGCCAAACAAAATCCAAATAAATCAGATGTTTCTGGTGCAGTAACAAAATCACCGTGCTCTCCAAACTTCTCCAGCCCTGCACGATAATAACCAAATTTAGAATGATACAAACTGATATCCATAAATTCATCAAAACCTATAGGCTCAGCATTTTGTATAATAGTATCTTTAATAATTTCTTCAAGGTTCATTGGATTAGTATTTTAATATGAAAACAGCATTAGTAACAGGAGGAGCCCACCGTATTGGAGCACAAATTTGCCGCACCTTGCATGACAACAATTTTAATGTAATTATTCACTACAAAAACTCAGCATCTGCAGCGCAAGATTTAGCTACAGAGCTAAATAAAAAACGCAAGAACTCAGCATCAATAATTCAAGCCGATCTATCCAACATAAAAAGTATTGAAAAATTATGCTCAGCAATTAATAGCTTGGATGTACTGATAAATAATGCTTCAGTATTCTATCCAACGCCAATCAGTGAAATAAATAAAGACTCGTACCAGCAAATTATGAATACAAATCTCATGGCTCCACTATTTTTATCAACCACACTTGCAGACAAAATGTCGGACAACAATGGATGCATTGTAAATATTGTTGATATTCACTCACAACGTCCATTAAAAAATTACACTATTTACAATATTTCAAAAGCTGCAATTGCAATGATGACCAAAACCCTTGCTAAAGAATTAGCCCCAAAATTGCGAGTATGCGGAGTATCTCCTGGGTCAATTTTATGGCCTGAAAATTCAGCTGAGATTGACCAAAATAAAAAAAATAAGATGCTAAATAAGATTGCCTTAAAAAAGCAAGGTAGCAGTGAAGATATTGCGCAGACCGTTCTATTTTTAATAAATTCCAACTACATTACTGGACAAATAATTAGTGTTGATGGCGGTCGCACACTTAATCAATAACAAATTTTTGATTAATATCATACTATCTTTGTGATATAATCAAAAGGCTTGAGTACTTTTGTGCTATGCAAAAAAGAATTTTTTAATATTTTTGTGCTAAGAATAAAATCACAAAAATTTTTATATATTTTGGGCTTTTTTATTGCCACATATAGAGAATTAATTATCATTTTACCTCAAGGTGAAATGCAATGAAAAAAGGTGAAAAACCTTTAAGAAATAGGCTTTATAGTTATTTATGTTTTTGATAAATTACAGTTTGACTCCTATAAAAAGTGCGTAAGCGCTAAAATCTCTACGTGTAATAAAAAGTCCGTTTAAGGACACTTTTAATAAGCTATAAATCGCTAATATTTGAATTATTTTATTGCCAATTTACAAACAATTAATCTAATAAATTACTATATTTAGCCATATGTAGGTTGTTATCAATGTCCTCATTATAGGACTTAACAATGAATCATATTTTAATAAATGCAACTCATAAAGAAGAAATTCGAGTTGGTATCGTAAAAAACAAAAAACTTACTGGCCTTAACATTGAAACCAGTTTAAATAAAAAAACCAAAGGCAACATTTACCGTGGAAAGATCTCTCGAGTAGAGCAATCATTAGAAGCTGCATTTGTTGATTATGGTAAAGAAAGACAAGGCTTTTTACCTTTTAAAGAAGTTGCAGAATCACTATACAATGGCGCAAAGCCCAAGGGTGACAAGTTAACAATTTCTGATGTTTTAAAAGAAGGTCAAGAAATAATTATTCAGGTTGAAAAAGAAGAGCGTGGCAACAAGGGTGCAGCACTTAGTACTTATATAAACCTTGCTGGCGCATATATGATATTAACGCCAAATAATGCAAAAAGCCACGGCATATCAAGACAAATAAACTCCTCAGACAGGCAATCGCTTAAAGAAATTCTAGGCAAGATAAACATGCCTAACAATTCTGGGTTAATTATTCGCACTGCAGGTGCAGGAAAGGATTTAGAAGAACTACAATGGGAGGTTGATTACCTTTCAGATTTATGGAAATCTATAAATAAAGTTGCTGAAGAGCGCCCTGCCCCATTTTTGATTTATCAAGATAGTGATATCATTATCCGCACTCTGCGTGACTACCTAAGAGAGGATACCGACAGTGTTATTATTGATGAACTTGAAGCTTTTCAAAATGCCAAAGAGTTTGTTAGCTTTGTATTGCCACACTATCTAGATCGCATTAAATTCTTTGATGTCTCACAACACTCCTTGTTTAATCACATGGGTGTTGAGGCTCAAGTTAGAAGTGTATTTAACCGTGAGGTATCACTACGCACAGGCGCAACAATTGTATTTGACCCAACAGAGGCATTGACCGCAATTGATATTAACTCTGCACGCGCAACCAAAGGTTCTGATATTGAAGAAACTGCATACAATACTAATTTAGAGGCAGCCAAAGAGATAGCTATACAATTGCAACTTCGAGATATTGGAGGATTAGTTGTTATTGACTTTATTGATATGTCATCTGAAGAGAATCGTAAATCAATTGAAAAGGCTATGGAAAAAGCCACCAATGCTGATCGTGCTCGCATCCAAATTGGCACTATCTCTCAATTTGGTTTGCTTGAAATGTCGAGACAGAGACTAATGAATTCTGTTACAGAATCAGTAGAAAAATCTTGCCCAGCATGTAGTGGTCGCGGCACAACACCAACCATTCCAACGCTTGCTCTAAATATACTAAGACAGCTTGAAGATGGTTGTAACGCTTCCAATCAAACTGCACGTCTAACTATTCAATCAAGTGTAGAGGTAATAACCTACATATTAAATGAAAAACGTCAAGATATACTAAAACTAGAAGACAAACATGGGATAAAAGTTACATTGTTGCCTAACCCTTATATGCAGTTCCCTAACTTTACTATTAATAAGCAAAAAGGTGAAAAGAAATCACAACATAAGAGCTACCAAGGCATCTCAAAGCCTCAGCATACATTAGCTGAAAATGGCTTAACAACTCAAGATGAATTGCCGGCTATTGATGTTAATAGACCAAAGACTCGTATGCCTGAGAAGCAAATTTCTTTATTTGAAAAAATCAAAGCTGCACTATTTGGCAAAAAGAAAAAGAAAACCAATAAGCGTAGAACCAATCCTAATAATCGTAATAAAAATCGTAATCGTAATAGGAATCGTAATAGAAATCCTAATAGAAATCCTAAACAAAACAATAACCCTAATCAAAACAAAGGACAGAATAAACAAGGTAAAAAACAACCACAAAAAACTAATAAACCTCAAACAAGGACTCAAAATAATAAAAACCCACAGTCACAAGGCAACAAGGTAAAACAGGAGTCTGAAAATAAAACCAAGACTAATCCACAGTCACAAGGCAACAAGGTAAAACAGGAGTCTGAAAATAAAACCAAGACTAATCCACAGTCACAAAATAACAGCCCTAAGGTCAAAGAAGATAAAAAGCAAGAGATTGCAAAAACAGAATAATCATGTATAAATTAGCTGTTTTTGGCAATCCAATAAATCATAGCTTATCTCCTATTATTCACACCCAGTTTGCTGAGCAAACTGGGGTTAAAATTAGCTACGAAAAAATCTTAGCACCAGTAGACGACTTCATATCTTCAGCAACTGACTTTATCAATAATGGTACAAATGGTTTTAATATTACCGTACCTTTTAAACTTGACGCTTTTAAACTTGCTACCAAGCTAACTCTTAACGCAAAAACCGCAAAAGCAGTAAACACCATTAAGATTGATGGTGATAAATTAATTGGTGAAAACACTGATGGTGCAGGCTTAGTAAACGATTTAACCAATAATCTAAATATAGACTTAAAAGGAAAAATTATATTAGTTTTAGGTGCTGGTGGAGCAACACAAGGAATACTGCTGCCACTCCTCAATCAACAACCAAGGCGAGTTATGATTGCCAATCGTACAGCAATTAAAGCCTCGAAACTAAAGCATGATTTTGCTAAATACGGCAAAACCTGTGGATTTGGTCTGGAGAAGATCAAGCACAATCCAGTAGATATAATTATCAATGCAACTAGTGCATCACTCGATGGAAAGATGCCTGACATTGCTAAAGGGTGTGCAAACGGTGCAATATGTTACGATTTAATGTATGGCCAACAAACACCATTTATGAATTGGTCTAAGGCAAACAATGCAAAAATGACTGTAGATGGACTAGGGATGCTAGTCGAGCAAGCTGCCATCAGTTTTGAATTTTGGACTGGAAAGAAACCCGACACCAAATCTGTAATTGATAGCTTAAGGAGCTAGGCGATCTATTTTCCAAGAGTTACTCTCTTTCCTATAAATAAACCTATCATGTAGGCGATTTTCCCTTCCCTGCCAAAATTCAATTGTATCTGGAATAACTCTATAACCACCCCAAAAATCCGGCAATGGCACCTTACCATTGTTAAATTTTTGTTTCATTCTGGCAAATTCAGAAAGCAATATTTGCCTTGAGCTAATAGTTGATGATTGTGAAGACGTCCAAGCTCCAAGCTGTGTGTCTTTGGGCCGCGTGGCAAAATATTTAATTGACTCTAATGTTGGCACTTTTTCAACAGAACCAGAAATCTTTACCTGCCTTTCAAGATCGACCCAAGGGAAAAGCAAAGCTACCTTTGGATTGTTGTCAATTTGTTTAGATTTTTTGGATCCGTAATTAGTAAAAAATATAAAACCACTTTCATCAAAAGACTTAAGCAATACAGTTCTAATACTTACACCACTTTCATCACTTGTGGCCAGACTCATAGCATTTGGTATTGTTAATTTAGCCTCTGTAGCATCATTCATCCACTTTTCAAACTGAATAAACGGATCTTTACTTAAACTATCACGACTAATGCCGTTGCTGGTAAATTCTCTTCTTAAGCTGTTAAGATCAATACTCATTAGAATGGTAAAAACTTATTCTCTTTAGCTTCGGTCAAATGATGCGAGATTATGTATTTAATCGGCGGAAAATTCTCAGCAAATTTAAGCACAAATCTCCTTACCTGTTTTATCACCGGAGCATCATTAGTAAACAGTGCAACAATGCCATTAGTGCCAAAGAACATTAAACGTGTAAGATTTATATGCTTTTTCTGATACAGTTTTAACAAAGACTCAGACCCAATATCTTGACCATGCGCCAAAGCATCTTGCACTAAGTTTGCCAAAACATTTTGACCTCTTAACCCAAGATTAAAACCATGTGCAGTAACTGGATGCATTCCTACAGAAGCATCTCCAATAAGAGCGAAGCGTTTAGCCACAAAAGCTTGTGCATGAGTACCGATAAGAGGATAAGAGTGCCTAGTTCCGTCTTGAGTCATTTTCCCAAATTCACCTTTAAAAAATTCAGTGACAAAATTATTAAACTCCTCTTCTGGCATATCCAACATATTTTGCGATTCGTTAGTTTTAACTGTAATCACAATAGATGATGCGTCGCCAACCATTGGCAATAGGGCAAAAGTTTTGCCATAATCAAAGCACTCCAATGCAGTATTATTGTGTGATTTCTCATGCTTCATCTTGGTTATTATCATAACCTTAGAAAAATCCTTCATTAATGTTGGAATACCTACCTTACGACGAATCTCAGAAAAACGTGAATCTGCAGCTACCACAAGCTTAGTATTAATATTTTCACCACTGTTCAACATAACAGTAGATGAACTATCTCCCTGCTTAACATCTTTAACTAACGAATCAGTAACTAAATCAATATTCTGTGCATCATTTACTCTATCGTACAATGCTTTTCTAATAAGATAATTAGGCACCAAATAACCCAAAGCATCAATACCTTTTTGATCTGGTTTAAAGTTAAGTAGCGGTGGAGAATCTCCATCAAAAACTTTAGCCTCTTTGAGTGGTGACACTTGAGATTGATCAATCAGACTCCAAATTTTAAGTTTTTTTAAAATTTTTACTGATAAGTGTGTAAGTGCTATTTCTCTACCATCCTCTTTAGGGTTGGCAATTGCATCAATATCTGAACGCTCTAATAGTAGAACCTTAACATTAGCATCAATCATAGAGGCAGCAAAGCTAAGACCTGCAGGGCCGCCACCTATAATTACAATATCATATTTCATTTGCGATTTATTTGCGATAATGTATCTATTATAACTAAGTAGTAAATATAAACTATGATTTACGTTGTTATTCAGTTCAGTGCAATACTTCTATTGATTATTAATACCAATATTAACAACATCAGCACATACTCTTTAATTCTATTTATAGCTTCAGCTATTATTGGAGTAACAGCCATTATAAATATGAAAATTTCAAATTTAAATATTATGCCTGAACTTAAAGATAATCATAAATTGGCAACTAATGGTATATATAAATATATTCGCCACCCTATGTACACTAGTGTAATTTTGTTGTGTTTGGGTTTTTTATTAACTGAAATAACTACTGTTAATATAATAGCTATGCTAATACTAACAATTAATTTATTTTTAAAATCCAGGCTTGAAGAAAAACTACTAGAACAAAGATTCAACAACTACAAAGACTATAAAAATAACACTTATAGATTTTTACCTTTTATTTAATCCACTCAACAAATCTCTAGCTTCTTGATTATCGTTTTTCTTAAGCTTGTCCAGCCAATATCTAGCCTTTCTTATTGATTTTTCCGTTCCAACGCCGTTTATATAAAGCTTGGCAACTTCTAATTGCGCCTTCTCGTGTCCTTTTCTTGCTGCAGCAATAGTAAAACTATATGACTTTTCTAAATCTTTCTTAACCCCGTCACCATTTTTATAATGCCTAGCAATATCTAAATACGCATCTAAATTTCCAGCATCTAAAGACTGACGGTACAGTTTGTGTGATTTTTTATAATCTATTTCAATACCCAGACCATAGTCATACATATTCGCTAATTTATAACCAAGGCCCTCATCTCCTTCTTTGTATGCTTGCAAATAATAGTCAAATGTTTTTTTTGGATTCTTCTCTACTGCTAATCCATTCTCATAGAAATACGCAAGTCTTGATTTGGACTTTGTATTTCCGCCAGATACAGATTTTTTATACCAATTTAGCGCATTTGCAAAATCCTTTGAATCTTCATAAACTTTAGCAACAAAATACTGGGCTTCACTACTCCCAGAATTAGCAGCTGCAATGCGCCACTTATTTGCCAATAGTTGGTTTTTATTAACACCATTGCCATTTTCATACATCGATGCTAAATTATTTTGCGCATCAGCATATCCACCTTTAGCAGATAGCTTTATCCAATTGAATGCTACCTCAACATTACGTTCAACCCCAACACCTAAAAAATACATAGATCCAAGATCATATTGAGATTTGGCATGACCTTTTTCTGCAGCCTTGGTTAAATATTCAATGCCTTTTGTGTCATCAATTTCAACACCTTTACCATTAATATATAGAAAACCTAGTGCGTTTATAGCATCTAAATCACCAAGTTTTGCAGCATATTCAAAGGCGGATTTTGCTTTTTTATAATCCTTTCCGGTGACTATAGTTCCATAATAATAGTCCTTTCCTCTTTGATACAAAGACAATTCAGCAGAAACTAAATTTGATATCAATATAGAAAGAATTAACAAATATTTCATAAGTACAAATTGTAAACTATAAATAATTTCAATTATAAAAATAACCAAATAATGGCAATCATAAGTGAACTTGGATTGCCAGCCATTATTATTTTAAAATGGGGTTTAAGGTTTTTATACTGTCAACTATAACATAATATGAAACGATGTATATTTACCCAAATTATTGTTTGATATATGCTTGCATTATTTTGCAAGAATCCTAAGATATAAAACATTAGGTAAATTACAAAAAAATATCTCGCAAAGCAACAAGATATGGTTATCATTATAATTTTATAAATTAACAAAGAGCAATTATGAAGCTAGAATCTATCGCCCTACATCAAGGATATAAATCTGAAGAAACTACAAAAGCTGCAGCCGTTCCTATTTATCAAACAACATCATATACGTTTGACAACACTCAGCATGGTGCAGATCTATTCGATCTTAAAGTACCGGGTAATATTTATACCCGTATTATGAATCCAACCACCGATGTATTGGAACAACGTATAAGCGCTATGGAAGGTGGAATTGGTGCACTAGCACTCGCTTCTGGTATGGCTGCAATTACTTACTCACTACAAAGCATCTGTGAAGTTGGTGATAACATTGTCAGCACCAGTCAGCTATATGGTGGTACTTACAACCTTTTTGCACATTCACTGCCAAGACAAGGGGTTGAGGCGCGTTTGATCGCGCATGATGATTATGAAGGCTTTGAAAAAGCTATAGATAATAAAACTAAAGCAGTATTTTGTGAATCTATCGGCAACCCCGCTGGTAATGTTGTGGATATTGCTAGGCTAGCTGAAATTGCTCATAATCATGGTGTGCCACTGATTGTTGATAATACTGTTGCTACGCCATATTTGTGTCGCCCTTTCGATCTTGGCGCCGACATTGTTGTGCATTCTCTTACCAAATATATTGGTGGACATGGGACCTCTATTGGTGGTGTGATTATTGATTCTGGAAAGTTTGATTGGGCTGCTAATAAAGAGCGCTTCCCAATGCTAAATGAACCAGACCCTTCTTATCATGGTGTTATTTATACAGAAGCGTTAGGTGAGGCTGCTTATATTGGTCGTTGCCGAGTTGTGCCATTAAGAAATACAGGTGCCGCTATCTCGCCAATGAATTCATTTCAAATCTTACAAGGACTAGAGACATTGAGTCTTCGTATGGATCGTCACTGTGAGAATGCTGAAAAGTTGGCGCAATATCTGCAAAATCATAATAAAGTAGAGTGGGTTAACTATGCAGCACTGCCAAATAGTCCTTATTTTGAGAGCTGCCAAAAAACCACAGGTGGTCAAGCCTCAGGTATTTTAAGCTTTGGTATTAAAGGTGGTATCGAAGCAGGTACGAAATTTATTGATGCTTTAGAAATGATTCTTCGTCTTGTTAACATTGGTGATGCTAAATCCTTAGCCTGTCATCCAGCCTCAACAACTCATCGCCAGCTTAACGAAGAAGAATTGGCCAGCGCAGGTGTTAGCTCTGACCTAATAAGAATATCGGTTGGTATTGAGCATATTGACGATATTATTGACGATGTTAGTCAGGCATTAGATAAGGCCTAATAAGTTAAAAATAGATCGCGCGCCTTGCTAAAGGTTTATATAAATTTAATTATATTCATTTTTTAAATATCAAGTTTATCTCTGTTAAAGAGATAAACATCAAGGTTATTTATAGCTTGGCGCTCAAGTATTATTTTATCAGTCGAAATAACGTACTATCTTATCAAGGTCTTCTCGCTCAGTACGATAACTGTTAATCAAATGGTCGGTGTCTTCATAACCTAAAGCCATGCCACAAATTAGCATTTGGTCATCACCATAATCCAACACCTCTCTGGCAATCTCTGGATATTCGGCCAAAGCTGCCTGTGGGCAGGTGCTCAAACCGTGCTCAGTGGCTGAGAGCATCACTGACTGTAAAAACATACCATAATCTAAGTAAGATCCAGTTTCCATAACTTTATCCATAAAGAATAGTAGCATCACCGGTGCATCAAAAGCGCGATAATTTGCCGCCCATTGATCCGTTTGACGTGCTCTATCTTCTCTAGAAATCTCTAGAGTTGAATACATTAACAACCCACAAGCCTTACGGCGCTCTTTGTATGCCCCTTGCCAATCTAGTGGATAGTACTGATAATCCATCTCACCCTTGGTGCCAGATCTAAAGGTTTCTTCCATTTTTTTACCAAGTTTCTGCTTGGTTTCACCGGTAATAACTGCCACTTGCCAAGGTTGGGTATTCACCCCTGAAGGGGCATTTTTTGCTTGTTCTAGAACGGCATTGATTAGATCAGTTGGTACAGCTTTATCTAAAAAAGCTCGTACCGATTTTCTATTCTCTAGTGCATTTTTAACATCCATATAACTCTCCTTAAAAGTTTTAACTTTGATTTAATCGTTTTTGCCAAAAAATCAAACCTTGAGTATTAAGGTTCACATCATTAGCGAGTTTTTTTCGCGCTGCTTCAAGATTTTCAATACCTCTGGCGGCCAATGAAACTAGTAAATTCTCCATCATTAATTCTTCAATCAGCATCTGTGCATCTTCCTTATCATGGTATGCAATAGCCAAATCAGTCATCATTTTAACGCCACTTTTAAGCTCATTAACCACCGCTATACTAGGACTTATAGCGCCAAAATGCGTGAGCATAATGCGTTGTGGTTGGTAGTCCATAATCCGATCAATGCTTTTAATCATCTCATCAGGATCAAACTGTACAGGTGTAGTTGTTGGGAAGATAAACACCTGGCCTGGCGTGTCAAAATCACGATAAGATAGACCAAAGGTGTCACCAGTAAACATAGAGCCACTATTTTGATCCCAAACACAAAAATGATGTCGAGCATGACCTGGCGTGTCTAGAAATTTAAGCTTTCTGCCGGATAAATCCACCTCAAAACCATCAGATGCTTCAATCACACGCATCTCATCAACCGGGACTATCTCGCCATACAGTCGAACAAATTTCTCCTCACCATACACAGCAATGGTACCAGCAATCAGCTTGGAAGGATCAATCAGGTGTCTAGCACCACGTGGATGCACTACCAAGGAGGCGTTTTCGCAACGCTGCATAAGGCTGCCAGCACCACCAGCATGATCCAAATGCACATGGGTAGTAATGATGTACTTCACATGAGAAAAATCCAAGTTTTGTGTAATAAGTAATTTTTCAATATCTATCACGCTATGCGCTGTACCGGTTTCAATAATGGCAACCTGGTTGCCTTCTCTTAACAAGTAAACAGCCGCCACATCTTCGCTGATGTAGCAAGCATCAATAAGACTAATCCCCTGTCCTAGGTCGATAATCTCACTCATTAGCGCTCGTTAATTTTGTCTTTAATTTCATCTAAAATAGCTGGATCATCAATGGTTGAAGGCATCACATAGGATTCACCATCTACAATCTGACGCATGGTCTTTCTAAGAATCTTGCCAGAACGGGTTTTTGGCAGACGCTCAACAATTAAACTTTCTTTGTAACAAGCCACCGCGCCAATCTTCTCTCGCACCATTTGTACCAGATCTTGTTTAATCCCTTCTACATCGGCCTCAACACCAGCTTTAAGCACCACAAAACCTAGCGGCATTTGACCCTTAAGCTCATCAGAGCGACCCACCACTGCACATTCTGCAACGGCATCGTGCTTACCAACAATCTCTTCCATCTCACCAGTGGAGAGTCTGTGACCTGAGACGTTAATCACATCATCTGTACGACCCATAACAAATAGATAACCCTCTTCATCAATATAGCCACCATCACCACTGACATAAAAACCCGGAAAGGTTTCTAGATATCCCGATTTAAAGCGCTCTAAATCGCCCCAAATGTTGGTTAAAGAACTAGGTGGCATTGGTAATTTAACCGAAATATTACCCTGCACGCCGGCTGGTAATTCTTCGCCATTGTCATCAAGAATATGCACATCAAAACCTGGCGCTGGCACCGTAGAAGATCCCGGTTTAACTGGCATTAACTCCACACCTGCCATATTGGCTGAGATTGCCCAACCGGTTTCAGTCTGCCACCAATGGTCAATAACTGGAACCGTAAAATGAGCACTCAACCACTCATAAGTTGGAGGATCAAGACGCTCACCAGCAGCAAACAAATACTTTAGTGATGACAGGTTGTATTTTTTAATAAGCTCACCATTTGGATCTTCTTTCTTGATTGCACGATAAGCGGTTGGTGCAGTAAATAAAGCCTTAACTTGATACTGCTCAATCACGCGCCAAAATGCACCAGCATCTGGAGTCATAATTGGCTTACCTTCGTAAAATACCGTGGTGCAACCTTGTAGTAGTGGCGCGTAAACAATATAAGAGTGACCAACCACCCAGCCCACATCCGATGCTGAAAAGAACACATCCCCTGGGTCCATATCGTAGATCGCTTTCATTGAGTATTTCATAGCCACCGCATGACCAGCATTCTCTCTAACAACGCCTTTAGGCTTACCAGTGGTACCTGAAGTGTAGAGAATATAAAGTAGATCATCACCACGAACTGGAGTGCATTCTGCCGGCTCAACCATCTCAACCGTATTCTTCCAATCGACATCACGACCTTCAATCAAAGCAGCTTCAGCTTGTTCTCTTTGGTAGATGATACAACCCTCTACCTTGTGTTCAGCCAGATCAATAGCTGCATTTAGTAGTGGCTTGTATTCGACCACGCGTTGAATTTCAATACCGCAGGAGGCACTTATAATTAACTTAGGTTTAGCATCATTAATACGCACTGCCAACTCAGACGCAGCAAAACCACCAAACACTACCGAGTGAATCGCTCCCAAACGGGCACAAGCCAACATCGCCATAGCCGCCTCAGGAATCATTGGCATATAGATAATCACACGATCGCCTTTTTCCACACCTTGTGCTTTAAGCATGCCAGCGACTTTTGCGACCTCATCTCTAAGCTGACGATAAGTGTAAGAGCGCTCAGTACTGGTAACAGGCGAATCATATATCAGTGCTGTTTGTTCGCCTCGACCGTTATTAACATGATAATCTAATGCCATATGGCAGGTGTTCATCTGCGCATCCGCAAACCAATGATGAATACCGTGCTCGTCTTCTGAAAGTACCTGCCCTGCAGGCTCAAACCATTCCAGGGTATTGGATTTTTCTCGCCAAAACTCTTCTGGATTGTTCTTTGATGCCTCTAATTCTTTTTGATAGCTCATTTTTATCTCCTCTTAATATCAGCCCAGCTTAAAAAACCTTTACAGCTTGACGTGTTGTTTTATTTTATCTCTTAACTCTATATTAACTTATTACCTATTGCTCACTGTAGATGACATGATTAAAAGCCATCATCAGGAATATACACTGAGCCCTTCATTAAAACTCTTGCGCTACGACTCATAATCACTTTATTTGCAATCCACTCAGACTCTTCTTTCACCGTCTCTGCCCCAACTTTTAGTGTACCAGAGGGATGGCCAAACCTAACGGATTCGAACTCAAAACCGCCAGCAGCCAAATTAACCAAAGTTCCAGGAATGGTAGCTGCAACTCCGATCGCCACCGCAGCCGTTCCCATCATTGCATGATGCAACAACCCCATAGATAAGGCGCGAACATTTAGATCAATGCTGCTCTTGTTAATTTCTTTACCACTTGAGGCAGTATAACCTTGGGCTTTGCCGACAAAAGCCACCTTAGGGGTGTGTTGACGCGTGGCAGCTTCTTCAAGTTTGTCAATCAAACCCATTTTGATAGCTCCATACGCACGTATGGTTTCAAACATAGCCAATGCTTTTTCATCACCATTAATGTCTGCTTGCAATTCGCTACCCGTATAACCAACATCTTCAGCATTTAAAAATATCGTTGGAATACCAGCGTTGATCATCGTTACTTTAAATGTACCAATGCCTGGAACCTCTAAATTGTCTACCAGACTACCCGTCGGGAACATAGCGTTAGAACTATCCACAGGACTTATAAATTCAATCTGCACTTCGGCTGCTGGAAAAGTTACCCCATCCAACTCAAAATCACCGCTTTCTTGCACCTGTCCATTGGCTATTGGCACTTTTGCCACAATGGTTTTGCTGATATTTTTCTGCCAAATGCGAACCGTAGCAATACCATTCTCAGGAACACGGCTTGCGTCAACCAGACCGCTGCTAATAGCAAAAGATCCTACTGCTGCAGTGAGATTTCCACAATTACCACTCCAGTCGACAAAAGGCTTATCAATTGATACTTGACCAAACAAATAGTCAACATCGTGATTATGTTTTGAGCTTTTCGAGAGAATAACCGTTTTACTGGTACTTGAGGTTGCACCACCCATACCGTCAGTTTGTTTGCCATACGGATCAGGACTGCCAATCACACGAAGCAACATATTATCGCGTGACTCACCCGCAACTTGGCACGACTCGGGCAGATCTTCTAGACTGAAAAATACCCCTTTACTGGTGCCACCACGCATATAAGTGGCAGAAATACCTATTTGCGCTGCAAAGCTCACGACGCACTCCCTTCTAAGAAGTCTTGGGCAAAACGCTGTAGAACTCCGCCGGCTGAGTAGACACGCACTTCTGCTGCAGTATCTAGACGACACCTAACACTTATGTTCTGAATATCACCATTAGCACGTGTCATTTTCACTCTTAACAAGGCGCCAGGAGCAATCTCACCCTCAACATCAAATGTTTCTGTGCCATCAATATCATAAGTTTTGCGCGTCTCTCCAGTACTAAATTCAAGTGGCAAAATACCCATACCCACAAGATTAGTACGATGAATACGCTCAAAACCCTCAGCAACAATGGTTTCAACACCGGCTAGGCGAACACCTTTTGCCGCCCAATCTCGGGAAGATCCCTGGCCATAGTCTGCACCAGCAATAATAATCAGTGGTTGAGCACGATCCATATAGGTTTCAATCGCCTCCCACATACGCATCTGCTTGCCTTCTGGCTCAACACGTGCGAGTGATCCTTGGGTAATTTCTCCTTCACTATCACGACACATTTCATTTAACAACTTAGGATTGGCAAAAGTAGCACGTTGCGCGGTTATGTGGTCACCACGATGCGTTGCATAAGAATTAAAATCTTCTTCTGGCAGGCCCATCTTGTGTAGGTATGCGCCGGCAGCACTCTCGAGCATAATGGCATTGGATGGTGACAGATGGTCCGTGGTAATATTGTCACCAAGCACTGCCAGAGGACGCATACCTTTCATAGTTCGCTCACCTGCCAAGGCTCCTTCCCAATACGGTGGACGACTGATGTAAGTACTTTTATCGTCCCAATTATACAAAGGACTGCTTGCAGATTGCACCACTCCAAGATCAAACATTGGGTTGTATATCTGCTGAAACATTTCTGGCTTCACACTGGTCTTAATAATATCATCAATCTCCTCATCTGAAGGCCAAATATCTTTCAAAGTGATTGGATTACCATCTGCATCATTACCCAAACTATCTTTTTCAATGTCAAAGCGCATAGTGCCAGCAATAGCATAAGCAACCACCAGTGGCGGTGAGGCTAAGAAGGCTTGTTTAGCATAAGGATGAATACGTCCATCAAAATTACGATTACCCGACAGTACAGCTGTTGTATACAAATCGCGATCGATTATTTCTTCTTGGATTAAAGGATCAAGCGCACCAGACATACCATTACAGGTTGTACAGGCAAAACCAACAATACCAAAACCCAGTCTCTCAAGATCGGTCAATAAATCAGCCTCTTTTAAATAAAGTTCTGCAACTTTCGAGCCTGGGGCAAAGGAAGTTTTAACCCAAGGCTTGCGAACCAAACCAAGCGCATTTGCCCTGCATGCAACCAAGCCGGCAGCCACAACGTTTCGTGGATTAGATGTGTTGGTACAAGATGTGATTGCAGCAATAATAACTGCGCCGTCTGGCATTTTGCCCTCGGCCTCCTCAGCCTGTGCTTTACCTAACTCCTTAGCAATGCCGCTTGAGGTAAGATCGGCCGTTGGTAGGCGGCGATGAGGATTTGATGGACCGGCCATATTGCGCCCAACCGTTGACAAATCAAAGCGCAGAACACGCTGATATTTAACCTCAGTCAGCTCATCTGCCCAAAGACCAATTTCTTTTGCATATTGCTCAACCAAAGCCACTTGTTCTGGCGCTCTTCCGGTTAGCTTAAGGTAGTCAATAGTTTGCTCATCAATATAAAACAATCCGGCCGAGGCACCATATTCTGGAGTCATATTAGAGATAGTTGCACGGTCGCCAATCGTTAAACCTTTGGTGCCCTCACCAAAGAACTCAAGATAGGATGAAACCACTCTCTTATTACGTAAAAATTCAGTGATGGCTAAGACGACATCAGTTGCAGTAATGCCCGGCTGACGCTCACCAATTAACTCAACACCGACAATATCTGGTACACGCATCATTGATGGCAGACCTAGCATCACTGTTTCTGCCTCTAAGCCACCAACACCGATTGCCATAACACCTAATGCATCGACATGCGGTGTGTGTGAGTCGGTACCCACACAGGTATCTGGAAAAGCAACACCATCACGTGTTTGAATAACAGGTGACATTTTCTCTAAATTAACCTGGTGCATAATGCCATTTCCTGCTGGAATAACATCAACATTTTCAAAAGAGGTTTTGCACCATTCAATAAAATCAAAACGGTCTTTATTACGGCGATCTTCAATCGTGCGATTTTTCTCAAATGCTTCAGCATCAAAACCTGGCGCCTCCACAGCAAGTGAATGATCCACAATCAACTGCGTTTGAACAACCGGATTAACCTTGGCAGGATCACCACCTTGATCTGCAATCGCATCACGTAAACCAGCCAAGTCAACCAGTGCAGTGAGTCCTAAAATATCATGACAAACGACACGCGCAGGATACCAAGGAAAATCCAACTCCTGCTTATTTTCAATCAGCTGTTTGAGCGAATCTGTCAAAGATTCTGGAGCGCAACAACGCACTAGCTGCTCTGCCAAAATCCGAGCAGTATAGGGCAGTTTTACATAGGATCCAGGAGTAATATCTTCAACTGCCTGACGCACATCGAAGTAATCTAATTTTGAATCCTGAAGATGCTTACGATAATCTTTATTCATTTTTATTTAATTTATTAATCTCTAGTTTCAATAGGCTCTACGCTTCTTAACTCTGGACCCGTGTAATCGGCATTTGGTCTAATGATGCGATTATTGTGTCTTTGTTCAAAAATATGTGCACACCAGCCAGTCACACGCGAACAAACAAATATTGGTGTAAATAGCTTAGTGGGAATTGCCATAAACTGATACGATGAGGCATGGAAAAAATCGGCATTCGCAAACAGATTCTTCTCGCGTTTCATCACCGCTTCAACGCGCTCTGATACCTTATAAAGATGGGTATCTCCCACTTCATCTGAGAGCTTTTTAGACCAGCCTTTGATTACCGCATTACGTGGATCAGATTCAGTGTAAACCGCATGACCAAAGCCCATAATCAGCTGCTTAGTTTCCAGCATATTCATAATCGCCGCCTCAGCCTCCTCTGGAGTTTTCCACTGATCAATCATATCACTGGCAGCTTCGTTTGCACCACCATGTAATGGACCACGCAAAGTACCAATCGCACTAGTAACTGCTGAGTGGATATCTGATAAAGTTGAAGCGCAGACACGGCCAGCGAAAGTTGAAGCATTAAACTCATGCTCGGCATAAAGAATCAACGACACACCCATTACTTTTGCATGTAAATCGCTTGGCTTCTCTCCATGCAATAAGTGCAAGAAATGCCCACCAATGGTGTCGTCATCGGTTTCTACTTCAATGCGTTTGCCATTATGTGAGTATTGATACCAATAGTTAATAATTGATGGGAAAGCTCCCAACATACGATCGGCACTTTCTTGTTGCTCAGAAAAGTCATTTTCCATCTCTAGATTGCCCAACATTGAACAGCCAGTACGCAGCACATCCATCGGATGTGAGTCCTTAGGAATGTTTTCCAATACCAGCTTAAGCTCTGGCGAAAGACCTCTCAAGCCTTTAAGTTTGGCAATATATGCATCCAACTCCTGTTGGTTTGGTAGCTTGCCATACAAAATTAAATATGCCACTTCTTCGAAACTAACGTTCTCAGCCAGATCCACCACATCGTAACCACGGTACGTTAGACCTGAACCACTAACACCTACGGTTGATAGTGCTGTTTCACCTGCGCTTTGACCACGAAGGCCTGCACCACCTGTTTTTTTTGCTTCACCCATTATTTATTCTCCTTGTTAAATAGTTCGTCTAGTTTTTGTTCATATTGGTGATAATCTAAGAAATCATACAACTCCATACGTGTTTGCATAGAATCCACCACCTGTATTTGATCGCCATCAGCCAAAATATGCTCGTACACATTTAATGCTGCCTTGCTCATAGCTCTAAAAGCGCTGAGTGGATACAGCACCATATCAACACCTGAGTCGTGCAACTCTGATTTGTTAAATAGTGGTGTGGCACCAAATTCGGTAATATTGGCCAGAATTGGCACATCGACTACAGCTGAAAATGTCTGATACTGCTCTAAAGTGTTTAGCGCTTCAGGAAAAATCATGTCCGCACCAGCCTCAACAAAAGCCGCGGCTTTATCTACCGCTGAGTCCATACCTTCAACTGCCAAAGCATCAGTTCTGGCCATAATAACAAAATTCTCATCAACTCTGGCATCCACCGCAGATTTAATACGCTCGCACATCTCTTCAGTGGAAACAACCGTCTTATTTGGACGGTGGCCACAGCGTTTTTGAATCACTTGATCTTCAATGTGAATCGCCGCCACATTCGCACGCTCCATCTCACGCACACAACGGGCAATGTTAAAAGCACCACCCCAACCAGTATCCACATCAACCAGTAGTGGCAGATCAGAAGCGTCAGTAATACGCTTGGCATCTTCTAGCACATCATGCAAAGTACTAATACCTAAATCCGGAGTGCCTAACGAACAAGCAGCCACACCACCGCCAGAAAGATAAATGGCCTGATGACCAACCTTCTGCGCCATAATGGCGCTATAGGCATTCACCGTACCAACAATTTGCACTGGGGCTTCATTGGTAATTAATTCTCTAAATTTTTTTCCTTGACTCACTTTAATACTCCTATTTGTTATGCACTATTGGCATTTTATTGTTGGTTCTGTTCGCTCAACATGGACTCAACTAGCTTCCAAGAGCTTTGAATATGACGACGCATTAACATCTCGGCAAACTCAGCATCTCGATTATTAATAGCGTCCACAATTGAACGATGCTCAGAAAGAGCTTTTTCTGCACGATAAGGCAGACGACTGGTGCGATGACGGCACATTCTCAATAGTTGATACAATTGATTCTCTAAATAGTTGACCAGCTGAACATTGCCACATTTAGAAAAAATATAATAATGAAAATCTGGATCACCCTCTTCTTGGAAATAAACTTTGCCACCGGTATCATTAATACCAGCCTCATGTTGATCCAACAAGCGATATAAATTGTTAATCTCATTCTTTGACATTACCTGGGTTGCCAGGCGAGTGGCAAAGCCTTCCATAGCTTCACGCATTTGATAGACTTCACGCATTTTCTCAGCATCAAGTGTCACTACGTGCGTACCCGCGTGCGGAGCCTTTACCACCAAATTAATTGCCTCTAGTTTTTGCAGAGCCTCACGCAAAGGGCCACGACTAATATCATAATGCTTAGCCAGCTCAGCCTCACCCATTTTTTGCCCCTGTGGGGTTACGCCAGTAACAATATCTTCCTTGATGCGCCAAAACACCTGATCCGATAAAGTCCCTTGTCTATTGTCTGTTACAGTATTCATTGTCTTATTGTCAACAATATAACCAAAAAATAGTAAAATATGGCTAAATAATAGCTAAAAATTATACTATTGTCAACAATATATGAAAAAAAATAGCAAAATAGTTAAATTTCAAGGCTTCACTTATAAAAATAAATTAAACAATTAAGCATAATAAGCTTGGTATCATAGGGGAAAAATAATTATTTATAAGTTCAATACCTTTCTCCGATAAATTATAGAAACAATGAGCAATAATTTTAACTCGCACAAAGATGTTATCAATCGCTTTATAGATTATGGCAAATCTAACTTTGAATCAAATAATACTCCGAAAACACTAAGCCAAAACGATGCTCAGCTTAAGGTTCTTAGGCTTATATATGCATTTCGATTTTCTGGACACCTAAGAGCCACCTTAGATCCGCTTAAAAGACCAAGACATCACTCTCACTCAACACCTCCATTTACTCTTGAAGAGTTTGGTCTGAGTGAAGCAGATTTAGACACAGCTTTTGATATAGGTTCTTATCAAGGATCAAATTGCAACACCCTTAGGGAGCTTTTTAAATCGCTCAATAAAACTTATTGCGGTAATCTTGGCGTTGAGTATATGCACATTCCCAATCTTGAAGAGAGGAAATGGATCCAAACTAAGATTGAAACCATGTCTTTGGATCAAGAAGACACTCCTGAATATAAAAAATGGCTCCTTCAAAGAGTTACTGCGGCTGAAGTTTTTGAAAAATTTCTTCATAATAAATATGTGGGTCAAAAACGCTTTTCTCTTGAGGGAGGTGAAACCCTAATTCCACTATTAAATGTACTGATTGAGTACTCTGGCAACCACTCAATGAAAAGAATTTCTTTAGGTATGGCGCATCGAGGCCGACTGAATGTTCTTATTAACATTATGGGTAAAAAGGCCGAAAAATTATTTCAAGAGTTCGCTGGTGATCTTGGTTTAAACAAAAATCAAACAGGTGATGTTAAATATCACCAAGGGTTTTCCTCTGACATTCAAACAGAAAAGAATGATGTTCACCTGGCACTCATGTTTAATCCGTCTCACCTTGAGTTAGTTAACCCGGTTATTGAAGGGTGCGCAAGATACCATCAGGACGAGGGTAGTAAAGAGGATCGACAGAAAATTCTTCCAGTTCTCATTCATGGTGATGCAGCCTTTTCAGGTCAAGGCATTATCATGGAAACATTAAATATGTCTCAATCACGAGGCTATAGCACTATGGGCACCGTCCACATTGTTATTAACAATCAGATTGGTTTTACAACTTCGAAACAATATGACGCTAGGTCAACTGATTATTGTACTGACGTTGTTAAGATGATTAATGCCCCTGTATTTCATGTCAACGCAGAAGACCTTGAAATGGTCAGCTATATTACGAAGCTTGCTCTTGATTACAGAATGCGATACAAAAAAGATGTCGTAATTGACTTGATGTGTTACAGAAGGCAAGGACACAATGAGGCTGACGAGCCCGCTGTAACCCAACCTTTAATGTATGAGGCAATTAGAAAACTTCCTACAACGCGTACCAACTATGCAAACACCCTGATGAAACAAGGTGTTATTGATCAAACAGAAGTTGATGCTATGGTGAATGACTATAGACAACAACTAAAAGATGGTGAAGTGGTTGCCTACAATATAGTTAAACCAAAAAGCAAAAAAATGTTGGAAGAAATGCCTTGGGAAGAGTACCTTAACTCTACATGGCTTGAGCCTTACGAATCTGCAATAAGTAAAAAGCATATTCAAAAATTAAATAAAAAACTTCAACATGTGCCAGATGGATTTGAAGTGCATCCACGTGTTAAAAAAATTCTCTCAGAAAGACAAAAAATGGCTGACGACAAAATCAACGCCGACTGGGGGTTTGCTGAGACTATGGCATACGCCAGCCTTACTGAAAGTGGTGTATCCATTAGACTAGCAGGACAAGATTGTGGAAGGGGAACTTTCTTCCATAGGAATGCAGTTTTACACAATCAACTAGCTAATGAAGATTACACCCCGCTAAAGCATATTAGTGATAAGCAAGGAAGAGTTCAAATATATGATTCTATTTTGTCAGAAGAAGCAGTACTTGGATTTGAGTACGGTTACGCAACTGCAAACCCTGAATCGCTCGTTATATGGGAGGCACAGTTTGGAGACTTTGCTAATGGTGCTCAGGCAATCATTGACCAGTTTATTGTTTCAGCCGAAGCAAAATGGGGTCGCCTATCGAACCTAGTTATGCTTCTTCCTCATGGTCTTGAGGGGCAAGGTCCTGAGCACTCCTCTGGAAGGTTAGAGCGCTTTCTTCAACTTTGTGCTAGTCACAATATGCAAGTTTGTGTTCCATCAACTGCATCTCAAATATTTCATTTAATGAGGCGTCAAGTTCTAAGAAAATTCCGATCCCCTCTCATTATTATGTCTCCAAAAAGTTTGCTCAGAAATCCTCTTGCAGCCTCATCTCTATTTAAATTTACTGAAGGCAAATTTAAAAATGTTTATGAAGAGCAATATGACAACATCAAGCCTAATAAGGTTAATCGGGTTATTATGTGTAGCGGTAAAGTTTTTTATGAACTATTAACACGTCGTCAAGATGAACAAATGAATAATGTTGCTATTCTTAGACTGGAACAGCTCTACCCATTTCCAGCAGAGCAACTTATGAATGAGCTTGTCAAATTTCCAAAGGCCAAAGATATTGTATGGTGCCAAGAAGAGCCAATTAACCAAGGCGCATGGTACACCTCCAGGCATAACTTTATGGAAAGTATCGTTAAAAATCAAACTCTTCATGTTGTAGCTCGAGATCTCTATGCCGCCCCAGCTGAAGGCAGCATCAGACTGCACAACGTAAATCAAAACCAAGTAATTGAAACGGCCCTAGGTATTCAACCTATCAACAAAGCTAGGAGTATTAAGAAATGAAAGAAGTAAAAGTACCAGTCCTCCCTGAATCAATAAATGAAGCTACTGTCGCAGCCTGGCATAAAAAACCTGGTGACTATGTAGAGCTTGATGATGTCATTGTTGAAATTGAAACGGATAAAGTCGTTCTAGAGGTTCCAGCGGAAGACGCAGGGGTATTAACTGAAATCTTAGCTGAAGAGGGGGAAACAGTTAATGAGCAACAAGTTCTTGCTATTTTAGATAATGAGGCTGAGGCTCCAAATGAGGCTGCGCCAGCGCAAAATAAATCCACTCAAGAAAAGTCGCCAGATACTATCAAAGAAGACAAAACAATTGAGCCAGAAATTATAAAAAAAGAGGTGCAAATAGAGGAACCAAAAGCTGCGCCTGAGAAACAATCATCTCAACCAATGAGCAATCGAATGGAGGAGAGAGTCCCGATGACTCGCATTCACAAAACGACTGCAAGCAGGCTCCACTCAGCCACTCAAAATACCGCCATGCTGACAACATTTAATGAGGTTGATATGAGCGAAATCTTGACAATGAGATCGAACTACAAAGAAGCTTTTGAGAAGAAGTACTCTGTTAAATTAGGATTTATGTCTTTCTTTGTTAAGGCTGCTGTCGAATCACTCAAAAAATTTCCCACTGTAAATGCTTATATTGATGGAGATGAAATAATCTATCATGCATTCTGTGATGTCTCTGTTGCTGTATCTTCAGATCGAGGCCTTGTTGTTCCAGTTCTCCGTGATGCACACAAAATGACAATGCATGACATCGAAAAAGGAATTATGGATTACTCTTCAAGAGCTCAGAACGGAACCCTTGGTATTGAAGAAATGAGTGGTGGAACCTTTACTATCTCAAATGGCGGGGTATTCGGATCACTTCTTTCAACACCAATCCTTAATTCACCTCAAAGTGCCATTCTAGGAATGCATAAAACGCAAGAACGCCCTGTTGTAGTAGATGGTGAAATTGTTATAAGGCCGATGATGTACCTGGCTCTATCCTATGACCATAGAATTATTAATGGAAAAGAAGCAGTTCAGTTTTTAATCTCAATTAAAGAAGCTCTAGAGGATCCTGTAAGGTTATTACTTAAAGTTTAATAATTTAATTTTACGAAAAAAGCTATTTTAATACCGCCTTTTTTAATTCTATTACTTTTTACAGTTTGCTATTTATAGTAATCTTATTCGTCAAGTGATTTAAGGTGGTAGTCACGGTCAGATTTGAACTGACGACTTCCAGCATGTCATGCTGGCACTCTAACCAACTGAGTTACGCGACTATTATTTAGAGTTGTTAATTAGTAATCAACAGCGGTGAATTATACTTAGGATTATTTACTAAAAACAACCCTTGATTATTTCTTGAATGCTGCTTGCCGCAGCATAAGGGTCATCAGCATTTTTAATTGGTCGACCAACTACAATATAATCCGATCCCGACTTAAACGCTGTGGCAACATCAACTACACGCTTCTGATCGTCATCATTTGCAACTGGGCGAATACCTGGAGTCACAGCAATAAGCTTATTGTCTACATATTCTCTTAAGAATGGCACCTCAAGACCTGAAGAAACCACACCATCACAGCCCGCTTCAAAAGCGCGCTTAGCACGAGAAATTACCAAATCTTGCACATCACAATCAAAACCAAGATCATCAAGATCTCCACGATCAAGGCTAGTAAGTGCAGTAACAGCTAGGATTTTAAGATCACCCTTATTTTCAGCAGCCTTCTCCATTAAGCCTTGATTGCCATGAATGGTAGCAAATGTTGCTCCATATTGGCTCAATCTATTAATAGTTCTGCCAACTGTCTCTGGAACGTCAAAAAACTTAAGATCAACAAAAACTTTTTTGTCTTTAGCAATCAACCAATCCATTAGTTGAAAGTATTGACCAGTCATTAACATTTCCATGCCAATTTTATAAAAATTAACACTCTCGTCTAGTTGATTAACTAGATCTTTAGCTTGATTTACCTCTGGCACATCTAATGCAAAAATTAATCTGTCTTCAATCTTAATGTTTTTCATTGTAATCCTATATTAAAAAATACTACCACCCGAATAGCCATTTTCATTGGCCTTTCTGATCCAGTGCTTTGATTGCTCGATATCTTTATCAACTGACTTGGCAAGCGCATAAAAAATGCCTAAATTATACTGTGATTTTGCATAATCTTGTTCGGCAGATTGTGAATACCATTCAAATGCTTTAGATAAATCTTTTTGTACACCCACACCTAAATCGTAAGCTAGGGCTATCTCATACTGAGACTCAGCATCACCCTGTTCAGCAAGTTGCAAAACCTGCTCAAAAGTTTTTCCCTTTTCCACTAGCTACCTAGGAGAAACTTCTATACGCACCTTAATAGTATCTCCATAAGGCTTACTTCTAGTTGTATAGGTAAATGTACGACCATCATACTCATACTCAACCCTATAGTGGTTAAGCTGTTGTTGTGACTCTGTACGGTATTTGGTCTCACAAACCTCTTTACTAACTACACGAGCATTTTTTGATTTTTCTAGCTCATCATCGTGTGCAAGTGATGCGCCCAAAAGAGCTCCAGCGGCGGTCATGGCTTTTTTACCATCACCCTTGCCAAATTGATTACCAATTAATCCGCCAAACAATCCACCTACAATTTCATTAGTAGCCGAGCCATCGCCTTCATTTTGATAAAACTCTTGAATATAACAATCTTGATATGGTTCGCGAATAGTATGAGTTTTGTAGACTTTATCTACAGAAATCACTGTTGCAGTATCAGTAAAACTACCAGCAAATGATATTTGAGCTGCCAGCATCAAAGGTAGAAAAATTAATATTTGTTTTTTCATATTAATACTCCATTATTTTTTTATATGTAATGTAATATATATTGTACGCCCATATATAAATTTGTTTTATGAATTCATACACACTTTATTACGTTTACGACCCAATGTGCTCCTGGTGTTGGGGTTTTAATAAAACTTGGAACAAGGTTAAAAAATCACTACCTAAAAACATTAATATTCAATATGTTTTAGGGGGTCTGGCGCCTGATAGTGATGAAATAATGTCAGACAAAATGCGTGAATATATACAATACAACTGGCAAAAAATTGAAAAAAACATACCTGGTACAATTTTTAATTATGATTTTTGGACAAACTGCACACCAGTGCGCTCCACCTATCCTGCTTGTCGAGCAGTAATTGCAGCTAAAAATCAAAACGATCAGCTTGAAATAAGCATGATAAATGCAATTCAAGAAGCCTATTATTTATATGCTAAAAACCCATCTAAGGATACTACTTTAATTAATATAGCTAAAGCTATTGGACTGAATGTAACTCAATTTAAAAAAGACTTAAATTCGAAAACCACACAACAACAATTAGATAATAATATCAATCTTTCAAAATCACTTGGTGCAAAAGGATTTCCTTCAATTATTCTAGAGAAAGACAGTGTTGCAAAATTAATTAAAATCGATTACAACAATTCAGATTTTATTCTTAAACAAATATTGACTTGAATTATCACCACTCAACGTTGATAATATAACCCCTAGCCTTCGTAGCTCAGCTGGATAGAGCAGCCGCCTCCTAAGCGGCAGGTCAGAGGTTCGAATCTTCTCGAGGGCACCAAATTCATATCACAAAACATGCAGCAACCTCTACTTGTTATAATTAAATATTTGGCAAGTAGTGTGCATGATGAAAATCAACTTACTCGACAGGGATAGCAACTTCAATATCTTGTTGGCAGGCATTGTGAGCTTGTTTATCGGGGTAGGCGTTGCCAGATTTGCATACACATCTTTGTTGCCGTCTATGCTTAATGATGAGTCCCTGTCGCTAACTTTTTCTGGCGTTCTGGCCTCAATTAATTATGTGGGTTATTTGTCAGGCGCACTATTTGCAATTTTCATCAAAGACATAAACACCAAAGTCAAATACTTCAGGTTGGGTCTGTTTTTGTGCGTTATTACAACAATCATTATGGGGCTCACTACACATGAACTATGGTTACTATTTAGTAGAATAGTTGCAGGATTCGGGGCGGCCATGACTCTAGTAGTTGGGGCGGCCATCGTCATGATAAAGCTTAACTTTAAAGACAAAACTAAAGCAATGGGTATTTACTTTTCTGGTATTGCCATCGCCTTGGCAGTATCTGACGTCATTGCCAGATTAGCTCTGTCTATAGGCTCATGGCAAAGCTCTTGGCTAGTATTGGCACTAAGCGCTGCATTGGTTGCACCTTACTCTTGGCACATACTATCTACCGACCAGGGAGCACGGCAAAACAACAAATGGAGCTATTTAGACAGGGGTTTGTTCTCTAATTTTGTAGTTATTCTAATTTTGGCATACTTTACTGAAGGTGTAGGTATGGTTGTCCAAGGAACCTTCCTACCTACCATTGTTCAGTCATTGCCAGGCCTGGAATCATTCTCCGGATCAACATGGCTCTTGGTGGGGTTGGTAGGAATACCCTCTTCAATTATCTGGATGCGCCTTGCGCACCGGCACGGCAGTATCAATATTATTATTATTGCTATGAGCATCCAAGTAGTTGGGATTCTGATTCCGACCTTGAGCCATAACCTTTACCTTAACTTGTTGTCTGGAGCCTTGTATGGCGGCACATTTGTAGGACTGGTGGCGTTATTTATGCACTTAGGCGGGAAAATCGCTGGAAGCAACCCTGTCATGCTTATGGGAGCACTTACCACCGCATACGGTATAGGGCAAGTAGGCGCCCCCCTGTATGCGGTCGCATTAACGGAACATTCCGGCAATTATAATAATGCACTATATGTTACCGCAGCTATTGTATTTACTGGAATAGTGATGTTGATAGCAACAAAAATATTTAGCATTAACCAACAAACTGATAAGACTTAGTAGTACAAACTACAGGCTAAAAAATGCTTTTTTT
>PNQY01000088.1 GCA_002909145.1 Candidatus Thioglobus perditus
TTGGATAGTCCACTCTTACGCCGTCAATAGTGGTAATCTTAGCATCTTCAAAACTAACATTTTTAGCAAGTTTTTCCATAGCTTCAAATTGCTGACCTTGTTCGTCAAAATTAATGTTTATTTCTGGTGTGTTAATACTATCTGGAAGTTCAGAAAAAACCTCTGCACAAGTTTTGTTGGTTTTTGACATTATCTCAAGTAGTCTTGCGCCAGTATAAAGAGCATCATCAAATCCGTACCAACGTTCTTTAAAGAAGATATGACCACTCATCTCGCCGCCAAGTGCTGCACCAGTTTCTTTGAGTTTAGCTTTAATGAAGCTATGCCCTGTGCGTGACATGATTGGCTGCCCACCATGCTCAGAGATATCTTTTGGTAGTAGCGAAGAACACTTTACATCGAATACAATTTTTGCACCATTGTTGCGCTTAAGTATATCTCTTGAGTACAAAATCATTTGTCTATCAGCCCAAATAACGTTGCCGTTATTATCGATAAGCCCTAGTCGGTCGCCATCACCAT
>PNQY01000089.1 GCA_002909145.1 Candidatus Thioglobus perditus
TTGGATAGTCCACTCTTACGCCGTCAATAGTGGTAATCTTAGCATCTTCAAAACTAACATTTTTAGCAAGTTTTTCCATAGCTTCAAATTGCTGACCTTGTTCGTCAAAATTAATGTTTATTTCTGGCGTGTTAATACTATCTGGAAGTTCAGAAAAAACCTCTGCACAAGTCTTGTTAGTTTTTGACATTATCTCAAGTAGTCTTGCACCGGTATAAAGAGCATCATCAAACCCGTACCAACGTTCTTTAAAGAAGATATGGCCACTCATCTCGCCACCAAGTGCTGCACCGGTTTCTTTGAGTTTGGCTTTAATGAAGCTGTGCCCTGTGCGTGACATGATTGGCTGCCCACCATGCTCAGAGATGTCTTTTGGCAGCAATGAAGAACACTTCACATCGAATACAATTTTTGCACCATTGTTGCGCTTAAGTATATCTCTTGAGTACAAAATCATTTGTCTATCAGCCCAAATAACGTTGCCGTTATTATCGATAAGCCCTAGTCGGTCGCCATCACCAT
>PNQY01000090.1 GCA_002909145.1 Candidatus Thioglobus perditus
CAGTAGTTTCCCTTCTTATATACAAAATCTGGGTATCTTTTAACTACAAAAGCCCACACAATAATCATAGTAAGATTAATAATCAAACTCCAACCCAAGAAGCTTTGCCACATTTCTATTGTCATAAGAGTAATTGTAGCTCAATATGACTGTCTACTTAGATAGAATTTCCACAAAACTACTACCCTTAGTTTAGCGTCAGGGGAAACCGGGTTAGGTGTGTGATATTTAGTTTATTTCTAGGGATGTATTCCTAAATATTATTCTCTATCAACAAACACAAATTTGGTTGGATCAATCTTTTGCTCGCCATCCCAACGATAAGCAATCAGCTTACCGCCCTCTTTGGCTACACTGTAATCAAGACAAGCAATATTATCTGCCAAAGGCTTAATCTCATCTTCCATCCAATAATGACCAAGAAAAACTGGTTTCTGGTCATCAGAGTAATCAATTAAATGATCGCCAGTAACTGGGTCATCTGGAATGTGTGTTAATGCATCATCCGGGCCAAAAAATACTTGTTTATATGTTTTAGCCTTACTATCCCACCACCTTGTTCTGATGTGCTTTCTAGGATGTCCATCTTTGTCTGGAAATTGCTTACCTTTAGGAAGAGGGATTTCCTTGCCTTTTAATAAGGTTTCAATTGCATCGTATTGCCATATGCCCTTGATGGATGATTGCTGCAGCAGATTGTCAGTTAGTACAGGTTTTTCAATCTTAGAGACAAGGTTAAAGTCCCAGCAAGCGTGCACAACACGCAAACCCTCTAAATCTAGCCATAGAGGCAATGTTTTAAACCATTCGATAACATCTTCCTTTTCGGCGAGATCATCTGCATAAGTATCTAAAAATTTCTTATGTTGATCAGTATGTTGTTTATTGTGTGAGCGTAAATACTCGCCCTGCTTATTTTGAGTGTAATAAGCAATGGCATTGTATTCATGGTTGCCCATTACACTAAGCGCATGTCCACGCTCAACCATAGGCCGTACAATATCAATCACTTCTCGTTGGTAATCACCCCGATCAACAAAATCACCTAAAAATATCACCTTGCGCTCAGTGTGTTGCCATATGCCATCAATCTCTTTGTAAGACAGTTTTTCTAGCAACCTTACTAACTCAGGCGCTTGACCATGAATATCACCAATTAAGTCATAACTTTGTTTTTTCATATTTTTTATTTTGAGTTTTTGGACTTTGAAAAGTGAAACACTCACTTAATCCAGATTGGTTAAGAATTAACCACATGATAATATTCTAACACATCTTACTATTTAGTTCGCTTTTTGCGAGAATATTTTTATCTCATAATACATACATTTAATTTGAATTTCCTCATCTTGTTTACGCCATCCCTATATAAAAAATACAATTCTTTTTGAGCTATTGGGTCGTTTCAAATTTTTTATGATATAGTTAAGGTATATAAAATAAAAAAGGAGGTTTTTTATGATGTCAAATGAAGGGTGGAGTAGTGGGTATGAAAGTGCAAAAAATATTAGTAGAATTGTAAATACTACTAATTTAGATGCGATTAAAAAGCAGCAAACCTTAAAAGAAAAAAAGACAGAGATGTTAAATAAAGTTCTTACACCACGTGAAAAAGAAATTATATCTTTAAGATTTGGTTTTTCTACTGGAGATTCAATGACATTGGAACAGGTGGGTAAAAATTTAAATTTAACTCGTGAACGCGTAAGGCAAATAGAGTCGAAGGCATTAAAGAAAATGCGTGGCAATCCAAGACTCCAATTTATGAG
>PNQY01000091.1 GCA_002909145.1 Candidatus Thioglobus perditus
GTGTTGATGAGGCTCTGGTGTTAGCCTATTTGTATTTAAAGAATAAAGTAAATCTGAACTAGGATCTTTAATTAGTGATACCAACATACATTCATTAAAATAATCAAAAGTCACTACATTGGTCTGTTCATCAACAGATCTAATTTCATTAATAGCAACTATTTTGTAATCACCATCAATAAGAATCTCTACAAAATCCTCATCAATTGCTTGAGTTACAATAGTATTAGTATTCGTTGGTAAATATATTGCTCTTTTCATTTTATTAAATTACACAAATTAGGGTTGTATTGACATGCATAATCTCTCAGTATTTTATATTGTTGCATATCAAATTTATTACAGCTCGGACACTACCACTTTTTATAATCTCTTGAGGCTGGTATCAACAAAGAATTCTTTGTATACTAGAACCTTTTTAAGATCTTTACAGTGCGGGTATGTAAGAGCCTTTTTTGAATTATATCTAAACTCATCACGTGTTTTAGTCTGCATAGAGCCACAATCTTCACAATAAGATTTCACATGAAAGCTTATAGTACTCATAGCATAAGCGTCATTCATTATAAAACCGTCCATAAATTGCTTGCCATACCCACAGTCACAACCATAACCAATGCTACCATCCATACAAATATCCCTTATAGTATTAAATATTACTCTTTTTCCTTGCAAATCACCTGCACTGCCGCTTCTTTGGCATCAGTCACAATCTGGCTAATTTCTTTAGCACCATTGGATTTTCTAACTTGGTAATCCACCATATTTAGATCCATGAAGATCTTTGCCATATTTGATTTGATGGCAAAGTTAACATTTTGAGCGGGTCTGTCACCTGTAATCTCTGAAGATGTTTCTAATCTTGAAACGATCACGCCAATGACATTGCCATTATCATCAAGTAGTGGGCCACCCGAGTTGCCAGGCTGCACTGGAGCGGTAAGCTGAAGCTCGGCAATGTTGTTGTTAAATCCTGTGAGTGCAGCGATATTGCCAGATGTTACTTTTAACTCTGATCCTAGTGTTGATGAAAACGGATAGCCTAATGCAATTGATTGCTCGCCTGTTACTACAGGCTTGCGGTTTCTTATATATAAGAAGCTCTTGTTAGGTTTGCCCGTTGTTAATATTGAAAGATCTGTTGTTGAATCCGTATCTAGAAGCTCTACTGTGGCTTTATAGCCTTTATTCTTCACCTCAATCTCATCACACTCGTCTGTTACATGATTGTTAGTAATAATATGTGTCGGAGTAACAAAAAATCCAGATCCTGAACTTGTTACCTTTACTTCTATAAGTTTATCCTCTTCATCCTCTTTATCATTTTTAGCTGCTATGCGATACCAATCAGCCGCCTTTTTATAGTTCTTTTTCGCATTGGTATCCTTGTCGCCATAGTAGTACATAGAGGCCAAGGCCATTTGGGATTTTTTATAGTCTTGATCGATAGCTTTAACATACCATTCTTTCGCTTTTTTTAGATCTTTTTGAACTACTATACCAAACTCATAAAAAAAGCCCATTTGATGTTGTGACTCTGCATTACCCAAATCGGCCGCTCTTTTAAATAATTTAAACGCCTTAGGCTTATCTTTTTTAGTGCCTACACCCGACAAATAATATTTAGCAAGATTAGTCATTGCTTTCACACTGCCTAAGTCTACAGCTTTGTTGAAATACTCAAATGCTTTTTCTGCATTAATTTCAACAACATCTTTCCCGGTGCTATATAAGAACGCCAACTTGCCATATGCTTCAGCCACCCCTTGATCTGCAGCTTTGGTAGCCCAATCTAGTGCTTTTTGATAATCACGCTTTACATATATAGCCCTTAGATAGTATTTAGCTAATTTATCTTGAGCTTCTGCATAACCAAGCTCTGCAGCTTTTGTAAATAATTCAACAGCTTTGTCTGTGTTTTTGTTGAAACCTTCGCCCTTTCTGTGCATTTCTGCAAGATCATATAATGACTCTTTATCACCTTTATCGACCGCCTTTTGATACCAATAAATTGCTTCATCATAATTTTTACTAGTGCCTTTTCCAAGATAGTACTGGCGAGCAACCTTCTTCATTGATTCTATATTTCCTTGGAGCGCCGCTTTGGTTTCCCAATACAAGGATTTGGCTCTATCCATTTCAACTCCGACACCTGCATAGTAATTTGATGACAATACTGTTTGTGCATATACATTGCCCATTTCGGCGGCTTTTTTATAGTATTCGTTTTCCTCAGTATTTCTTTTA
>PNQY01000092.1 GCA_002909145.1 Candidatus Thioglobus perditus
GTTTTTAATAGTTTGTTTTTTCTTAACATTTGTTTTTTCTCCTGATTTAATTTTTTGGTGTTTTTATACTGTTGTTGATTAAACCCTGACCTAATCAATAACCTGGTTGCAATCATAGAGCCCAGGTTTGTCTGTCTGACAACAAACACGTAACAAGAGGTTGTTAATTTGTTTCACAAATGTAACAATCAAAACTCGATCATAATTTGATGCATAATGTAGCAATGAGCGAAAAAAAAATACTTATTGTTGACGATGAAAAGAAGCTTAGAGATTTGCTAACCTCGTATCTAACTAAAGAGGGTTTTAACGCTGTTGCTGTTGCTGACGGAGTTGAAATGGATAAATATCTAAAAAACAACCGTGTTGATTTGGTGATTCTTGACCTGATGTTGCCAGGAGAAGATGGGCTTTCAATTGGACGTCGATTACACCAAAACAACAACCTGCCAATTATTATTCTCTCCGCTAGGGGCAATGAAGTGGATCGAATTATTGGGTTAGAAATTGGTGCTGATGATTATCTGGCAAAACCATTCAATCCAAGAGAATTGTTAGCAAGAATTCGCTCGGTGCTGCGTAGAAACACAGAAAAAATCAAAAAAAATCAAGCGGATAACTCTCACCTTTATAAATTTGATTCTTTTTGTCTAGACACTAACAAACACGAGCTTACAAAAGATAATAATATTATTAGTTTAACAACCGGTGAGTTCAACATGCTAAGTATATTTTTACAAAACACAAATAACGTCTTAAGTCGAGACAGGCTACTGGAGATTATCAAGGGTTATGAGCGCGACCCGCTGGATAGGAGTATCGACATATGTATTGGCAGACTAAGAAAGAAAATTGAGTTAGACCCCTCTAACCCCATCTATTTAAAAACAGTTTGGGGCGCAGGGTATATGTTCTCAACTAAAGATTAATAGCTGGTTTAGATGAACATTTTTAAACCAAAAAGTTTTTTTTACAAAACCCTGTCTGTTATCGCTCTAGTTTCTATTGGGTTTCAAGTCGCACTGCTATCTACTTTTGCATACTATATGCTTATACCTTTAGGGCAGAGGGCCGCTGATGACTTGTCTGGTGTTATTATTCATGCTGCTGAAAGGTGGGGCGAGTTAAAACACGATCAAAGAGTGTATTTTTCTCAACAAATGTTAAACAAACACGACTTGGTGTTAACAGATGATGATTCTAATATAAGCCCATCCTCAACTATGCTTCCTTATATATCTCTTCTTAAAAACTCAATAAACCAACAATTGGATGGCAATATAAACATTAAAGAAAACATTGATAAAAGTGGCGAGGCTTGGTTTTGGGTTGACATTCCAACCAAAAACAACACAGTTAGGATTGGCTTTTCTCGATCTCGCATAGGCGTCAACCCTCCAATGGCTTTTTTTATTATTCTAATAACCGGTTTTTTGTTAATTTTATTAACATCTATTCATTTAACCAAGAAGCTTAGCAGGCCAATTGATGCTTTATATGAAGCGTCTCGATCAATAGGAAAGGGTAATTGGCCAGAGCCTATAAAAGAAAACGGACCAACCGAATTTGTTGAGCTAACAAAACAATTTAATAAAATGAATGCACAGGTTCAGGCTTTGTTAACCAACAGAACTGTGTTGTTGTCTGGCATTGCACATGACTTACGCACACCATTAACACAAATCACCTTGGCTCTTTCTATGCTGCCAAAAGACAAAAACAGCGACAAACTGATAAACAGCATTGAACAAGACTTAAACACCATTAATAATTTAATTAGTGAAGCATTAAGCATTGGAACAGAGCTAACAAAAGAAGATGAAAGCCCAAGCATTCCTGCTGAAGAGCTAAATGTTGTAATTAATAGTATAACCACCAACAAAACCAAGATAGTTGTTAAAGACTTAAGCCCTAAAAACTGCACCCCTGTATTATATCCAATGGCGTTTAGAAGGATTATTACTAATTTTCTAACCAATGCAATTAGATATGGGAACAGTGGTTTAATTACAATTATATTGAGCTGCGATGATGAAAAAACCACTGTACAGATAAAAGATAACGGGCCTGGGGTTCCAGAAGAATTTACTGATAAGGTGTTTCAGCCTTTTTATCGATTAGAAAAATCAAGAAACACTCAAACCGGTGGCAGTGGTTTAGGTCTTGCAATAGTTCAACAGCTGGCCGATAAATATGGCTGGCAAGTATCGCTCAAACCAAGAAAAAACACCGGTACTAACGCCATACTCACTATAAATAATTAATGGTGTCGAAGGTCGGAGTCGAACCGACACGGCCAAGGCCACAGCCCCCTCAAGGCTGCGTGTCTACCAATTCCACCACTCCGACAGAAGAATATAAATCTAGTTAGTTGGAATGTCGCTAGTGTCTGCGCCCTCGCTAATAACGGGCTCTGGCACAATCATTGGAACATCTGATGATGTTACTGGGGCTATGGTTGCTGCTGGCTCCATAATACTTTGCGCCTCGCTATCGCCGCTAGTTTCGTTAGTAGCTAAGTAAGCCAAAGTCAAACTAGTTAAGAAAAACCCAAAAGCGAGACTTGCAGTTAATTTGTATAAAAAAGAGTTAGCGCCCCTAGCACCAAAAACCGACCCAGATGCACCCGCTCCAAAAGCAGCCCCGGCATCAGCACCCTTACCATGTTGCATTAAAATTAATGTAATTAACCCTAGGGCTAATAAAACATGAATGATTAAAATAATTTGAAATGACATAATTAACCTGCTTTACAAATTTGTAGAAAGTCTTCTGCTTTTAAAGATGCGCCGCCAATTAAACCACCATCAATATCTTCACAACCAATTAATTCTTTTGCGTTTGTAGGATTCATGCTGCCGCCATAAAGAATTGGTGTTGATTGTGCAATGTCTGCATCGTTTTCAGCCAGCATTGAACGAATAAACGCATGTGTATCTTGTGCTTGTTGGGGTGTTGCTGTAACACCGGTGCCAATAGCCCAAACCGGCTCATAAGCAACAATAATATTTTTAAATGCTTCAATGCCAACACGGTCGATAACCGCTTGAATTTGTCTTGAAACAACAAGCTCTGTATTACCAGACTCTCTTTCTTCTAATAATTCACCAATACAGAAAAGTGGGGTTAGGCCATTATCCAATGCCACCTGTACTTTTTCTGCAACAATCTCATCGGTCTCACCGTATAAACTTCTACGCTCAGAGTGGCCAACAATTACATGCTCAGCGCCAAAATCCTTGACCATATTTGCACTTACTTCACCCGTAAAAGCTCCTGATGCATTAGTGTTTAAATCTTGAGCGCCCAAATGTAGTTGTGAATGAGTAATAAGCGCCTCAACCTGTGATAAATAAGGATAAGGTGCGCAAACAACAACTTTTGACTCAACATCAGCCATGCCTGAAAGAATGCCCATAACTAGTGTGCTAACCGCTTCTTTTGAAGCGTTCATTTTCCAGTTACCTGCAACGATTACTTGACGCATAATATTTCTCGCATAAAAAATTGAACAAATGTTACGCTATTTGACTATAAAAATCAATCCCCTAAAGGTTTTAGTGTGAAGACCTAGAGCTAAAATATAAAGCCAAAGAAACCATTAAAATTCCAAGAGCAAAATACACCAAATCAACAGCTTCAACGAACGGCATTGATAAAGACACCTCAAAAAATGTTACTACCAAAATCATTAGTATTACTTTTGCTAGTTTTGACTTAAGATCATCCAATGAATTAATAACTAGTAGTTTGGTTGATTGGCCACTATTTTTAGCCTCATCAAGCTCACTAATAAAAAGCTCATATAAACCCAATGAGAAAATTAACAAAATCGTGGCCAACAAAAAACCATCAATAGAGCCAACTGTGTGTGCTACCATTTCCACTTTTAGATCTTTTCTAGCCTCAGCTCCAGCATAAAAATAATCAGTAGAGTGTGACAATAAAGATGCAACATCAACAGCAGTAGTTACAAACAACAATAACGATAACAATAACGACGCTACAACCGCTATTAAAACTGTAAGTCGCGAGCCCCACAATAATTTTTCAAAATACTTTTCTAATACATTCATGTATTAACCCCACATGCACAATATAATGCTTTAGTATATCATTACTTAATTTTAATTTAATGCTTATGTCACAAACCTGGACCCAGTGTTTAAACACACTTAAAAACACCATGCCGCTGCAACAGTTTAGTGTGTGGGTACAACCATTAAAAGCTATTGAAAACAAAAATAGTTTATCATTATTGGCACCAAATTCACAGGCATTAAAATATATAAACCAACACCTTAAGCCGCAAATTAAAAGCGCAATTAATCAACACAATAAAAACATCCAGGTTTTTATTGGTGTTGCTCCAGAATCAAACACAGAACAACAAGCATTAAAACAGCACAACACGCCTTTATTTGAGGATTACACTTTTGATAACCTTGTGCTTGGTAATGCTAATCAAATGGCTTATGGAGCAACCAGACAAATTGCTGAAAACATCAAGGAATCGCCATATAACCCTTTTATTATTTATGGCGGGTCTGGTCTTGGTAAAACCCACCTTATGCAAGCAGCCGGACACCTTGCAAAAATAAAAAATCCAAACACCAAGGTTTTGTATGTGCCACTTATGGATTTTGTTAGGAACATAACCTCAAGCCTTAGACACAACACTATTGAAAACATTAAGATGTTTTATCAGTCCGCTGATTTGTTGCTGGTTGATGATATTCATTTAATTGCCGGCAAAGAAAAATCTCAAGAAGAGTTTTTTCACATTTTTAATTTTTTATTTAATGGCAAAAAACAAATTATTTTTACCTGTGATCAAGCACCTAAAAATATAAAAACCCTTGAAGAGCGTTTAAAAACCAGACTATCACAAGGTTTGGTAATACACCTAACCCCTCCAGAGTTAGAAATGCGAGCAGCAATTTTGCTAAAAAAAGCGCACAATAAAAAAATTAACATCAATCTCACAGAAGATATGGCTTTGTTTATTGCTGGGCATATTACTTCTAATGTTAGAGATCTTGAGGGTGCTTTACTTAAACTTAAAGCTTTTGTTGATTTTTCAAAAATAGATAATTCAATTATTTCTAAAGAAGTAATTGAAACTGCACTAGGTGATCTGATAAAACCACACACAACAAATATCGATATTAATGACATTCAAAAAGAAGTGGCTAAATATTACGCAATAACCATATCCGACCTTAGTTCAAAATCTCGCAAACAACACACTGTTCTTGCTAGACAAATGGCTATATTTATTTGCCATGAGTTAACAACTTTATCACTTGCAAAAATTGGAAAACATTTTGGAAACAGGGATCATTCAACAATACACCATGCTATTAAAAAAATTGAAACAAAACTACTAGAAAACACAGAGGCAAAAGATGGTTACGAACTAATAAAACTTAAATTAGCTAACTTATAAACACTATACACAAGCAATTATCCACCTGGTTGTTTATAACTTTCATAACTTAACATTTAAACAAAATATATAAACATATAAACATTTTTTTACATAAAATACTAACAAGATATCAACAACTTAACAATTTGTTTTTTAAAGAAAAAAATTATTTATCAACAAAAAATAACACCACTAATAATAACAATAATTATTTAATAAAAAGGTTTTTCAATGAATACACAATTAACAGTTAAAGAATTACTAGAGCCATTACAAACAGTAATTGGTGTTGTTGAAAAAAAACAAACACTCCCTATACTTTCACATGTGCTTATACAGTTAAAAGAAAATCTATTAACTTTAACAACAACCGATATGGAAATTGAGATCAAAGCATCTCAAAAAATAAAAACCCAAGAAGAAATTAACTTTACTGTTTATGCTAAAGATTTAATTGATATTATTAGAAAATTACCAGAAGAAACAATAATTGAGTTTATTATTGAAGAAGCTAAAATTTATATAAAAACCAACAAAAACTCATTTGAGCTCAATACTTTTAATCATCAAGACTTTCCATCACTACCAAAAATAGAAAATAGTGATATTGTTAAAATTAAGCGCAACACCTTAAAAGAATTAATTGAAAACACAAGTTTTTCTATGGGCAATCAAGATATTAGAGCCTATTTAAACGGCTTATATTTTGAGGTTGATCAAAACACTATTACTGTAGTTGCAACCGATGGACACAGATTGTCTATTGGTGAAGTTAAACAACAAAACAACTTAAATAATAAAAAAACTGTAATTTTGCCAAGAAAAGCAGTGTTAGAACTTACTAAATTACTTAACAAAAATGAACACAATGAAGTAAACATTCATCTGTCAGATAACTATTTTTATCTAATTAGTGATAACACAACAATTATTAGTAGATTAATAGATGGTAATTTCCCAAACTATTCCCAAGTAATACCAACAGATTTTGAAAACACTGTTGTAATAGATAGAATAGAGTTCTTAAGTTCATTACAACAAGCCTCTATATTTGTTGAGGAGCGCACCAAGGGGGTTAAATTAGTTTTTAAAGACTCTCAGTTACATATATTTTCACACTCAGAAAGAGGTCAGGCAAAAACTCAAATAAATATTAATAACTTTGATAAAGAGATAGAGATTGCTTTTAATATTCACTATTTGATTTCAATTCTAGAAAAACTAAACTCTGACAAAATTAAAATGATTATTCCTGGTAACGAAAATCAATCTTGCATGCTACATAGTATTGATGATGAAACTTACCAGTATGTTGTTATGCCTATGCGTATTTAGTTTTTTGACCAAATAAAATAAATATGGCTGTTATTAATAAACTTGCTATTAATCAGTTTCGCAATCTAAATAATCAATATATTGAACCTGGTAATAATATTAATTTATTTATTGCTGATAATGCCCAAGGTAAAACCAATTTAATTGAGGCTATTTACTACCTGGGTCACAACAGATCTTTTAAAACCAAAACCATAAAAGAATTAATTAATCTAGATTTTGACGCGTTTCAAATTAACGCCAAAACAGACAAACACAGGATTAAATTAGAGAAATCAAGAAAAAAAACCTTAATTACCGTCAATCAGCAACAATTAAAAAACACTAGTGAACTAACTAAAATATTACCCATTCAAATTATTACCCCAGATAAGGGTTTTGTTGTAAACGGAACACCAAAAAACAAAAGGTCTTATCTTGATTGGGGTGTGTTTCACGTGAAACCAGAGTTTTTATCTAACTTTAAAAAATACAACAAGACTTTAAAAAGTATTAATTTGTTATTATCAAACAACAATGTTTTAGAGCTTGATTTTTGGTTTTTAGAGTTAGCAAAAACAGCGGTTAAAATTAGTCAGTCTAGGGTTGAGTATATTAAAAACCTTAAAAAAACAAACTCTGGTGAAGAATTAGAAAAACTAACAAAACTATTTAATTTAATAGAAACATTTGATTATAAGTTTAATTCTGGCTGGCCAAAAGATGTAGATGCTTTAAATAGTGAAAGTATTTATAATTATTTATATAAAAACAAACAGTTTTTACTAAAAGCAAAATATTTAAACCATGGTCCCCATAAGGCCAGTATTAATTTTTATTTAAACAACAAAAACGAGTGTTTTTTATCAAGAGGTGAGCAAAAAACTTTGTCAATTATATTTTGGTTATCTCAAGTGTTAATGTTGGTTAAATCTGGGGTTAACCCTATTGTTTTAATTGATGACATTTCATCAGAGTTGGATGAAAATAAAATTAATACAATTCTTGGTTATTTGGATGGGTTAAACATTCAAACATTTATTACTAATATTAGTGATAATTTATCAATTGTTGATAAATATAACACAGTTGTTTTTAATATTAATAATGGTGTAATAAAATTACAAAAATAACTGTTGTAATTTTATTAAATATAACCCCCAAACCCCTGTAAAAAAACAATGATGAAAGTGCGATATATCTGTTTGCGTGGTATAATAATTTTATTTTTTTCAAGCACTTATGTCTGAAGATCAACAACAAGAATATCAAGCCTCTAATATTAAAGTTTTAAAAGGTTTAGATGCTGTTAGAAAGCGTCCAGGAATGTATATTGGTGACACCGATGATGGTACTGGATTACACCACATGGTGTTCGAAGTTGTTGATAATGCTATCGACGAAGCTCTAGCTGGATATTGTTCAAAAATTAATATTATTATTCACGACGATCAGTCTGTATCAGTTACAGACGATGGTCGCGGTATTCCTGTTGATATTCATCCTGAAGAGGGTGTTTCTGCTGCTGAAGTAATTATGACTGTGCTTCATGCTGGTGGTAAGTTTGATGATAACTCGTATAAAGTATCTGGCGGGCTTCATGGTGTTGGTGTTTCTGTGGTTAACGCTTTAAGCGAATGGGTTAGACTTACTGTGCATCGTGACGGTGAGGTTTACGAACAGAGTTATGCATTAGGCGTACCAGACGCACCAATGAAGGTTACTGGTAAAACAAACATTACCGGAACAACCATTCATTTTAAACCCTCACACGATGTATTTACTATTACTGAATTTAAATACGAAACTCTAGCTAATCGTGTTCGTGAACTATCTTTTTTAAATTCAGGTGTGCATATTGAGATTGAAGAAACCAATACAGATAACAAAGATGTTTTTAAATATGAGGGTGGTATTAAAGCTTTTGTTGAACACTTAAATAAGGCCAAAACACCAATTCATAACGACATAATTTCAATTTCAGCAGAACGAGACGACATTACAATTGATGTTGCACTACAGTGGAGCGATTCTTATCAAGAGGGTATTTATTGTTTTACTAATAACATACCACAACGAGACGGTGGTTCACACTTGGCTGGATTTAGGGGTGCTTTAACCAGAACACTTAATAGTTATATTGATAATTCTGGTATGGCTAAAAAAGAAAAAACCTCTATTACCGGTGAAGATACGCGAGAAGGGTTAACAGCTATTGTTTCTGTAAAAGTGCCTGATCCAAAATTTTCTTCACAAACAAAAGACAAACTGGTTTCATCAGAAGTAAGAGCCCCGGTTGAATCGGCTCTGAATGAAAAACTGGGTGATTACTTGTTAGAAAACCCAAATGAAGCAAAAATTATTGTTGGAAAAATTTTAGACGCCTCTAGAGCTCGTAATGCAGCAAGAAAAGCTAGAGAGATGACCAGACGCAAAGGTGTGCTTGATATTGCTGGTTTACCGGGAAAATTGAGCGACTGTCAAACAAAAGACCCAGCTGAGAGTGAAATATTTCTTGTTGAGGGTGATTCTGCGGGTGGCTCTGCTAAACAGGGTCGTGATCGACGCACCCAAGCAATTTTACCACTTAAGGGAAAAATTCTTAATGTTGAAAAGGCCCGGTTTGAAAAAATGTTATCTTCAGCAGAGGTTGGAACCTTGATTACTGCACTTGGTTGTGGAATTGGTAAAGAAGAATATGATATTGAAAAATTACGTTACCACAAAATCGTGATTATGACTGATGCTGATGTTGATGGCGCACACATTAGAACTTTATTGCTTACGTTTTTTTATCGTTATCTTCCAGAGTTGCTTGAAAAAGGTTATTTATATATTGCTCAACCACCTTTGTATAAAATTAAAAAAGGCAAACAAGAGCGTTATTTAAAAGACGATCAAGAGTTAAACGATTATTTATTACAAGAAGCAATAACCGATGCACACTTGTTTTTCTCATCGGATGTTCCCGCTGTTTCAGGCGTGGCCCTAGAGTCAGCAGTTAAAGATTATTATAAAATTATTGCAATTATTGATAAATTGTCAAAAAGATATAATTCGCACTTATTAAAAGCAATTGCCAGTTCAACACCTGTTGAAGATATTACCGATAAAAAGTTCATGCAAAACTGGTGTAAGGCTTTAAATAATAAACTAAACCAAGACTTAACACCGGCGCAAAAACACACGGTTGTGTTTGATACGGATAAAATTGAATACACGTTGTGTATGTATGGTGTTGATACTGATAAAATAACTCTTGGTGAAGAGTTGTTTAATTCTGGTGATTATAAGACCATTAAAACCTTCTCTAAAGATGTTGAAAGCGCTATAGATTCAGATTCTTATATAGAAAAGAAAAACAAACAAATAAAAGTTAATAACTTTACCGAAGTGGTTAATTTTTTAATTGATGACGCTAAAAAAGGTCAAAGCTTCCAACGATACAAAGGTTTGGGTGAAATGAATCCGGAACAACTTTGGGAAACAACAATGGACCCAGAACAAAGAACCCTACTCAAGGTTAAGATTGAAGATGCAATTATGGCTGATGAGGTTTTTTCAACCCTAATGGGTGATGAGGTTGAGCCTCGAAGAAACTTTATTGAGCAAAACGCTCTATCGGTTGATAACCTAGATTTTTAATATAAACAAATAAGGAGAAAAAAAACATGTCAACAGCAAACCCTGTGGTTGTAGTGACCGGATCGTCTGGAGCTGGCACAACTTTTGTAAAACGAGCGTTTGAACACATATTTGAACGTGAAGATATCACACCATTAATTGTTGAGGGCGATAGTTTTCATATGTATGACCGTATAGCAATGAAAGCAAACGTTGAAAAACAAGAAAAACTTAGTAACAACTTTTTCTCTCATTTTGGTCCAGACGCTAATCTGTTTGACAAAATTGAAGAAACCTTTAAAGATTATGGCGACAAAGGCCAGTGTGATCGTCGTTACTATTTACATTCTAATGAAGAAGCCGCCGAGCATAATCAGCGTTTAAACACTGATCTAAACCCGGGTGAGTTTACACCGTGGGAAAGGGTTGGTGCTGATACTGATTTGTTGTTTTATGAGGGTTTGCACGGAGCTGTAGTTACAAAAGATGTAAATGTGGCACAATATGCAGATTTAAAAATCGGAGTTGTTCCAAGTGTAAATCTTGAGTGGATTCAAAAAATTCACCGTGATAACGCCGAAAGAGGTTATTCAGCAGAGGAAACGGTTGATACTATTCTACGTAGAATGCCAGATTATATTAACTATATAACTCCACAATTTTCACAAACAGATATTAACTTTCAGCGAGTGGCTACAGTTGATACTTCAAATCCTTTTATTGCTCGTGATATTCCAACACCAGATGAAAGCTTTGTAGTAATTCGTTTTGGAGATTTAGAGAAAACACCGGTAGACTTTACTTATTTGACCAGTATGATTAATGGGTCGTTTATGTCTAGACGCAACACTATTGTAGTTCCAGGTGGAAAAATGAGTCTAGCAATGGATATTATTCTTTATCCAATCATTAAGAAAATGATCAAAAAATAAGTAAAACTTATTTATCTTTTGTAAAACCCTAGCCACTGTATAGTGATTAGGGTTTTTTGTGTATAAAACAAAGGGATAAACATATGAAAACAACTCAAACACCATTAAAACCAACGTTTTTACAATTCTTTGTGTATTGGCTTAAATTGGGTTTTATTAGTTTTGGCGGACCAGCTGGTCAAATTTCAATGATGCACCAAGAGCTTGTGGAAAACAAACGCTGGATTTCTGAAAGGCGTTTTTTGCACGCGCTTAATTACACCATGATTTTGCCTGGACCAGAGGCCCAACAGTTAGCAACTTATATTGGCTGGCTAATGTTTGGTGTTATGGGTGGTATTGTTGCTGGGGTGTTGTTTGTGTTGCCTTCGTTGTTTATATTGAGCATTCTTACATGGGTGTATTTAACCTACGGAAGTGTTGATGTTGTTGCGGGTGTTTTATATGGCATTAAGCCAGCTGTTACTGCAATAGTCATATTTGCTGCATATAGAATTGGGTCCAAGGCCTTGTCTAACAATGTGTTACGTATATTGGCAATATTTGCTTTTGTAGCAATATTTGCATTTAAAGTATCTTTTCCATATATTGTATTGGCAGCAGCTGTTTTTGGTTTTTTTGGAGCGATGTTTTCAGCAGATACTTTTAAGACAGAGCCTCATATTGACAAAAATAATGACGGCTGTGGCCCGGCCTTGATTGATGACAACACCCCAATTCCAGAGCATGCTAAGTTTAAATGGTCTAGAGTTATTGGTTTTGCCGTTATTGGTATTACTATTGGAGTTGTGGTAATGAGTATGCTTTCAAATCCGGTACTTGATGATATGGCGGAGTTTTTTACCAAGGCTGCACTTGTTACCTTTGGGGGTGCTTACGCCGTATTGCCTTATGTTTATCAAGGCGGTGTGGAGCAATATACTTGGCTAACAGCAACACAAATGATTGACGGTTTAGCACTGGGTGAAACCACGCCAGGCCCACTAATTATGGTGGTGGCTTTTGTTGGTTTTGTTGGCGCGGTGACAAAAGAGATTTTTGGTCCAGATGCAATTATGTTATCTGGTTTTGTTGGGGCTAGTGTTGCAACTTTTTTTACTTTTTTACCATCATTTATGTTTATTTTTTTAGGTGGCCCCGGGGTTGAAGCCACCAGGGGTAATTTAAAGTTTAGCGCACCACTTTCTGCAGTTACTGCGGCAGTTGTTGGGGTAATTTTAAATTTAGCGGTGTTTTTTGCAAGTGCGGTACTATGGCCAAATACAGGCGGTAGTGTTGATTATTTGGCTTTTGTTATTGGTATTGGCGCATTTATTGCATTGTTCAGGTTTAAGGTTGGGATTATGAGTGTAATAGCGGCTTGTGCAATTATTGGTTATCTGTCAATACTTTTGTAGTGCGAGTGGTGGTATTTACACCCCCTACTTAACAACAATATTGACTAATTTGTTAGGCACCACAATCACCCTTACAACAGTTTTATCTTGAGTAAATTTTATAATATTTTCATTTTTCAAAGCTTGGGCTTCGATCGCCTTATTATCAGTATTTGCTGAGACCGTGATTTTAGCTCGAAGCTTGCCATTAACTTGAATAATAATTTGTACCTCGTCTTGCTCTAAAGCTTTAGGGTCAACTTTCGGCCAAGATTCGTTAATAATGGCGGCATTGTTTCCCAAATCATTCCACAGAGTGTGGCAAATATGGGGGGTTATTGGGCTTAGTGTTTTTAGAATTATACTTATAGACTCTTGACGCAGAGCCATTGACTGTTCGTCCGTTTGATTAAATTTAGCTAGTGCGTTGCTAAGCTCCATTAGAGCAGCAACCGCAGTGTTAAACGAGTGTCTACGTTCAAAGTCATCAGTAATTTTTTGCAAAGACTGGTGGGTTTTTTGTCTAATATCTTTTTGTTTTTTGTTTAACAATTCAGCGTCTAGATTGGCAACATGGTGGTTTTTAGAGTCTTGAATAAACGTTAAGACTAAACGATAAATTTTATTTACAAAACGATGTGCACCCTCTAAACCAGAGTCACTCCATTCTAAATCTTGAGTTGGTGGGGCGGCAAAAAGTATAAATAGACGCACCGTGTCTGCACCATATTTATCAATCATTTGCGCAGGGTCTACAGTATTACCCTTTGATTTGCTCATCTTGGCACCGTCTTTGAGAACCATGCCTTGAGTTAGTAGGTTTTTGAATGGTTCGTCATTTTTAATTAAACCCTCGTCACGAAGTAGTTTGTTAAAAAATCTTGCATATAGCAAATGAAGAATTGCGTGCTCAACACCGCCAACGTATTGATCTACGCTTAGCCAGTAATCTGCACGCTTATCAAGCATAGCTTTATCATTATCGCTACAAGCATAACGCGCAAAATACCATGAAGACTCAAAAAAAGTATCAAATGTATCGGTCTCACGTTGAGCATCGGCACCACATTTTGGACATTTGGTGTTGTAAAAATCTGGCATTTTTTTAATAGGTGAGCCCACGCCATCAAACTCAACCTCTTCTGGAAGAGTAACTGGTAAGTCCTGTTCTGGAGCGGCAACAGAGCCACAACATTCACAGTTTATAATTGGTATAGGACAGCCCCAGTATCTTTGTCTAGATACGCCCCAATCACGCAGGCGATAATTGGTTTGTCTTTGGCCTAGACTGTTGTTTTCTAACTCGTCCGCAATTGCATTAAACGCACGGTCAAAATCGAGACCATCAAACTCCCCAGAGTTAAACAAAACCCCTTTTTCAGTAAATGCACAGCTCGAGGTGTCAACATCGCCATCTTTAGGTTTAATAACATCAACTATCGGGATAGAGTATTTTTTAGCAAACTCATAATCACGCTGATCGTGAGCCGGAACACTCATAACCGCACCCGTGCCGTAGCCCATAAGTACAAAATTGGCAATCCAAATTTGGACATCTTCACCGCTAATCGGGTGCGTACATATAAGGCCCGAGTTAATGCCTTTTTTCTCCATAGTTTCCATGGCGGCCTCGGAGGTTTCCATAGTCCTACACTCATCAATAAACGCCTGAATTTTTAGATTATTTTTGCCAGCTTCAAGAGCTAGTGGGTGCTCACTAGCAATTGCCAGATAGGTTACCCCCATAAGGGTATCAGGCCTAGTAGTGTATACTTTAAGTGGCTTTTGACTTCGTATAGAAAAATCAATCTCTAACCCTATTGATTTGCCAATCCAATTCTTTTGCATAGTTTTAACAGCTTCTGGCCACCCAGTTAATCCATCCAAAGAATTTAACAGCTCATCGGCATAATCTGTAATTTTCATAAACCATTGAGATATTTCTTTTTTTTCAATTAACGCATCTGAGCGCCAACCACGTCCATCAATCACTTGCTCATTGGCAAGCACTGTTTGGTCAACTGGATCCCAGTTAACAACTGCATTTTTTTTGTAAACCAGGCCTTTTTTAAACAGCTTAATAAATAACCACTGTTCCCATTTGTAGTATTTTGGGTGGCAAGTGGCAATTTCACGAGACCAGTCATAACCAAAGCCCAGTTGGGTTAGCTGGCTTTTCATGTAGTTTATATTTTCATATGTCCATTTTGCTGGCGGAACTTTGTTTTTCAATGCTGCATTTTCAGCCGGCAAACCAAACGCATCCCAGCCAATTGGCTGCATTACATTTTTACCTAGCATTTTTTGAAATCTAGAGATAACATCGCCAATACTATAGTTACGCACATGGCCCATATGTAGCCGACCTGAAGGGTATGGAAACATGCTTAGGCAGTAGTATTTTTGCTTTGAAGGGTCTTCAACCACCTCAAACGACTTGTTTTCTTGCCAGTATTGTTGGGCTTTTTGCTCAATTTCTTGGGCGTTATATTCTAAATTCATAGGGTTTTGTTATTTTCCTGAGCCAGTCTCACATTGTGATGTTGCCGAATTAAGTTCCAGAGTTCCCACTAGGTCGTTAATGCTGTCCAAACTGTTGTTAATTAGATACTCACTAATGCCGTTATTAATTTTATTACACACTAGCGGGTCATAAAACAAAGCCGTGCCTACACCAATTGCAGCTGCACCAGCTATTATGAACTCTATAGCATCATTGGCGCTGGCAATGCCACCCTGTCCAATAATTGGAACGTTGTGGTTTTTACTAACCTGGTAAACCTGATGCACCTTCAATAGCGCAACTGGTTTAATAGCAGGCCCAGATAGACCGCCTTGGTTGTTGCCAATAATAGGCTTTCTTGTTTTGGTGTCAATAGACATACCCATTAAGGTGTTAACCACAGCTAGTCCATCGGTACCAGCGTCAATACAACGACTGGCAGATAGGGCGATATCTGTTTGATTTGGTGATAATTTGGTGATAATTGGTTTTGATGTATTTTTTCTACAAATTTCAACCACCCGATAAGACATATCTGGATCGTTACCAAACGCCACACCACCCTCTTTAACGTTTGGGCATGAGATGTTAATTTCAATTGCATCTATATCTGTATCATTAAAGCGTTTAGCTATTTCACCGTACTCTTCTACAGAAGACCCAGATATATTGATAATGAAACGCGTTTCATTTTTATCCAATTTTGGCATTATTTCGTTAATAACAACATCAGCGCCAGGGTTTTGTAATCCAATGGCGTTAATCATACCGTTAGGGGTTTCTGAAACTCTGTGTGGAATGTTGCCTAGACGGGGCTCTAATGTTGTGCCTTTGAGGCAAATAGCGCCTGTATCAGCATTAGAAAAGCCATCTATTCTGGTGTATTCTTCACCAAAGCCAACACAGCCAGACAACAATACTATTGGCGAGTTGAAAGACAGGCTGCAAAACTGGGTTTTTAAGTTATTGTGCATGGGTGATATTATACATTTTTGGTGTTAAAATTCTTGAGTATGAAAGGATTGTTTATTAGTGGTAGTGGTACAAATGTTGGTAAGACGTTTATTGCTCAAAAAGTTATCAAATTATTGTCTAAAACACGCTTGGTTAATGTTAGAAAGCCAGTAGAAAGTGACTGTAAAAATGTAGATAACAAGCTAGTTGCAAAAGATGCAGAACTATTATCTCAGGCTTGTAATACCAACGAATCAGCTGATGTGGTTTGTAAGTTTAAGTTTGAAATGTGTGCAAGCGCTGAGCTTGCTAGCACAAGCACAGGTGTAGATTTAACACTGGGCAACTTGCTAAACGCTTGTAAAGCCGATGAATTTGTAGTGGTGGAGGGCGCTGGAGGCTTGTATTCACCAATCGCCACGCAGTTGTTAAACAGTGATCTGGCACAAGCTTTAGGGCTCCCGGTAGTTTTAGTAATTAAAGATGGACTTGGTGCAATAAATCAAGCCTTGTTAAGCATAAGTGCTGCCAAAAGCCACAACCTAAGTATAGCCATGCTGGTTCTTAACCAAATACAAGCAAACAGTTTAAATAACGCAGAGGCAATTAGTCGCTACACTGAAGTTCCGGTTGTGGTTTTTGATGAAAACTTTGATGATAATTTTCTGCGTTTAATCAAGCAGGGTTAGGTTGGGCTTGTCTTTTGTGTTGTCGTCTGGCTCTGGTTCGTTGTCATTACCAAAAAACATGCCTTCTCCATTTTCACCGGTATAAATGCTTAAAACCGCATCAATGGGCACTATAACCTCTTGAGATTTTCCAGAAAACCTAGCTTTAAAAACAATATTATCATTACCAATAATTAATGAGTCAGTAGCGCTAGAGCTGATGTTTAGAACAATTCTATCTTTCTGTACGTGTTGTTTTGGCACAACAATATTACTATGAGCGCAGTTAACTAATATGTGAGGTGTAAGCTGTGAATCTTCCATCCACTGATGGTAGGCACGAACCAAATAAGGCGCTACTGAAATCATAGCGAATTAAGCTTAATTGTATTCTTTTTCGCAGTCAGTCAGGCTGTTTTTAAAACTGTCTTTAGCGAATAATCTTTTGCCATAGTCATTGATAGCTTTAGCTTTGGGGCCTAAATCTATATCTAGTTTTTTTAAGCGCCATAATAATGCTGCTAAACAAGCATCAACAATACCCATTTCTTCACTTTTGAAATATGTTTGATATGCAAACAATGGTATTAATTCTATTAGGTTGTTTTTTAGGGTTTTGCGTGCATTGTCGGCTTCGGCTTTGCTACCATTTTCAATAGTTTTGGCAAGCTCAAACCAGCAGCCAGAAGATCTAGTGAACCTATAAATAAGCAGTCTTTTTTCAGCCTTTTCAATAGGGTCAACTGGAAGCAACGGTGGAAATGGAAAGCGTTCATCTAAGTATTCCATTATTACTGATAAATCATACAGCACCATACCCCTATCAAACAAAGTAGGCAGGGTTTGAGTTGGGTTAAGTTCTAAAATCTCTTCTGGCATCTCGTCAATTTTCAGATTAACAACATCTCTTTCGATGTTTTTTTCAGCCATAATGAAGCGTACTGCGTGAGACTCTAACTCTTGTGGTGAAGAATAAAGAGTTGTTGATGCTGGATTTGGTTTGGTTAGCATAGTTATGATATCCCTAAAAAATAAAAAAACAGCACCCCTTTAAAAAAGAGCGCTGCTACATTGGTGTTTTTTTGTATATTAAAGTTTAGTCTTTAGCACGCCATTTGCCGTACTTAACGTCTTTCCAGTATTCTTTTTTCAACAAGTAAGAAAGAACAAACAAGATAAACAAGAAGCCCAATACTTTATAACCAAGGTCAACCCTTACTAGTTTAGCAGGTTCGCCTACATAATCCAAGAAATTAGTAATATCTCTAACGTCTTGATCAAACTCTTCTGTTGACCTTTCTTGTTTTAGTTTCCATAAAACATCGGGCATAGAGGCATTTTCTAATACGTGGTTATTAACTCCAAATATGCGGGACTCATCTTTATAGAATCCGTGTAGGTAAGTGTAAATCCAATCCACCCCTTTAGATCTAGACACTAAAGATAAATCTGGGGGGGTTGTACCAAACCAATTAACCGCACCAGCATCTGACAGTGAAGAAACCACATTGTCGCCAATCTTTTCACCGTTAAACATCAGGTTTTTTTCAACATCAGCATCTGATATGTTAAGGTCTTTACCAATACGATTGTAGCGCATAAATGATATTGAGTGACAACCAGAACAGTAGTTCATAAATAGTTTAGCACCATTTTGCAAAGACCCTTGGTCTGATATATCTGTATTCGCAGAATCTAGATGAACACTACCAGCTGAAGCTGATGCGTTAAAAGAGATTGTCATTGCAGCTAATGCTGCTAGCGTTGTATTTAATATTTTTTTCATATTAATGCTCCGTTGTTCTTTCTGGCACTGGTTTGGTTTTTCCAATAGAGGTAAACCAAGGCATTAGGATAAAGAAGCCAAAGTAAGCTATAGTAAATACTCTTGCTAAGAAAGCATTAACTGGTGTTACTGGCTGCATACCTAAGTATCCAAGAATAATAAAACTTACAACAAAGATAGCTAAAGCAATCTTGTACGGCATAGAGCGATACCTAATTGATTTAACTTTAGATCTGTCTAACCACGGCAATGCAATAAGGATTAATAACGCTGCAAACATACCAACCACGCCAGGGAATTGCGATCCAAATAGTGGCGGAATAGCTCTTAATACCGAGTAGAAAGGCGTTAAGTACCAAAGTGGAGCAATATGATCAGGTGTTTTTAATGGATTAGCTTCGACAAAGTTTGCATGCTCTAAGAAGTAACCATTCATTGCTGGCGAGAAGAACACAATTGCTGAGAAAATCATCAAGAACACCACTACACCAACGATGTCTTTAACGCTGTAGTATGGGTGGAAAGGAATGCCATCTTTAGGAATGCCATTTGCATCTTTGTTCTTTTTAATTTCAACTCCATCAGGGTTGTTTGAACCAACGGTATGTAGAGCAACAATGTGCAAAAATACTAAGATTACTAAAATAAGAGGTAGAGCAATAACGTGCAATGAAAAGAAACGGTTAAGTGCAGGATCACCAACGGCATAGTCACCTAAAATCCAAATTAGAAGATCTGGACCAATTACCGGCACAGAACCGAACAATGAAATAATTACTTGTGCACCCCAGTATGACATTTGCCCCCAAGGTAGTACGTATCCCATAAATGCTTCAGCCATTAAAGCAATATATAACACCATACCAAGAATCCAAATAAGCTCACGTGGGGCTTTGTATGATCCGTATAGTAGGCCACGATACATGTGCAAGTAAATCACCACAAAGAACGCTGAGGCTCCAGTAGAATGTAAATAACGAATTAACCAGCCCCAATCTACATCACGCATAATGTATTCAACCGAAGCAAATGCATTTGCTGCATCTGGCTTAAAGTGCATAGTTAGAAAAATACCAGTAACAATTTGCATTACTAGTACCAGGATTGCTAATGAGCCAAAGAAATACCAAAAGTTGAAGTTTCTAGGTGTGTAATATTCAGCCAGGTGTTCGTTCCAAACTTTAGTTAGTGGAAATCTTTGATCGATCCAGTTCTTATTGTTATCCATAATGCTCTCCTATTATGCTTTTGGGTCGATGCCGATTCTAATTAACGAATCAGTAACAAAATGATAAGGTGGAATTACCAGGTTAGTTGGGGCTGGAACACCAGCATAAACTCTACCCGCTAAGTCAAATTTAGAGCCATGGCATGGACAGTAGAAACCGCCCTTCCATGAGTCTCCACCAAGATCAGCAGCGCCAATCTCTGGTCTGTATGTAGGAGAACAGCCCAAGTGTGTACAAACGCCAACAATAACGGCGACATCTGGGTTAATTGAGCGGTGAATGTTTTTAGTATATTCTGGCTGTTGTGAGGTCTCATCACTATTTGGATCAGTTAGTTCACCATTTAGTGTGCTTAAGTTAGTAACTGTTGTATTATCACGCTTAAAAATCCAAACCGGCTTTTTTCTCCAAAGAACTCTAACTAATTGCCCGGTTTCTAGCTTGGTAATATCAACATCAACCGGTGCACCGGCAGCTTTAGCTCTTGCTGATGGCATCCATGATGAAACAAATGGCCAGGCCACAAAACCAACGCCAACTGCACCAACTACACTAGTTGCCCCAGTTAAAAAGCGTCTTTTCTTTAAGTCTATTTCTTGTTCTGACATAAGATTACAGTCCTTTATTTAAGTATGTATAGATCGGGTCTAATTTTAAAACCCAATGATTATAATGTATATTCACTATGTTTTGTTAATTTATATCCTAATACAAACCAGCAATATACTGAGCAACAGCTTCAATTTCTTGGTTGGTTAGACTTTTAGTAAAGTTAATCATCATGTCTCTATTGTCATTAGCTCTACTAGGTTCGCTTGC
>PNQY01000004.1 GCA_002909145.1 Candidatus Thioglobus perditus
TTAGGGCTGTTGAAACCATCGACTTTATGACTGCTCGTTGGGCTCGACTGCCGTATGACTTTTTAGACATTGTGTCTAACCGTATCATGAACGAAATCACTCGTGTTTCACGTGTGGTATATGATATTTCTGGAAAACCACCCGCTACTATTGAGTGGGAATAGATTCATCAGTTGACGAGAAGTGGATGGAGCTTGCTATTAAGCAGGCAAAACTTGCGGAAAAAATAAACGAGGTGCCAGTAGGTGCTATTTTAGTAAAAAACAACGAACTCATAGCTAAAGCGCACAATCAGCCTATTTCCAATA
>PNQY01000093.1 GCA_002909145.1 Candidatus Thioglobus perditus
ATTTAAAATATCCTAAAATTAGCTGGATAAAAGATGCTTTTGAGGTATAAATAAATCATGAAAAAAACAATCATACTTTCTCTATTAATTAGTAGCTCTTTAATATTGACAGGGTGCGTTCCTGCTGTAATACAAGGTGCGACTACTGCAAGTGCTGTTATTACTGCCAGCAACGATAGGCGCAGTGCTGGCGAGGTGCTAGATGATAGAACCATAGCATTTAAATTATTTGCCTGGTCTGAGAAAGATCCAAAGATTGCCGATGCACATATTAACTTTATGACTTATAACAAAACTGTACTAGCTACTGGAGAAGCTCCAAATAACAATGTGCGCTCATATATTGTCAACCAAGCCAAATTAGAAGATGCGAAAATAACCCAAATATTCAATGAAATTACTATTGGCCCTAATAGCGGGCTACTTAGTCGCGCTAAAGACTCAGCAATCACCGTGCAGGTTGAAACGCTATTTCATGACCAGGAAGTGTTTCATCCAACTCAAGTAAGGGT
>PNQY01000094.1 GCA_002909145.1 Candidatus Thioglobus perditus
CAGCAGGAACGCACCCTGTCAATATTAAAGAGCTACTAATTAATAGAGAAAGTATGATTGTTTTTTTCATGATTTATTTATACCTCAAAAGCATCTTTTATCCAGCTAATTTTAGGATATTTTAAATCAGATTCAATGCCGACGACATCGAACCTGCAGATAAAATCTTGATATTGTGTATGCTGTTGTAAATATTGTTTTGCTGTGCGTATTATTTTTATTTGTTTAGTATTGGTTACTGTCTCTGCAGCTGAGCCGAAACTAGTGCTTGCCCTATAACGAACTTCAACAAAAACTAGCACTTGCTTTTCAACATCAAGCATAATAAGGTCTATTTCACCCAACTTAGTTAGATAATTTTTTTCAATCAGCTGAAGATTATGCTTAGATAAATAATTAAGCGCAATCTCTTCTGCTTGATTACCTACTTTACGCTTAAAACTGAACATGCTATATATTGTTGCTACGCCAATCGGAAACCTAGATGATATCACTTTTAGGGCGATTGAAATTTTAAAAACTGTTGATTTAATCTTAGCCGAAGATACTCGCCATTCTAAGAGACTACTTAATCATTACAACATCGATACGCCAATGGGAGCTTTTCATGAGCACAATGAAAAGTCTAAATCTTTGGATGTGGTTAGTGAGCTTTTATCAGGAAAAAACATAGCTCTTATTAGTGATGCAGGTACACCACTTATTAGTGATCCTGGTTATGTATTGGTAAGTGAGGCTAAAAAAGCAGGTGTTGAGGTCTCGCCTGTGCCTGGCGCAAGTGCAATGATTAGTGCAATGAGTGCATCGGGCATTGCTAGTGATCAATTTAGTTTTTTTGGTTTCTTGCCTAGTAAGCCAACAGCAAGGTTTAAGGCTATTCAGGCCATTTCCCATATTGATCAAACTGCTATTTTTTATGAATCACCCAAGCGTATTTTAGGTTGCACAAAAGATTTACTAACAGTTCTTGGTGATAAACGAGTTGTATGTCTTGCCAAAGAGCTGACTAAATCATTTGAGACTATCAAAACCGATATATTGCCAAATTTACTTGAGTATTTGCAAGAAGACACCTCTCATCAAAAAGGCGAATTTGTGATTTTGATTTCTGCTGTTGACAAAGATAATAAGGTTATTGGAGAGGAGCAGCTTGATAAAATTTTACCAATCTTGCTTACTGAAATGGGCGCTTCAAAAGCGGCCAAATTAGCAGCAAAGATAACAGGCATTGATAAAAAATATTGCTATCAAAGAGCAATTAACGATAAGGGTGAGAAATGAATTTTTATACACGACATATTTTCTTTTGTAATAATCAGCGCAAGGACGGTAAGGCTTGCTGTTCTCAACTGGGTGCTAAAGAAATGTATCGCTATGCTAAAGACACATGTCGAGACGCTGGGCAAATGGGCGAAGGGAAAATTGGCATTAGTGAATCACGTTGCTTGGGGCGTTGTGAGCACGGGCCAGTAGCAGTTGTCTATCCCGATAATATTTGGTATCAATATATCGATGAAGAGGATATTGATGAGATTATCACCAAGCACCTTATTGGCGGAACTCCGGTTAAACGCTTACAGGTTGATTAATTTTTGATATAAATCCTGTACTTCTTGCTCCATATCAGAAATTTCTGAATTATTTTCAATAATATCAACTGGCAGTTGATCAATTAGTTTTAGACGATTCTCTTGACTTGTTTGTACATGAATCATAGTTTTTGCTTGTTTTTCATCTATATTTTCACGATTTATGAGTCTTTCTAGCTGTTTTTTCTCGTCACACTCAACAATAATGGCTCGATCAAACAAGTAAGCCAGGTTTTTCTCAACTAATAGTTGTATTTCGACGATAACAAGTTTATTGCTAATCCTTTTAATCTCCATTTGCATTTTTTCCAATATTTTTGGATGCAAGATGTTTTCAATTTTTTCTTGGTTAACTGGATTTTTTAATAAAATTTCTCGTAAAGCTTGTCGATTAAGGGATTTGTCATTATTAAGAATAAATTCACCAAAATAATCAACAAGTTCTTTTAAGCCTTGAGACCCGGGCTCAACCACTTGGCGTGATAATTTATCAAGGTCGATGATATCCACTCCAAGCTCAGCAAAACTGCGAGCAACATTTGATTTTCCACAGGCGATTCCACCTGTTAGTGCAATTTTAATTGGTGACATAATAGTGTTGATTTTATCAATATATTGGCCTTTGGCTGTTGACATTTGCTTTAAATGTCTTGATAATACACGCTCTTTGGTTATATAGCTCAGCTGGTTAGAGCACAGCATTCATAATGCTGGGGTCGGTGGTTCAAGTCCACCTATAACCACCATATCTTATAAGGATTTACGAGTATTCGTAAATTCCTTGTTAAAAATATTTACACAATCTCCCAGTCTCCCCGCTCTTTTTACCTGAATAGTCGTACTGTTGGATGCCAGGGGGAGTCGTTAAGCCAATGAGGGCTTAAATAAAAAAACCAAAGAGGGAAAAATGAAAAAACAAAACTTAATATTATCAGCTGCATTAGCAGCGGTATTCTCAAGCTCGGTAGTATTTGCTGAAGCTGAGGTAACAGGTAAGATTGT
>PNQY01000008.1 GCA_002909145.1 Candidatus Thioglobus perditus
CAGGGTGGCGGCATTTGAAATTATGGTATGTAACCATGCGGTACGCAATCTTATTCGTGAAAATAAAATTTTCCAAATTGAATCAATCATGCAAACAGCCAGGGGTGAAGGTATGGCAACAATGGAGTATGCAATTGAACAGCTTATTGATTCTGGAAAAGTAACCAAAGAGGGGGTGGATGGTGCCCATTAGGGGTAAATATTCCTCAATTACACTAATTGAATTATTAGTGGTTATTGCTGTACTGGGAATTTTGGCGGGAGTAGCAGGACCTAATTTAAAAGGTTGGTATTGTCGTCAAGATGTCAAAAATGATTTTGCTGAGTTGAATGGTTTTTTATCCACACTTCGCTCAGAAGCTGTTAATCGTAATAGTACAGTTATGGCTATTGTTGAAAGCGGTGAAACTGGTGCTCTAATTTCAGCCAGGATAGGTACACAAGGAGAAATAAGTGTTTGTGGCGATGGCATTACAGGAACAGGTATTACAGAAAGTTTTACCATTGACACGGATAGTAGCTCTTTAGATGAATACACAACTAATACATGCTTTTATGCTGACGGTAGTGCGACTACTGCAAGCTATACCATTGCTCGCCAATGTGGCGGAGAATTTGACAATGGTGGAAAAAAATATGAATATAAAAATAATATCTTTGGCGCAACAGGCTTTATTCAAGAGTTTAAAAGAGTAAAAATTTCTGAAAGCGATAGTTCGCTATGGCGGGAAATGTAGGATTATTTGAATATGAATAATAAGTCAGCATTTACACTCATTGAGGTGCTGGTATCAGTGGTTATTCTGGCTATTGGCTTTGCAGGGGTGTATTCGTTAGTTGCTACTTCTAAAAGGGTAATGGAAGATTCTATTGATAAAGAAAAATCTAATTATCACGCCAGTGAGATTATTGAAACGCTTCACAGTGAAAAGAAAAATTTATCTACTGTTGCTAGCTTTTACGAAGGTAAAGATCTTGTTACTAGGTGTGATGATATGACCCTAACAACAACAGATGCTGAGCATCTTGATCGACTCAAAAACTGGTGTAAAAAAATGGGAGAAAGAACCACAGGTGATAGAAAAATTCGTGTTGTTAGAAAAACAATTGACGGAAATGATGTTTATGTAGTGTTGATAAGGCTAAGTGGTAAGAACGATAAGAATACAGTTGTTATTAAGAGGGTATTTAATGTTCCCGAATAGAAAAGCCTTCACTTTAGTAGAAATGTTAGTAGCACTTGCTGTTAGCTCAATCGTTATTATTGCTGCTTATGCCTCATACGATATGGTGAAAACTCAATATGAAAAGAACATTGATATTGCTGATATGCATACCTCGGGTAGAGCTATTATGAGAATCATTGAGCGTGATATTCGTATGGCAGGGTATGAGCATCGAGACTCTTCAGGAAACAAGACGTTTTCTACTGGTATTTCCAATCAGTTAGTGCTCAATGAAAGTAACAATGCATGTTGTGATGGTGTCAGTGTTATTTATGATTACCCCACAGATACAGAAGATGGTGTAGAGCGTAGAAGGATTACTTATTCAGTGAGAGAATTTCCAGGTACAGAGGAAATTGATTACAGTCTCCATTGTTGCCATACCTTCACCCCTGGCTGTTTGCATGATTGATTCAATTTGGAAAATTTTATTTTCACGAATAAGATTGCGTACCGCATGGTTACATACCATAATTTCAAATGCCGCCACCCTGCTTTCGCCATCTGCCGTTCTAAATA
>PNQY01000009.1 GCA_002909145.1 Candidatus Thioglobus perditus
AAAGTGGAAAAAGCATTACGCCTCAAAGATTTGATATTGTTGAAGAATTATCAAAATTAAATTCTAGTATTTCTGCATATGATTTATTAAAGTGTTTAAACGATAATGGACATTCTTTTAATATAAGCACCATATACAGAGTGCTTGACTTCTGGATTAATACAGGTGTTGTACATAAGGTTGAATCCAATAATACATACCTTGTGTGTAATGATTCTCATACAGATCATTTCCACGTTTTACTTCATTGTACTAGTTGTGACAATATAGAAGAATCATGCAAAAACTCTAATAAATTATCTATTCCAAATATTAACAAATTTACCCCAGAAGAAGGACAGGTTATAGAGTTGCACGGACTGTGTAATAATTGTAATTAGATTTTAAAAAAATGGTGGAGATGGCG
>PNQY01000095.1 GCA_002909145.1 Candidatus Thioglobus perditus
CATTTGGTATGGTCGTAACTGATGATGGGATGCTGCGGTTGTTATACAATGTGCACCCATTAAGTAGTATCAGACTTGCTAGAATGGCAATTTTCAGCATGTTTAATTCCAATTTTTCTTTCCACCATTAATACGCTCAAGTTCTTTATCTAAGTCACCAATCTGTTTGTTCAAACGTGCTTTTGCATTTTCAACATCTTTGTTTGATTGATGTTCTTCTTGCATTAAGTATGTTTTATTAACAGGAAATGAAATCATTGAGTAAAAACGATAGTATCTGCCTTCAGGATGCATTTCAGTTTCCACTACTTTGTAACCTGACATTTTGGCTTCTGCGACTACTTTTTTTACTACTTGGTCAATATTATCAAGTGTTACTTTACTGTTAGTTTCTACGGTTTGTTTAGTAGTCAAACTGCTAACCAATGCATGCACTTGGTCGGCAAGTTGTGAGTGGGCATGTAGTAATGCTTTATCACGTGCTAAACCCATATCTGTACTTTTTGCTGTGCCAGTAATATAGAGGGTGTCTTCTGTATTTTTATTTGGCTCAGTGAACCAATCAGGTGCATTGTCAATAGAATATTGAACGTGCTCTACATCATTGGTAGGCGGTGTAGAATTGCAACCAATGAGGATTAAAGCAACAGTACCCACTAGTAATAATTTAATTTTGTTTTTCATGTTATTCTCCATTTGTTGTTAAAATCAAATCAAGTTGTTTACTTGAATAGTTCGTATTATTCTCCTTATAACGAAATATATTTTCGTGATTGTCTTGATAATTGGAGTTAACTAACAAAACAAAAGGACTAAATGAAATATCTAACCAAATCAAAATTCAAACTAGCAACTGAATGCCCAACTAAACTTTTCTATACGGGCAAAAAGGAATATGCAAATACTAGTCTTGATAATCCATTCTTAGAGGCGTTGGCCGAAGGCGGCTTCCAAGTAGGTGAACTTGCCAAGCAATACTTCCCAGGTGGGCATAATATCCATACGTTGAATTATGATGAAGCACTAAAGCAAACTAATAAACTATTAGAACAAGATGAAGTTGTCATTTATGAAGCAGCCATTAAACACGACAACTTATTTATTCGAGTTGATATTTTGGTTAAACGTGGTAATTACATTAAGTTATACGAGGTTAAGGCAAAATCTATTGATTTAAATGATGATAGATTTTTAAATAAAACTGAGGACGGTGTACTTGCAGGTTGGAAGCCATATCTATTTGATATTGCCTTTCAAAGATATGTAGTACGCTGTGCATTTCCAGACTCAGTTGTTACCGCTTACTTATACCTAGTAGATAAGAATAAAACAGCGCCAACTAATGGACTCAACCAGAAGTTTCAAATCGTCGAAGATAAAAATAGACGTAAGGGTATTAAAGTTTCAACATCATTAACCAAAGAAGACTTATCAATTGAGATGTTGTGTAAGGTTCCCGTTGATGACTACTGTGATTTAATCTTTAATACTGAGGCTGGTGATGATGAACGTGGCGTTGGCTTTAAGAGAAGAATCAATGAGTACATGGACTCATATGTAAATGACACAAAGATTAAACCTCGATTAAGCAGTGCGTGTGGAAAGTGTGAGTTTAAAGCATCACAAGAAGATTTAGATGATGGCAAACTCAGTGGTTATCATGAATGCTGGAAACAGCAATTAAATTGGCCTGATAAAGAATTTGAAAAACCTAATATGCTGGATATTTGGAACTTTCGTAATAAAGATAAGTTCATTCAAGAAGGCAAGATTAAATTATCAGACATTTATGAAGAGGATATCTTAACTAAAAAAGTTACTGCCAATAAAGAACGTCAATGGCTTCAAGTTGAAAAGGTTAAAAACAATGATGAATCTATTTGGTTAGATAAAGTTGGTCTAAAAACAGAAATGGATTCTTGGGTATTTCCACTACATTTTATTGATTTTGAAACTACTGCAATGGCAATTCCATTTAACAAAGGCAGAAGACCATATGAAGGTGTTGCATTCCAGTTCTCGCATCATATTGTTTATAAAGATGGCAAGATTGAGCATGAGGGTGAATACATCAATACTGAACGTGGTATTTTCCCTAACTACGAATTTGTACGTCAACTAAAAGCACAACTAGATAAAGACCAAGGAACCATCTTTAAGTACTCAAATCATGAGAATACATACCTTAATATGATTTATGTACAACTGCAAACCGAACAAGAAGATATTGTGGATAAAGATGAGTTATGTGATTTTATTCAAAGTATTACCAAATCAAAAAAAGACAGTGTGGAAAAATGGTGTGGTGAACGTAACATGGTTGATATGCTGGAAGTTGTAAAAGACTATTACTACAATCCAATGACTGGTGGCTCTAACTCAATTAAGCAAGTGCTGCCAGCAACACTCAATAGTTCAGATTACCTTAAAGAAAAATACTCACAACCAATCTATGGAACTGATGCAATTCCTAGCAAAAACTTTAAAAACTGGACTTGGTTTAAGTTTGAAGATGACAAGGTCGTAGACCCATATAAATTATTACCATTGATGTTTCAAGACGCCGATAAGTGTGATGACTTATTAAGTGATAATGATGAACTAAAAGATGGTGGTGCAGCAATGACTGCTTACGCCAGAATGCAGTTTGAGGAGATGGGTGGTTATGAACGCAGTGAATTAACTAAGAGTTTGCTAAAGTACTGCGAACTTGACACTTTTGCAATGGTGATGATTTATGAGGCTTGGAGAGAAATGTGCTTTTAACTAATAATAGAATTATGAAAAAACTACTAACAATCTTCTTATTCTTAACGTTCAATGCTTTTGCAAAAGAACCCAATGTCATCCACCTTAACAACGTTGATATAAAAATCTTTAATGAAAGCAAGGTACAAGTATTCAAAGACAACGTACACATGTTTGGAATTGATTGCAACAATGGCATCTTGTGTAAAGCATTTGTTTCACACGTGGGGAGCCCAGAGTACAAAATCTTTGATGGGGTTATCCAGCCTAATACTGACGTACTAGAGTTATCTATGGAGAGCGTTCAATCAGTTGTTGATAAGAAGAATGAACTTGTATTCATTATGTCAAGTGGTAACGTCTCAGGCTCTTATGCGAACGTTCAGGAATTCGTAATTAATTCTGACACAGGTGCTTTCTACCACGTCACCAAAGAGTATGATTGGATGCGATACGGGCATCCGAATGACTACCCGCTTTTGAAATAAAAAAATATGGGAGTTTATTTCTTATCGTTTTCGTACCTATCTTCAATGCGTTCATCTATCCAATCTAGCACTTCTTGCTCTACCCATGCACTTGCTCTTGATGATAGTTTTATTTGTTTTGGAAATTTACCTTCATCCATGCGACGATAAATTGTTGCACGACTAAGTGTTGTGATTTCTTTTACACGTGGTAACTTTATTATTTTTTGACGTTCTGATGCCATGATATTTACTCCTGTGAGTTGTTAAAAAACGCAAGTTTTTATGCTTGCGTTTTTAGTTATCATTAATATTAGTGCATCAATTTTTTTTTAAATCATACAAATAACTTGACCAGTACTCCATGATTTTTCTGCGTTCTTCTAAATGCTCTGCATGGTTATATGTTCTTTTTACTTTGCTTCCTGGAGCGTGTGCTAACTGTAATTCGATAGCATCTGAATTAAACATCCCTGTTTCATGTAAACGTGTACTAAATACACTGCGAAATGAGTGTGTGGTAAATTCATCATTTGTATATCCTATGCTTCTTATTGCCGACCTTAAACTTTCAGGTGTAATATGTCCAGATGAACTTGCTGTACTTGGGAATACAAATTTACTGCCAAAATCATAAGAATGTAATTCTGTTAAAGTATTAAAAACTAAATCACTCATTGGTATCAAGTGCACTCTATTCATTTTCATTCGTTCTTCAGGTATGCGAATTACTTTATCGTCAAAATATACTTCATCCCACGTTAGTCCTGCAATTTCTCCTGGTCGTAGGAAGATATGAGGAGCAAGTTTGAGCGCTTTACTTACCGAAATACTTTTATCATAATTATTAACATTTTTTATTAGTGTGGCAATGTCCTTCTGATTTGTAAAAGATGGGTAGTTTTTGGATTGCGTCTTTTTAAACATGTTTGAAGATATTGCTAGTGTAGGGTCTGATTTGATTAATTTGAACAGGGTGCAATATCCAAAAATACGCTTAACAATACCCCTTACTTTATTCGAAGTATCAATTGTGCCTTTACGTTGGATTTTCATTAATACTTCAATAATAGTGTCAGTATTAATTGAGCCTATTGGGGCACTTCCAACATATGGCAATATATGTTTTTCCATTCTTCCAATAACACCTTTTGCAGTGCTTTCTGCCCATTCATCAACTGTAAAATCGTACCATTCATAGAATACCTCTTTGAACGTTTTATTTGAGGTGTTCATATTTTGCAAGTGGTGTTTTGGATGAATTTTTTGTCTTGTTAATACCTTGTTATCATCTCTCATCCTCCTTGCTTTGCTAATGGATAAAGATGGATAGTTTCCAAGCGTGATACTTGATGGTTTGTAATAAATTTTAAATTTATGTATCCATGTTTTTGTGCCACTCTTGGCAACTCTTAAAATTAGCCCATCACCATCCATTAACTCGTATGGTTTGTCTTTTACTTTCAGGCTTCTAATTTTTACATCTGTTAATGCCTTTTTGTACATTTGTAACTCCTTTGTTATTTAAGAGCAACTATTTAGGAAATGTAACTGACGGCATTATTTTTTTTAAAAAGTGTACATAGAAAGTCAATATTCAGACTTATGTACACTTTCTATGTACACTTTATGTGGGCTTTCAAGGGATGAAAGATATTTTATGAGACAACTAACTAATAATAAATGCTTCAATATCAGCCTATTTGACTAATATTGAAACTTTATAAGAAGTTATGAAAAGTGAATTTGGTGGAGATGGCGGGAATTGAACCCGCGTCCGAAAACCTTCAAACAAAGAGTCTACATGCTTAGCTTGGTCTATTGAGTTAGCCGCCTACCACCCGACCATCAGGGATGCAAGAAGCGATTC
>PNQY01000096.1 GCA_002909145.1 Candidatus Thioglobus perditus
CTATAGCGGGGTGACCCCCTATATGCTTTACATATCCTTTAATTGGTATGGTATCTGTATGTGTTTTTGATACAGGATCGATAACATATATATTCTTATCTCGACTTCCAACCATATATATCAGACCATTAGGGCCAATAGTCATAGCAGGATCATCTAAATATACGCCGTATCGTATAGTACCTGTGTTTCCATGTTTCCTTGTTACAGGGTTAAAAATATGGATTTTTTTTCCACTGCTAGATTGACCCATAAGGTATAAGGAAAAAGGCCCCGCACTACTATTTGCTAACTGTAAATCCTCAATATAATCCGCCATTACATCTTTAGTGCCCAACTTTGGCTTTGTTAGGATTTTCTTGTTTCGACCAAGAATGTCTTTTTGTTTGTATAGGCGATGACGAGAACCTTTATTGCTTGTGTGAGGCTCTGCCCAGTATCTAATTCTAATACGTTCTGCTTTCTTGGACTCTTCGTCAAAGTAATCATAAACAACGGTTACCTCATCACAGCATTTGTTACCACTGTCTTTAATAGTAAGCGGACTACTAATGGTGCCGTAAGTCACTTTAGCATCCTTATCTCGATACTCAAAGCCTGCCATACGAATATCACGTTCTATTATTCGCATAATTGCTCTGCCAGAGGTGTGCATATCTGCGATATCCATATTCTTTTTGTATTGGGTGGCTACCATCTCGTATGATGAATAGGTGGCGCCGATGATGATGGAACTTACTGCTAACGCGACCAGCATTTCTACGAGAGTGAAGGCTTTTATAAATCTACTGCGCATTGAACACCCTCTTCATAAATACGGTCTTCTTGCTATCTTTGCCGCTCAAATCAATAGAAACAACATACACATACTTTTGCCCTACTTGTTTCTTTTCAACGCGAATACGGCGCTTGTCTTGGTTTCTTTTATCACCAACCTCGCCCTTTACTTTTTCACACCATTTTTTTAAACGTGCCAGCTGATCGTCCATACCTTTTTTGACTTTTAGCGCACCACATTTACTTAAATCTTTGCCGTTGTATTCCAAAATATTGGTTTTATCAGCGTGAAGGGACTCGATAATTTCACCGGCCTGGAAGTTTAGCTTTTCACGGTCAATCGAATCACTTAGCACTCTATTAGAGGCGGAAACAAGGCCGTACACACCAGCAAAACCTATTGCCATTATGGCGACAGCTACTAGCGCTTCGATCAGTGTGAATGCTTGCTTATTCATAGCTCGTCCCACTTTTTGGTGGTTAGGTTGTACTTCAACTTTTCAATGAAACCGGTCGCACCAAAGATCTGGCTTTTAAATTGATAATTTTTTCCATCACACTGCCTGCTGATGGTAAATTGACCGCCATAAGAACTGCCATCTGCATTAAAGCAAGTTCTAAATTTATCACTTCCACGTGGCACTACATCATTTTTATTTAATGTCAAATCCGGTATATCAGTACTGATAATTGAAGTATTAATTTGGCAGCCTTTGGAAGGCTGATATGCCCTAAAAAAACCATTACGATTGTAGTGCGCCATCATGGTTTTATTTCTATTAACCGCTTCCAGTCGAACCATTTCTAAGAAGCCATTTATTCTCTCAAAATCATTTCTTATTTCTTGTTTACAATTCCAACTGCCAACGTTAGGGGCGACGAACGCTGCCAAGACTCCAAGTACTGCGATAACCACTAATATTTCAATTAGTGTAATTGAGGAATATTTACCCCTAATGGGCACCATCCACCCCCTCTTTGGTTACTTTTCCAGAATCAATAAGCTGTTCAATTGCATGCTCCATTGTTGCCATACCTTCACCCCTGGCTGTTTGCATGATTGATTCAATTTGGAAAATTTTATTTTCACGAATAAGATTGCGTACCGCATGGTTACATACCATAATTTCAAATGCCGCCACCCTG
>PNQY01000097.1 GCA_002909145.1 Candidatus Thioglobus perditus
ACCAATAGATGTCCAACCAATACCTACAAGTTCACCATTGTTAAAAATATAAGGTGTAAATTCGTCATCTGTTGTTAGACCGTCAGCTTGTCTTCTTGTTCTGGCATAGTAAATTTCAACCTTAATGCCACTTTTTATATAGCTTTCAGAACTCTTCCGATAATCACCAGGTAAATCTTGCTGTGCCTCGGCTAAGATGGAGACAACTTTAGCCCTAGAATCTCCAAGAGATATCTTGTGACTAACCTGTCTATAGTTTGAAATTGAGTCATCAATTTGTATTGATGGCATACAACCAGATAATGTAAAAATGAAAGAAAAAACGACTAAAAGACTTTTAATAATAGTCATAATAAACTCCATAAAAAATAACTATTTGTGATTATAACTCGTTGTGACTCATAACACGTCATAAATTAAACTTAGATAATAGTTTTAAGCTTATCTAGATAGTCGGACCACTTTTGCATCATATATATTCTTTCATCTAGGTGTTCTGCGTGATTGTAAATAGCCCTAACTTTATTGGATTGTGTATGTGCAAGTTGACGTTCAATAACATCATCTTTAAAGCCTAATTCATTAAGCCTTGTTGATGCCATATGTCTGAAGCCGTGTGTAGTGAACTGTTCTTTGCTAAAGCCTAAACTACGTAATGAAGTAAGTAGTGCGTTAGTAGTAATACTTTTGTTCTTATTCCTAGGGCTTGGGAATACAAATTGACGATCTGTTTTAATAAAACTGATCTCTTTGAGAATATCAGACACTTGATTACTTAAAGGCACTATGTGACTTAGTTTCATCTTCATCCTTGCACCATCAATACGAATCAATTTATTATTGAAGTCAATTTCTTTCCAAGTCAAACCAACCAGTTCTCCTGGTCTTAGGAATAAATGAGGCGCAATTATTAATGCTGTCCTTACTTGGTAACTACCTTTATGACCATCTATTGCTCTGAGTAGAAAACCTATTTCCTTAGGGTCAGTAATAGTGGAGTAATGTTGTTGGTTCTTTTTCTTAAAAACATCTCTAGGTAAATCTCTAACAGGATTAACAGTAATATAACCCATTCCAACAGCATATGAGAACACACGACTAGCAATACCTTTTATCTTCTCCAGCGTATCAAGTAAATTCCTTTGTTCAATCTTCTTTAACAATCCAAGCATCTCTGGAGTATTAATTTCACCCATTGTTTTATTACCTATGAAGGGAAGTAGGTAAGACTCAGCTCTTTGCATTACATCATTAGCATAATCGATAGACCATTCATCTTTCTTGTTGTTGTGCCATTCTGCAAATACCTTGCTAAAAGTCTTGTCACTTAAAGAGTCTTTGGTTTTATTTTCTTTGGGGTTGATTCCTTGAATAAGAAGTTGCTTACTAGCATCTCGCTCTTGCCTAGCACCAAGTAATGACATTGAAGGATAGTGACCAAGAGTCATTGTTTGAGGTTTGCTGTTATATCTATATCTGTAAACCCAAGTTTTTGAGCCTTTGTCGTATATGTATAAAGTTAGACCATTTGAGTCAGCTTCTCCATACCTTCCAGACTTTGTAGCTCTAGGTTTAAGGTTTTTAATCTTGGTATCGGTTAGCATAATGTGAGTAGATTTATGTGTATGTTGGTATAAAGTGATAATCTACTCACAATTATACTCACTATTGTGTGAGAAGTGGTGAGTCAAAATGATTGAGTAATAGAAAGGTAAACTGTATAAAGTCCTTATATAATAAGGATATTTATATGTTACGAGATGTGGTGAGAACCAATATTGGTGGAGATGGCGGGAATTGAACCCGCGTCCGAAAACCTTCAAACAAAGAGTCTACATGCTTAGCTTGGTCTATTGAGTTAGCCGCCTACCACCCGACCATCAGGGATGCAAGAAGCGATTCCAG
>PNQY01000098.1 GCA_002909145.1 Candidatus Thioglobus perditus
TGTGTAGCCTAGGTATTTACCAGAATTACTATAAATGCCATTACCCCTAATGTACCCAGTTTTCTGATTGTGCTTATTATAAAGATTACTGTTTTTGATGTAGCCCATATATTTATTACTCTTACTGTACATCTGATTCCCACTCATATAGCCAAAGGTTGAGTCTTCAATTTTCTTTTCAAGCTCTTTAATCTTTCTGTCTGTTTTATTCTGCTCAGACATCCTATTGTAATCACTATAATCAAATCCTGAATTGGGCTCGTCAGCCATCCACCTGTATGACGGAGACACTCCTCTTTGAGAGTATGGAGTACCCATATTGGATAAAACCTCACCTAATCTGTATAGCTTGGTATCCCAAGAGTTTTGTCCAGCTTGAGTGTTTAGATTATCCCAAGCATCTGAAAGAGAACTTGATGTTGAGTTATCCGAGCCCTTATCCTGAAAAGAAGGGGATTTTGAATGTACACTCTTAGACTTACTCTTTCTATCGAAATTATAAGGGTTATAACCTTCATACCTGGCATATTTCTGACACTGAGCCTTTTCTTTTGCAGTTATGCCCGATTCTTTATAACAAACACTAGAGTTAAAACTATCAACAAATTCCTGGTTAGACTTTGTACGGGCGCAAACAGGACCAAGATTCTGGTCATCTATTAATATCCAGCCATAGTCACACTTAGTTGGGATGTACTCAGGTTTATACTCTATACCACAAGAAGTTAATAAAGCAGCCAATGGGAATATTATTAACAATCTATTCACAATTTACCCACTATTTATACTTTATTGAACCATATTATATACTTATAATAAAGCTACAGCATAAGATTTAAAATACTTGGCAATTCTCATAACTTGTAAACGATTCTAGTTGGTCTGTTTAAATTCTATTGTAGACCATAATGACGTAGTACATTTATGACTTAGGTACAATTTGTCTTATGAATAAAATATTACTAGCAATACTCTTAACAAGGAATAAGTTATGAAATTTAAAGATGAGCAAGGCATCGAGTTAGAATATACACCACTACAAGATAGATTAATTAAAACTGGATTTGATATGAATATGCTTATCAAAGACGGCTCTTTACTTAAATATGGTCATAATCCAAAGATTGGACTATTCAAGACATTAAAAAATACACTTACAGGTTTAAATTTTATTAATACTCCAGTATTCCAGCATTACAGCGGGAGGCACAAAAGACAAAATCCTGTCTATATTGAAATTACTGAAATCATAAAGCCAGGTGAGTGGATTGCATTTACACCTTCCGTACAAATTGACAAAGACACATCACTTTCTGGGAAAATGGATTTATTAACTTTTTCTGCCAGACTATTTACAAAGTTTGTTAGATTGTTCACTGGTAAAAAGGATAAGCCCATAGTTGAGTCCACATATATTTTTGGAAGAAATAGTGATGATTTTAAATTCTCCCAAGGGTATTACATTTCAGACGTTCTGTATTATGAAGGGGCTGGAGATTACATAATCATATTAAGAACAAATTCTAACGATGAAGAAATTACAGCTGAAAATACTTTTTTAGCATTGCCAGATATACTTGGGAAAACTGATGCTGTATATATCTCATATTAATAATAGTTTTTTTTAATCATTTCGAAATCCAACCCTTTTTACAAAGAAGAGTGACAAGGTAAGCTGGGTTAGAGATGTGAGAGACTCAAAGGTTAAATATGAGTTAATCCTGTAAGAACACCGCCAAACATCATAAACAATATCCATAAAATAATGATTGCTGGGATCGATGCTATCGCCCACTTAACCATAAAAACCACCATTGAGCCAAAAGGCATTTTTATGTCGGTGATTTCTACTCTTGAAACTTCTGAATCCATTCTTTACTCCTTATTTACACCAACTCAATTTCTTACCACCACTGTACTCGTAAGCCAACTTATTATCAAGCAACTCTTTCTCTAAACTAACACCATCAACAACTACATTAGCAACCACTCTAAAGTACTTACCTCTTTGTAGATTGGTTAACTTAATCTCTTTGGCATTAGCTAGTTTAGCTCTAACAAAGTCTCTCGCCTCAAGAGCTAAATCCTTCTCATACTGGCACTTTCCTCGTATCTCTGGAGTATCTACTCCATTCACTCTAATAGGTATGTTCTTGCCTACTATAGGAGGTAGTGAGTCTATGTTAACTCTGAAGGTATCACCATCATAAACACTGATTACTTTTGATACTGTGACTGTGCCGTATTGGGTTTTGGCTTGTGCTGATAAACTTAAAGTAATTAGAGAGGCGCAAATCAATCTTTGCGGCATTTGGTAATTATTGATTTTGATAAGCAACAACCTGTGTTAAGAATCTATTAGCTATGTCTTCTAGCTTGACAATAAAGTTTTTAGTACTTTTAAAGTCTCTACCAAGTAAATCCTTAGTTTTTACTTCAAAGAATTTCACCTCATTGCCTAAAGACTTGTCAACAACACTATACATCTCTGATTGATGTTTTTCTTCTAGTAGAGTAGCAAGTGATGAGTCACTATGATTACTTCTGTTTCTAATATAGAAAGCATTAACAAGAATATCATCAGTGTATCCAGAATCACCCTCAAACATCTTAATTAATTTAGTGGTTTGAGCCTGAGCCTTACCCTTTGATATAACAATATGTGTGTAGCACCTTACTTCTTGTCTAATAAAGTCAATATCTATAAAGAAGGTATTACGTTTATCCTTCTCCAGCATAAATTGCGATGTTATTACTTTCTTAGATTGCAACATCTTGGTAACTTCTTCTTTTCTATCACCCTTAGTTAACAATTCAATATGTATTCCAGACTTTGCGGTTAGCTGCAGACTAACATCCTTTTCTTCTTGAATGTATGAATCAACAATATGCCCCAAAGTTTCTAAGTCTATTCTTTGCTCAATACTGTGTGAGTGTATCTTGGTGACAGCATCTTTCCATTCCTTGCCCATATTTACATAATTGCTTAGCTTCTTATGCCCATCGATAAACTTTCTTAACTCTTGCAAGATAAAGATATGGTCGCTATCTCCAAGTGCATTAGCCCTAACAAGTCTTAGAGCAGATATCTTTAAGAAAGCCCAAGACCAATGATATAAATTAAAACTTCTCTTTTTGAGTTTTATTGGGCTATCCAATGGGCAGGTGACTAGCTCATTGGATATAGTAATGATATTATTAATACCAATTTCTCTAGCAAACGTTGCATATCTATCAACCTGAGATTCTTCTAACGGATTACTGCCGACCTTAACCTCTACAAAACAAGCCCATTCAATAATAGGGTTTAACTTCCCACTAGTGACCACAAGTAACCCATCGGGTCTTTCTTCAGCAGACATATTCTCAAGCTCTGTATAGGCGTGTAGCTTTATATTCTGATTCTTAATCTTCTTTACACCGATTTCAGAAAGCAACTCCTCTCTGTATTCTTTAACAGCACATAGAGATGATAAGAATATTGAAGTTGTTGCTACTTCGTTATCTGAATTACCATTTGGAAATAGTCTTGAGCGCTTAGTCTCAAACTCTTCTTGAGTTGCGTACTTAAACACCTGATGCAAATCATTAAAACTAGTCTTGCCACAATCTATCTTCTTAATCATCCCACAATCCTCTCAATAATCTTCTTATCAATCCATCCTTTTTGTTCAGAGAGCTTACCATCTTCAGTAAACACCCTCATAGTCTTAGGCTCGCCGTATTTATACCTAATCTCTTCAAATATGCCGCCATTCTCATAGTAAGTATAACCAGTGCCGTGAAGCACTCCTTTTAAGTAAGGGGCAGCTTCCATAGGCTTACCATTCTCATACCAAGTACTACGAACACCATCAAGCTTATCATCAGTGTAGAACACTTCTAGTTGTTTGTTGCCATTAGGATAGTAATGAATGACTCTACCTTGCTTAACACCGTTGTCATAGATTGCTCTTACTTGAACAGAACCATCCTCATAATAACCAGTAACAACTCCATCTAAGATGCCTTTAGTAAAGTGACCGATAGACTTTAGTTTGCCTGATTGATAGTAAGTTTTCTCAGCACCGTGTAGTAAGCCA
>PNQY01000099.1 GCA_002909145.1 Candidatus Thioglobus perditus
AGCTCCAGTTGTAGCTCCAGTTGTAGCGGCTCCTGTGGCGGTTGAGGCAGCTGATAAAATAAAAACAGTTGACGGGCATCCAATCACATCACCAATGGTAGGTACATTTTATAGTTCTGCCTCTCCAACGTCTGATGCATTTATATCAATTGGTCAACACGTAAATCAAGGCGATACAATTTGTATTGTTGAGGCTATGAAAATTATGAACCAAATTGAAGCTGATCAGTCTGGCACAGTTACTGAAATCTTATGCGCAGATGGGGACGCTGTTGAGTTTGGCCAAACACTTGTTGTAATCAAATGAACAAAATCCAAAAAGTCCTAATTGCCAATCGTGGTGAGATTGCGCTACGTATTCTGAGAGCTTGTAAAGAGCTGGGCATACAAACAGTAGCGGTTTACTCAACTGCAGATAAAGATCTTAAGCACGTATTATTAGCAGACGAAGCTGTTTGCATTGGACCACACCCATCTACAGATAGCTATCTAAACATTCCTGCTCTTATTAGTGCAGCTGAAGTAACTCATGCTGATGCTATTCACCCAGGCTATGGTTTTTTATCTGAAAGCGCTGACTTTGCTCAGAGGGTTGAAGAAAGTGGTTTTATTTTTATTGGCCCAAGAGCAGATAACATACGTGTTATGGGTGACAAGGTAGCCGCTATTGAGGCTATGCAGGAATCTGGTGTGCCTTGTGTACCTGGATCAGATGGCGGGCTGGGTGATGATACAATTGAAAATACTGAGCTTGCTAGAAACATTGGATTTCCAATTATTATTAAAGCCTCAGGTGGCGGTGGCGGACGTGGAATGCGTGTTGTTGAAAAAGAAGAAGACCTTTTGGGTTCAGTTGAGTTAACAAAGACTGAAGCTTTAAATTTCTTTGGCAATCCTGAGGTGTATATGGAAAAATTCCTAACTACTCCACGCCATATTGAAATTCAGGTATTGGCTGATGAACACGGTAATGCTGTACACCTTGGTGAGCGCGACTGCTCTATGCAAAGACGTCATCAAAAGGTAGTAGAAGAAGCCCCAGCTCCAGGAATAACCTCTGAACTACGCAACAAAATTGGCTCGGTTTGTGCCAATGCCTGTAAAGCTATTAATTATCGTGGAGCAGGAACGTTTGAATTTCTATTTGAAAACAACGAGTTCTATTTTATCGAAATGAACACACGTGTACAAGTTGAACACCCTGTTACTGAAATGATTACTGGTGTTGATATTGTGCGCGAGCAAATTATGATTGCCGATGGACAAGAGCTGTCGTTTACACAAGATGATATAAAAATTAAAGGATATGCAGTTGAGTGTCGTATAAATGCTGAAGACCCAAATAACTTTATGCCTTCACCAGGTAAGATTACCCAGTATCATGTTGCTGGAGGTTTAGGTGTTCGTGTTGATTCACACATATATAATGGTTACACGGTGCCACCACACTATGATTCAATGATTGGCAAGTTAATTACTTTTGCCGATACTCGTATTGGTGCAATTATTAAAATGCAGAGTGCGCTGGATGAAATGATAATCGATGGAATTAAAACCAACATCCCTCTACAAGCACGAATCATGAATGATGAAGTGTTTCAAAAAGGCGGTATGAATATTCACTACCTAGAAAAAATGCTTGGAGAATCACACTAAATTAACAGCAAATATGATTAAAGCAGGAATTATTGGCGGCACTGGTTATACCGGTGTTGAGCTACTCAGACTATTATATAACCACCCTCAGGTAGAGGTTGTGGCCATTAGCTCTCGATCATTAGATGGAAAGCGTGTTGACTCAATCTTCCCTTCATTGATTGGACAATCTGAGCTGTCTTTTTCTTTGCCAGATAGTGATGAATTAAATAAGTGTGACATAGTTTTCTTCGCAACCCCTCACGGTGTTGCTATGGAGGGAGCTGGTGCATTTATAGCAAAAGGCATTAAAGTAATTGATCTAGGTGCTGACTTTAGAATATCAGATGCAAAAGAGTGGTCAAAATGGTATGGCATAGATCACACTCAAAATGAGCTGCTAGCTTCAGCTGTTTATGGACTACCTGAAAATAATCGTGATAAAGTAAAAAATGCCACATTATTGGCCAATCCAGGGTGCTATCCAACCGCAGTACAATTGGCCCTTAAGCCTCTTATTAGTAACAGACTAATACATCTTGATGATATTGTGGCTGACTGTAAATCTGGAGTTAGTGGTGCCGGAAGAGGTGCCAATCAGGCTACACTTCTGTGTGAAACTAGTGAGTCTTTTAAAGCTTACGGTGTGAAAGGACATCGCCATTACCCAGAAATTAAACAGGAACTTGAAATAATAGCTGGGCAGGAAGTTGGCCTCACATTTGTTCCGCACTTAGTGCCAATGATTAGAGGCATACATGCAACCATATATGTGGACTTAGTTGACCCGTCTGTTGACGTAAGGCCTTATTTTGAAAAAGCCTACTCTAATGAAAATTTTGTTACAATTTTGAATGAAGGGGTTTACCCAGAGACACGTAGCGTTAAGTCGTCTAACTTTTGCCAAATTTCTATTCAAAAAATTCCGAATAGCAACAAACTAGTAATTATGTCGGTAATTGATAATTTGGTTAAGGGTGCTTCTGGTCAAGCCATACAAAATATGAACATTATGTTTAATTTAAATGAAAACACTGGTCTAGAGCAAATAGGACTACTGCCTTAGGACAGGTATATTGTTTCATATAGTGAAGTTATTATATTATATAGTGAAAAAAAATATAAAAACCAGTATTATGATTTATACCAAGTAAGTAAAGTAATTAATTAATATCCAGACAACAATGAAAGATGATCAAACACTAGAAGAAGCAGATATTGTCTTTAGCGACAATGCAGCAAAAAAAGTTGCAGACCTTATTAAGGAAGAAAAAAATGGTAAACTGCGTTTACGAGTTTATATTACTGGTGGAGGATGCTCTGGATTTTCTTATGGCTTTACTTTTGATGAAGAACACAAAGAAGGTGATAGTGGTGTTAAAAAAGACGGTGTACAGCTGGTCGTTGACCCAATGAGCTATCAATACCTAATCGGTGCAACCGTGGACTACCTGGAAGATCTCCAGGGAGCACGCTTTATTATTCACAACCCCAATGCCAAAACAACTTGCGGCTGCGGATCATCTTTCTCAATTTAAATTAAAAAATAATTATGCTTAAATACATCCCAGGTTTAGCAGGGGTTCCTGCAACAGAATCATCAATCTCTTCTATTGATGGTAAGAATGGTATTCTTGCTTATCGCGGATACTCCATTGAAGAGCTTGCTAGACATGCCACCTTCGAAGAGGTAGCTATGCTCCTTAGAGATGGAGAGCTACCAAGTAAAGAAAAGCTGGAAAAGTTTGGGCATGTGCTACATCAGCGTTATGAAGTAAAACATAACATTCGTACAATGATGTGGGCGCTGCCATGCAACGGCCACCCTATGGACGTACTACAAACTGCCATTGCATCTATGGCAACATTCTACCCTGATGCTGGAGCTAAAAACCCTAACTCGGCCTATACTCAAAGCGCTCTTACAAAAATTATTGCCAATATGAGCACCTTGGTTGCTATGTGGGCTCGTATCAGTGCTGGCTATGACCCAATTCCACCTAGCAAAGGAATGTCATATGCTAAAAACTTTCTAAATATGTCCTTTGGAGAGGAGCCTGATGACGACATTGTACGACTATTTGATGCTTGCTTAATTTTACATGCCGAACATACCATTAATGCTAGCACATTCTCAGCTATGGTAACCGCCTCAACGTTGGCAAACCCTTTTGCATCAATTTCTGCAGCAGTTGGTACTTTGGCTGGCTCTCTCCATGGTGGTGCCAATGAAGACGTATTAAACATGCTAGATGATATTGGCGATGCTAAAAATGCACGCAATTATGTTGAAAACAGACTAAATAAACAACAAGTCGTTCCGGGTATGGGTCATCGTGAATATAGTATTAAAGACCCTAGGGCAAAAATTCTACAAAAAATGATAGAAGAATACATTAACAAAACCGGTATTACCTTATCTAAACGCTTTGAAACAGCATTAGAAGTTGAAAGAGTGTGTGAAGACATTCTCGCCTCTAAGGGAGTATATCCTAACGTAGATTTTTACTCAGGAATCCTATACTCAGAGATATTTAAGATTCCAAGGGAGCACTTTACTCCGATTTTTGCCATGGCAAGGTCTGCAGGTTGGGCGGCTCATTGGCATGAACAGGTAGAGCATAACCGCATCTTCCGTCCAACACAAATCTATGTTGGTTCTGACTTTAGAAGCTATCCACAAAAATAACTATGGAAAACACTACACATTTTGGTTTTAAAGATGTGGCCACGGAAGATAAGCAAGGCTTAGTTAGGGGCGTTTTTGACTCTGTAGCTAGCAAATACGACCTTATGAACGATGTGCTTTCGTTTGGAGCGCACCGTCTTTGGAAGCGCTATACTGTTGCCTCATCCAATGTAAAAACTGGCGATAAGGTATTGGACATAGCTGGCGGCACTGGCGATCTGGCCATTGAATTTAGAAAAAAAGCTGGAGAAAGTGGCAAAGTTATTCTCTCTGATATTAATGCCGCTATGTTGGCAGAGGGGCGTAGAAATCTCACTAACAAAGGTGTTTTTGGGGTTGAGTTTATACAATTAAATGCAGAGAACCTGCCTTTCGAGAGTAACTCCTTTGACTGTGTGTCTATTGCTTTTGGCCTTAGAAACGTAACGGACAAAGACCAGGCGCTTAGAGAAATGCACCGCATTCTAAAACCTGGCGGTTGTTTATTGGTTCTAGAATTCTCTAAAACAGATAACGAGCTATTATCTCAAGCTTATGACTTTTATTCTTTCAACATTATGCCAAAACTAGGCGGCATTATTGCTGACGATGAAGAGTCATACCAATACCTAGCAGAATCTATTCGTCAACATCCAGACCAAGAAACACTTAAAAATATGGTGCTTGATGCTGGCTTTAGTTTTTGTGAGTATCACAATCTAACCGGTGGCATTGTTGCCTTGCATAAAGGCATTAAAGCTTAGGATTAGATAGCTATGCAACACTTTGTGCTAGAGCAAGCCTTAAACTACTTGATTGACCAAGGCGATGCTGATATTGGCTCTCTAAATGGCAAGACTATTTACTTTGCCTTAGATGATTTACCACTAACGCTTAATTTTATTTGTACCAACAATCGTATTTTTGTTACTACAGACACCAGTTCTAATGCTGATGTTGATATCAAACTCAAGTCTAATGTTTTTCTATCTTTACTTCAGGGAGAAGAGATTAGTGACCTGCTAAAGCAAGATAAAATTATTATCCATGGTGATGTCAAAACTGCACAACTATTAGTTGATTTATTAAAGAGTGCTCAAATTGATTTTGAAGAAATTTTGTCCCAATATACTGGGGATGTAATAGCCAATCAAATTGGCAATATTGCTAGAAACCTTAAAGGCAGTTCGAACACACTCAACAGCCCCATAGAAGCCATTAAAGATGGGTTAACATCTCTACTAATCAGCCCATCAAAATCTAAATTATACAAAAACAAAAACACTTAAAAAGATGCGTAATTTATTCAGATTTATTGGCATCTCTCGAGTGATGATCCGCTATAGACTAGACTCTTTAGTGCTGTCGACCCCTTTGTTAAAAACCTTCAAGCCTCTATTGTATCTAATCCCCTGGCATTACTTCCCGGTTAAAAAATACACTAGGGGTGAGCGAATTCGATTTGCACTAGAAGAGCTTGGTCCTATTTTTATCAAGTTTGGCCAAACATTATCAACCAGAAGAGATCTTTTGCCTGATGATATAGGCGATGAATTAGCAAAACTTCAAGATGCATGTCCAGCTTTTGACTCCTACGAAGCTATAGGGATTATTGAGAAAGCGCTTGGGGCAAGCACTAAAGAACTATTTAGGAGCTTTGATCAAGAGCCGCTAGCATCGGCATCAATAGCACAAGTACACACGGCCATAACTCACAATGGTGATGATGTTATAGTTAAGGTTCTTCGACCAGAAATTGACCAGATCATTAAACGTGATGTTGGTCTTATGTATGCTCTAGCAAGATTTGTAAGCAAGCATCCTATTAGTAAAAAAATACGTCCAATTGAAATTGTCGAAGAGTTTGAAAGCATTATACTGGACGAGCTTGATCTGCGCATTGAGGCCAACAATTGCGAAAAAATAGGTAACAACTTTGCCAATTCGGAGTTGCTATATATACCAAAAGTGCATCGAAATTTGTGTGCCAATAATGTGCTTACTACAGAACGTATTTACGGTACACCAGTTGGTGATATTGCCGCCTTAAAAGCCAACGGATCCGACCTAAAGAAGCTTGCCGAAGATGGAGTAATAATATTTTTTACTCAGGTCTTTAAGCACAACTTCTTCCATGCAGATATGCACCCTGGAAACATATTTGTTAGCGACAAGAGTACATATATTGGTGTTGATTTTGGCATTATGGGATCACTAAGCGAAGAGGATAAAGATTTTATCGCTGATATTTTTCTTGCATTTTTTAATCAAGACTATCACTCCGTAGCTAGAGTTTATATTGATTCGGGCTGGGCAAGCATTGATACTGATGTGGTAGCCTTTGAAAAAGCTGTAGGCAGAATTTGTGAACCAATGTTTGCAAAACCATTGGGAGAAATATCTTTTGGACAGGTTTTACTTGAATTAATTCAAGAAGCCAAAAACTTTGATATAACTATTCAGCCACAACTGTTATTATTAGACAAAACTTTATTAAACATTGAAGGCCTTGGTAGGCAGCTATATCCACAGCTGGACTTATGGGCAACAGCAAAGCCATTTTTAGAAGATTTGGTTAAAGAAAAATACAATATGAAAAATACATTTGAAAAACTAAAAGATCAGGCACCACAATTGTTAAAAGAAATTCCAGAATTGCCAGAATTGACTATAAACGCACTAAAACAACTAAATAAATTTAAGGACTTTGGCGCATTACAGGCACAACAAACCAAAGAAATTGTTGGGCAATTACGCTCTAACTCTAACAAACAAACCTCTGCTATTTTTGCTGGTAGTTTTATTATTCTTTCAGGAATTTTTATCGCAAACAACCTCTGGATTCCAAGCGCAGTAAGTACGGCCATTGGTCTAATATTGTGGATCAAATCTAGATAGCACCACACCAATATTCGTTTTCGGGTAAAATTACCCTCTTGATGTATTTGGTCGCAAAATATATCAATTAACCTAGCACCATTAAACGTGGTGTTTTTTTATTTTTTGGAGTAACAATATGAGTTTAACAATTAACGCTACAACTCGCGAAGATCAAGGTAAAGGTGCGAGCCGCCGCCTACGTCGCGAAGAAAAAATCCCTGCAATTGTCTACGGTTCTGGAAAAGCACCTAGCAATGTTGCACTAAATATTCACGAAATCACTCACCTATTAGAAAATGAAGAGTCTTATACTTCTGTTCTTGATTTAGTGGTTGATAAGAAAAAAGAGCCGGTTATTATTAAAGACCTACAGCGCCACCCGGCTAAAAATATTGTTACTCATGTAGACTTTTTACGCATCAATATGAAACAAACGATTGTAACTTCTATTCCATTACACTTTAATGGCTCAGATGAAAACGAAGCTATACGTCTAGGTGCTGTACTAAATCAGTTTGTTACTGCAATCGAAGTGTCTTGTCTACCAGCAGACCTTCCGCACTCAATTGATGTAGATGTTAGCAGTCTTGAAATGGGTGATCATATAAGTCTTACTGGTCTTGAGATGCCTGAAGGTGTAACTATTACTGCACTTACACATGGTGACATTGAAGCTCACGATCAAAGCGTTGTAGCCATTCAAGAGGCTAAGATTATGGCTGAAGTTGAGGATGATGCTCCTGTTGCTCCATCTGAGGAAGGTGAAGAAGGTGAAGGTGAAGGTGACGCTGAAAAAAGCGACAGCGACTCTTAATTTGAACTAATCTATAATGATGATAAAACTGATTGTTGGCTTGGGCAACCCAGGCAAAGACTATCAGTTACATCGTCATAATGTTGGCTTTTGGTTTTGTGATGCATTAGCAAATTTATTTACTGGCAGTTTTAAAAAAGATTCTAAATTCTTTGGTGAGACCACACAAGTTAATATAGCTGGAACTAACGTTCGCCTGCTCAAGCCTGGCACTTATATGAACCGTTCTGGGCAATCAATTCAAAGCATTGCTAAATTCTACCAAATAAATGTTAATGAAATTTTGGTAGTGCATGATGAGCTAGATATAAATCCAGGCATTGCAAAAATTAAAAACAGTGGCGGTCATGGCGGCCACAATGGACTTAGAGACACAATTAAAGCTTTAGATTCTAAAGATTTTTATCGTTTAAGAATTGGTATTGGCCATCCTGGCGATAAATCACAAGTGTCTGATTTTGTGCTTCACGCACCAAATAAAACTGAGTTTGAACAAATACAGAGTGCTCTAATTAGCTCTTTACAAGTAATTGAAGATATTGTTAAAGGTGATATAGATAAAGCTATGCGCTCTTTACACGCACAGGGATAAATATCTATGGGATTTAAATGTGGAATAGTTGGATTACCAAACGTAGGCAAATCAACGCTGTTTAATGCACTAACTCAAGCTGGAATTGAGTCTGCAAACTATCCTTTTTGTACTATTGAGCCAAATGTTGGTATTGTGCCAATTAACGATTCACGCTTAGATGAATTGGCAAAAATAGTAAACCCAAAAAAAATCCTGCCTACTACAATGGAGTTTGTAGATATCGCTGGACTGGTTGAAGGCGCATCTAAAGGTGAAGGCTTGGGCAATCAGTTCTTGACCAATATTCGCGAAACTGATGCTATTGTACATGTGGTTCGTGCATTTGAAAATGATGATATCGTTCATGTTTCAGGCAAAGTATCTCCAATTGACGATATCGAAATTATTAATACTGAACTAGTATTGGCCGACCTGAGTAGCGTTGAAAAACTTTATCAAAAAGCGGTTAAAAACACCAAATCTGGACAAAAAGATGGCTTGCCATTAAGAGAGCTATTGGAAAAAATTCTTCCTGTGCTTGAGCAAGGGCAAAGTGTAAGAACTTTATCTTTTGATGAAGATGAGGTCAAGCTATTAAAAGGTTTTCAATTATTAACAATTAAACCGGTTTTGTATGTTGCCAATGTAAGCGAAGATGGATTTGAAAACAACCCTCATCTAAATGCAATTGTAGACTTTGCTAAAAACGAAAGTTCTCAAGTTGTAGCAATATGTGCCGATATAGAAGCCGAAATATCCGAGCTAGATGCACAAGAAAAACAAGAATTTTTATCAGAAATGGGCCAAAACGAATCTGGGCTGGATAGGCTTATTAAAGCTGGATATAAGCTATTAGGACTACAAACTTATTTTACCGCTGGTGTACAAGAGGTGCGGGCCTGGACAATAAATGTTGGTGATAGCGCCCCACAGGCCGCAGGAAAAATCCATGGCGACTTTGAAAAAGGATTTATTCGCGCCGAAACTATAGCGTTTGATGACTTTGTTAAAAACGGCGGAGAAAAAGGCGCAAAAGAAGCCGGAAAACTACGCTCAGAAGGTAAGGAATATATTGTCCAAGACGGTGATGTGGTACACTTCTTGTTCAATGTTTAACTAACGTTCAATAATATTTTTTTTATAAATGAAATCTAAAAAACAAACAAAACTACTATTGATTCTAGATGGTTGGGGCCATTCTGAAATACAAGAAAATAACGCTATTGCTCTTGCAAACACCCCTGTTTGGGACAAACTAAATGCGAAGTTTCCAAACTCATTAATACATACCAGCGGCAAAAATGTTGGCCTACCTGGTGAACAAATGGGCAACTCAGAAGTAGGGCATCTTAATCTTGGTGCAGGGCGCGTAGTAAAACAAGACTTTACTCGTATTCATAGTGACCTTAAGGATGGCGGATTCTTTAGAAACCCTATTCTAAAAAGCTCTCTTGAGTATGCTAATGACAACAACAAGGCTGTGCATATTATGGGTTTGCTTTCTGATGGTGGGGTTCACTCACACGAAGAACAAATACACGGTATGTTAGAGATGACGCATAAGCAAAAATGTAAAGACGTTTGTTTGCATATATTCACAGACGGCAGAGATTGTGCACAAAAAAGCGCAAAAAAGTACATTCAAAAACTTGAAGACAAGATATCAGAACTAGGAACAGGCAAAATAACAAGCGTCATAGGCAGATATTTTTCTATGGATCGAGATAACCGCTGGTCGCGCATTCGTTGTGCTTATGAGCTTTTATCAAAAGGAAAGCATAAGTTTGTAGCTAAAACCGCAACAGACGCAATAGACCTAGCCTATGAGCGTGGCGAAACCGATGAGTTTATTCAAGCCACATCTATCGAATCCCCGACAGAAATTAATACAGGTGATGTACTAATTTTTATGAACTATCGCGCTGATCGAGCTCGACAAATTACACAGGCATTTACAGATGAAAGTTTTCAAGGGTTTTCACGTGGAACCTTCCTTTCAACTCAGTTTGTTTGTCTAACTGAATATAAAAAAGACTTCAATCTTTCGGTTGCATATCCGTCGCTTAAACTCAACAACGTATTAGGGAAATACCTTTCTAACCTGGGTATGACACAATTAAGAATTGCAGAAACAGAAAAATATGCTCATGTCACCTTCTTTCTTAATGGTGGAATTGAGCGTCCATTCAATGGAGAAGACCGTGTATTAATACCCTCTCCTGACGTTGCAACCTACGACCTAAAACCAGAAATGAGCGCTTTTGAGCTAACTGATGAGCTGGTTGAGAATATTGAAAGTAAAAAATATGATTTAATTATCTGCAATTTTGCTAATACCGATATGGTTGGCCATTCTGGCAAACTTGATGCCGCTATTAAGGCGGTTGAGGCGGTTGATGCTTGCTTAGGTATTATTTACCAAGCACTATACTCTATTGATGGAGAAATGCTAATTACAGCAGATCACGGCAATGCAGAACAAATGATAAGTCCGGAAACTGGGGAAGTTCACACTGCACATACAAACAACCTAGTTCCTTTAGTGTTTATAAGCAAACGCCAAGCTACAATTGCCGATCCAGAACAGGGTGCGTTATCAGATATAGCCCCAACCCTATTAAAGATGATGGGCATTAAAAAACCAAGTGAAATGACTGGCAACAGTCTAATTACTTTTATTTAACAAAAAACAGGAGATAGAAAATGAAACAAGATAATTTTATTGCGCCTTCAATTCTTTCAGCTGACTTTGCCAGACTAGGTGAAGAGGTTGATAACGTACTTAGAGATGGTGCAGATGTTGTACATTTCGATGTAATGGATAACCACTACGTGCCAAACTTAACAATTGGACCTTTAGTTTGTGAAGCACTAAGAAATCACGGTGTTACTGCACCAATTGATGTTCATCTAATGGTTAAGCCAGTTGATAGAATCATTCCTGATTTTATTGATGCAGGTGCATCATACATCACATTTCATCCGGAAGCTTCTGAGCACATTGACAGATCATTAGCAATGATTCAAGAAGGTGGCTGTAAAGCTGGCTTGGTATTTAACCCAGCAACTCCACTACACGTATTAGAAAATGTTATGGATAAACTAGATATGATTCTACTAATGTCGGTAAACCCTGGTTTTGGTGGTCAGTCATTTATCCCGCAAACATTAGAAAAGTGTCGTGAAGTAAGAAAAATGATTGATGCAAGTGGCAAAGACATCCGTTTAGAGATTGACGGTGGCGTAAAAATTGACAACATTCGTGAAATTGCTGCAGCTGGAGCTGACACATTTGTAGCTGGGTCTGCTATATTCAATACTGATGACTACAGGGCCACAATTGATGCAATGCGCTCAGAACTTGCCAAGGCTTAAATATCTTGTAGAATCAATACATCTGCGGTATAATCACTCGCTTTATTGATTCTAGCTATACAATTAGTTATAGTGAAATCAAAAGTTGAGTTGGGCGTCTGGCTTTAAGTTAGGCGCCCAACTTGTTTTAATGTATCACACAGCTCGGCATATTAGTCAGGGTGCCCAATAAAAAGGGTTGGCTAGTAGAAGTTGTGGAAGGAAGAGTATAAAAACTCTTTATTAACCCCGGAGAAATATAATGGCAAAAACGTCAATGAAAAAAATGTTAGAAGCAGGTGTTCACTTTGGTCACCGCTCTCGTTTCTGGCACCCAAAAATGGAACGCTTTATTTACGGTACTCGTAATGGTGTTCATATTATTAATCTTGAAAAAACTCTACCAATGTTTAACGATGTGCTTAACTTCGCATCTAAAACAGCGGCTGCAGGCGGATCTATTCTTTTTGTTGGTACAAAAAGAGCGGCATCTAATGTTATGAAAGAAGAAGCTATCCGTTGTGGTATGCCGTATGTAAATCACCGCTGGTTAGGCGGCATGATGACTAACTATAAAACTATCAAAGCCTCAATTAAACGCCTTAAAGATCTTGAATTTTTAGCTGAAGAGAATTTTGCCCAATTTGGTAAAAAAGAAGCGCTAATGATGACTCGTGAAATGGATAAACTAGAGCGTAGCCTTGGTGGTATTAAAGACTTAGGTGGCATTCCAGATGTAGTCTTTGTAATTGATATCGGTCATGAGAAAAACGCCATAGCAGAAGCCAAGAAACTGTCTCTTCCTATTATTGGTATTGTTGATACAAACCACAATCCTGAAGGCATCGATTACGCTGTACCTGGCAATGACGACTCTATTAGATCTATTAGCTTTTATGCTAGAGAAATTGCTAATGCAGTATTAGAAGCAAAGGCAGCAGCAGGCACCACTACAAAAAAAGCAGCAGCAAAACCTACTTCTGAAAAAACGGCTCCAGCTAAAAAAGAAGCTCCAGCTAAAAAAGAAGCTTCAGAAGAAGCGCCTAAAAAAGCAGAAAAACTTGATGAAGCAGCACTAAACGCAATGCTAAAAGCAGATTTAGCTGACTATGCTAAGAAGCAAGGCGTTGAGGTTGCAAGCAAGGATACAAAAGCTGACATTGTTGCAAAGCTTACATAATTCAAAAATAAATTAATACCACCTCTGAACCTGTAACTAGCAACAGGGGTGCAAATCAAACAGGAGATTATTATGGCTATTACAGCATCAATGGTTAAAGAATTAAGAGAAAGAACCGGTGCAGGAATGATGGACTGCAAAAAAGCCTTGACTGAGACTGATGGCGATATGGAGGCAGCAATTGACCTTATGCGTACATCAGGTGCGGCAAAAGCTGCTAAAAAATCAGGTCGAGTGGCGGCTGAAGGCTTGGTTAAAGTAAATATTAGTGACGACAAAAAGACAGCAACTATTTTAGAAGTTAATTCTGAAACCGACTTTGTAACTAAAGGTGATGCTTTTGTTGCTTTTGTTGAGGCGTTAGGCGAATTAGCAATTAAAACAAAGCCAGCCAATATTGAACAATTCCTTGAACAAACACTAGATAATGGCGACTCTCTAGAAAAAGCTAGAGAAGAAATCGTAGCAAATGTTGGTGAAAATGTTGCAATCAGACGTGTGCAAACCGTTAGTGTTGATAGTGGCGTTATCGGTGCTTATAAGCATGGTGAGCGTATCGCTGTACTAACTGTACTAGAAGGCGGAGACGAAGACTTGGCAAAAGATATTGCTATGCATATTGCTGCTTCAAGGCCTGAATGCGTTACTGAAGACGAACTACCTGCGGATATTATAGAAAGAGAAAAAGCTATTTTTGTTGAGCAAGCCAGAGAGTCTGGCAAGCCAGACGACATCATTGAAAAAATGATTGTTGGTCGTATGAAAAAATTTGTAAACGAGGTAACTCTTTACGGTCAGGCTTTTGTTAAAGACCCAGACACAACAGTTGGAAAACTTGCAAAATCAAACAACGCCACAGTGAAATCTTTTGTGCGTTTTGAAGTGGGTGAAGGCATTGAAAAGAAAGAGGAAAACTTTGCTGACGAGGTTATGGCTCAAGTTAAAGGTTAATTAATTTATATAATTAATAAAATATGCGTGATATATATCACGCATATTGTACATATCTCGCATATTTGCAACCTTAACAACAAACATTCTTGAGTACTAAATTATAATAACAACAACTTGATGCTGTGCTTGGTTCATTGTTATTGTTATTACCTGTCTTCGCAAACGGCTAATTCCATCTAACACTCCTTCCCATTTATAGCGTCAAGTCTTTAAAGCATTGTCAACTCTTTATCCAAACAAGATTTAGTCTCACATGTCTGCACTTCTAATTTACTATTATACTGCTCTTTCATTAGTTTTTTTAACCTATATAGTTGATCGTCACTAATAAGCTCGGGGTGTTTAGTTATTCTCAACTGATAATCAACTCCAGAGTTTAGCAATATGTCTAAAGACTCCCAGGCTTTGTCTGCTGATTTTGGTGTTTGAGTTACCTGCTCATAATTAAGCGGCAAATGTTTTATATCAAAACCTACCCAGTCTACATAATTCAAGCACTGCCTTAATTTATGCGGATAAGCTCCACCAGTATGCAGGCCAATCTTAAAGCCCAAAGACTTTACTTGCTTGATTGCATCTACAAGTCCACTTTGTAAACAAGGCTCTCCACCGCTAAAAACCACAGCATCTAATAAACCCTTGCGGCCCTTAATAAACTCAATAACTTTAGCCCAATCAAACTCAGTTTTTTTATCTGCTGGAATTAAATCATGATTGTGGCAATATCGACACCTCCAGGGGCAGCCTTGTGTAAAAACCACACAAGACAAACTTCCTGGATAGTCAATCGTTGTTAGTGGCTCAAAGCCACCAACAATTATGGTGTTTGTCAATTTACCTTTTGCTCTTTAAAGCACACCCTATCAGCGTGTTCTGATTGCTTGCCTGGATTAAAACTGGTTACTGGGCGATGATATCCCATAACTCTAGTCCATACTTCACAAACTTGACGCTCTTCATTGGTTAACGATACTTGCTGATTGCTCATTTTGCTCTCCTTTTTTAGTTGTTGTTAATTTCTTCTTTGCTAATAACTCTTCATCACATTTTGGACAAAACTCATGCTCACCTGCAAGGTAACCATGTGTTGGACAAATTGAGAATGTAGGGGTAATAGTAATATATGGCAGACGGAAGTTCTCCAGCGATCTCTTTACCATCTTCATACACACCTCACCACTACTAATACGCTCACCCATATACAAGTGAAGCACTGTGCCGCCTGTGTATTTGGTTTGCAAATCGTCTTGACGCTCTAATGCCTCAAACGGGTCTGCAGTAAATCCAACTGGAAGCTGCGATGAGTTTGTGTAGTATGGTTTTTCCTCAGATCCGGCATGAATGATATCTGGGTAGCGCTTCATATCCTCCTTGGCAAAGCGATATGTTGTGCCTTCAGCCGGCGTCGCCTCTAGATTAAACATATGCCCAGTTTGCTCTTGGAATTCAATCATACGCATACGAATATGATCCAAGAACTCTACTGCCATTGTATGGCCTTTATCAGAAGTGATATCCTCTTTGTCAGCTGTAAAGTTACGAATCATTTCATTAATACCGTTTACGCCAATTGTAGAAAAGTGGTTTCTAAGTGTGCCTAAGTAGCGCTTAGTGTAAGGAAACAAGCCATTATCCATTAGCTGTTGCACTACTTTACGTTTCACCTCAAGGGAGTCTTTGGCCATCAATAACAAACTGTCTAGTTGCTTGTACAGCCCTTCTTTATCATTTTTATGTGTGTGTCCTAATCTTGCACAGTTGATAGTTACAACTCCAAGAGACCCGGTTTGCTCAGCTGAGCCAAACAAGCCATTACCGCGCTTTAACAGCTCATTAAGATCAAGCTGCAAACGACAGCACATTGAACGCACCATATTCGGCTTTAAGTCTGAATTAAGGAAGTTCTGAAAATAAGGCAATCCATACTTAGCAGTCATATCAAATAAGCGCTTAGCATTCTCGCTTTCCCACGGGAAGTCAGGTGTCATATTGTAAGTTGGAATTGGGAAGGTGAATACGCGACCCTTAGCATCACCTTCGGTCATTACCTCGATGTATGCACGATTAATCATATCCATTTCTTCTTGCAACTCACCATAAGTAAATGGCATTTCTTCATCACCCATCATTGGTACTTGGTCGCGCAAGTCCTCAGGACAAACCCAGTCAAAAGTTAAGTTAGTAAATGGGGTTTGCGTACCCCAGCGTGATGGCACATTTAGATTATATATAAGCTCTTGGATTTGCTGCTTGACTGTTGCATAGCTCAAACTATCTAGACGTATATATGGCGCCAAATAAGTATCAAAAGAACTAAACGCTTGCGCTCCAGCCCACTCATTTTGCAATGTTCCTAAAAAGTTTACTATCTGTCCAACTGCACTAGACATGTGTTTTGGTGGAGCCGCCTCAATTCGCCCATCAATACCATTAAGACCCTCTCTTAAGAGTGTTCTAAGTGACCATCCTGCACAATATCCAGCCAACATATCTAAATCGTGGATATGCAAATCACCTTGCCTATGTGCATTTCCAACCTCTGGGGCATATACATGCGACAACCAGTAATTAGCGATAACCTTGCCTGAAACATTAAGAATAAGCCCGCCCAAAGAATAGCCTTGATTAGCATTGGCATTCACTCGCCAGTCCGCTCTATCAACATATTCATTAATCGAAGATGCAACATCTACTAAAGTCTTTTTATCTTCACGTAGGGTTTTGTGTTTTTCACGGTAAGCTATATACGCTCTAGCTGTTTTTACAAAATTTGAAGAAATTAAAACCTGTTCAACAACATCTTGAATACGTTCAATTCCTGGTTCTTTATTGTCACTATAGCCCAAAACCTTAAGCACTTGAACTGTCAACAAACTTGCTTCGTTTTCATCAAACTCTTGTGTGACTTGTCCAGCCCTTAGTATGGCCACATGAATCTTTTCGCTGTCAAAGAAAACTGTAGTCCCATCTCTTTTGACAACACTAAGCGGACTGCTTGAATGTGTTACGTCCATATTATTCCCCTATATAATATTAATAAAATTATCTATTTTTTAGATTCACCACTATATGTAGTGTTTGATAATTATAGAACAACTATATGTAGTGGTGTGTTGATGAAAATCAAGAAAACTGGATTATTTTTTATGTCTTGATTTTCATCAAGCTAAATTTAATAAATTTAGCTTAAAATTAAAGGTTCATTTTTAATGAAATTATTATTATGAACATTGCCAGCAATATATCTAGCGCCATTTTTGCACTACCCTCACCATTTGAGCTGGTGCCAAATACAATTAGCAATAAAATAATTATAAAAATTTTTAATAATGTATTTTTTCAGGCCATTGAAGATGGTGATTTAAATTTTTTAGAAAACAATTGGGTGTTAATAGAAGTTACTGATATTAAATTATCATTCTCTCTAGGTCTTAAATCTGGAAGGCTTGTATACAACCAACAACGCCAACCAACAAACCTACATATTTCAGCAGAATCGTGTGATTTTCTAGCGATGGTTACAAGAAAAACTGATCCTGATACACTGTTTTTTCAAAGAAAAATTAAAATGCAAGGATCAACAGAGCTGGGATTATATGTGAAGAACTTTCTTGATGCTTTCGATGTTGAATCTCACTGGGTTAGCCTTAGAACTGATCAAGTGCTGCAAAAAACATATCCGGTGCTAAGCAAAATACTGTGTAAGGATGGTTAAGCCTGGCCTCTAGCCGTGTTAATCTACACCAACTGTGAAACCAAATACTTCCAATGCCATGCGCGAACTAATTGCGCAAATAAAAAGATCTCTACCTTTTGATGATATCGACTCATCTTTTTGTTCTGACACTTGTAGAGGCTGCTCAGTAAAGCTAATTGATTTTCTAGCGATGGAGATGAGTGACTGGGAGTATAAGCTAGACCAGGGCAAGGCCCCAAACTTTAAAGACATTAATAAACTAGCCAAAACTGCCAAAAAAATCCACGCAGTATTATTAAAAAACAACCTAATTGACAAACAATAACAACTTGACACTGGTCAATGTAAATTTAAACATTAACGATTAAAATGTTTATCTTTTATTGTTTATTATTTTCTTATGCAAGCTGCAGAACAAACAAATAACACTAAATCTGTATTTTCACCAAATAGTGGAGATTTATACAAACGCTGGAGAGACAAGAAGCTCTCGGAACACCCGGAAAATATCGCCGATCTACTGGTTGAGGTTAATGATCCAAGAAGTATGAGCAATAGCGAATACGAGGCCTTGTTAGATTTAACTCAAAAGGCCAATATGGCCATATATATTGGCAACACTGGCACCGACCCTTCTCCAGAAATACCAATGGCTGTTGCCAATAGGTTTGGATTAGGACAAATCAACAAAAATTGGCTGGCTGATGACAACGGCTTAACTTCACTAACAGTGGTTAGTGATGGGGTGAGAAAAAATTACATTCCATATACCAATAGATTAATTCATTGGCACACTGATGGTTACTACAATGCATTAGACAAACAAATTCATGCCCTTAATTTACATGTTGTGCAAAAAGCCGCTAAAGGTGGTGAAAACCAACTAATGGATCATGAGATTGCATATATTTTATTGCGTGAAAAAAATCCAGACTTTATTCGTGCCTTAATGGATGATGACGTAATGATGATTCCAGCCGGAACAAAACCAGGTGGTGGGGTTAGACCTGATAGTCCTGGCCCAGTGTTTAGTATTACTGATAATGGCAATTTACACATGCGTTACACTGCCAGAGCCAGAAACATCGAGTGGTCACAAGACCCGTTGGTTCAAGAGGCTATTACCTACTTACAAGAAATTCTTAACGACGAAAACTCTGCTTATGTATTTAAAGGCCTATTAGAGCCTGGTATGGGTTTAATTAGTAATAATGTTCTACACGATAGAGCCGCATTTACTGATAGTGAGGAAAATAAACGCCATTACTACAGAGCTCGTTATTTTGATCGTTTGACTAATACTGATACTCGCATATAAGATTAAATTCGATATAGGCAAAGCCTGTATCGATAGCCATAAAAGAAATTTGTCTTATGTCTGCTCTAAGTTAATCTTTCCCAGACCTTCTTTTTCAAACCAATAACCATCACACTGCCCATATTCTATCAATGGGCCTAGTTGTTGCTCAGCAGCTTCTGTAGTTATATTGCCATCGATCCTGTCTTTAAAGATTCTAATAATTTTATCAGTATGTTCAAACTGAGGACTTATTCTTATAATGTCAACACCTAGGTCTTGCATGTCATCAAGCTCTTTAATCAAATTGAAACTAAGGGATGACATGGTTTGAATGCCGTTCATAATTAAAAACGACTCGTCTTCTTGGGTTGAAAGCAACAGCCCGTCTTTGTGCTCTAGGCACTTATATTGACAATCATCCTTATCAAGGTTGTAAGCTCTAGCAGTAAAACAACGAGCAGAAAAAGCCAAAGGCAGTTTGCCAAAAGCAAATATCTCAGATTGTAGCGACTCTTGTTTCTCGCTCATAATGGCTTGCAGGGTGTCTTTAGCTAGCTCCACCGGAAAACACCAGCGAATCAGTCCTTTTCCCGCCAATACATTTAAACTGGCTAAGTTATACATATTTACACTCGGGCCAACAACAAAAGGCTTTTGTTGTTTTGACATAAGATTAATGGCTGCAAAATCATTGGCCTCTACCAGGTACTCGCTTTCTTGACAGACTCTCCCAAGACGCTTTAACTCAGAGTCGGCCTCTAATAAAGTCAAAGTTGATAGCACCACCTCTTTGCCAGCCTCGTTTAGCTTGCTAGCAATGTCTAGCCAATCATCAAGTTTAAGCTGGTAGCGTTTTGAACAAACCACCTCACCAAGATAGACAATATCTACTGGAGATTTAGCAATCTTATCGTAAAAATCAAAAACCTCTTGCCTGTTCCAATAAAAATATATAGGGCCTAATGAAATCTTCATTGCCAGCTCCTATGATAAGCTCCAAGCGTAGTCTGGAAGCCTTCTGATACTTGTGACAAAGCACGGTTCCACTCATCTTTTGTTTTGTATTCACCCTGCTCTAACTGTCTTATTGCTGCAGACCAGGTTTTGGCAACTGTTTCAATATATGCTGGTGAGCGTTGTCTACCTTCAATCTTAATAGCAACAACGCCAATTTTTTCTAACTCTGGCAAGATATCTAAAGTATTAAGACTGGTAGGCTCCTCAAGCGCATAATAAGTATTACCCATTGACTCAAACCTGCCCTTACATAAAGTAGGATATCCTGCTGGTTCGTCTTTTTTATAAGCATCTATTAAGACACCTCCTAGACGAGTTTCTAGCTTAATGTCGTTTTCAATATACTCAACATGAGAGGCAGGGGAGCAAGCCCCATAGGTGTTTGGCGAGCGGCCAGTTGCATAAGATGAAAGAATGCACCTACCCTCAACCATAACACATAAAGACCCAAAGCCAAAAACCTCTATGTCAACTGGGGAGTTGTCAATTACTTTTTTAACCTGAGCCACGGACAAAACCCTGGGCAATACCGCGCGTTTAATATTAAAATTTTGATAATAAAAATCTAGCGCCTCATAGCTGGTGGCTGAGCCTTGTACTGACAAGTGCAAATTTAAGTCTGGATAATTTTCACTTGCATATTGCATAAGCCCAATATCTGCCAAAATAACCGCATCAACTCCAAGTCGATTTGCACGGTCAATAGCCTCTGTCCAGCGCTGCCATCCAGACGGCTGTGGATAGGTGTTAATAGCAACATAAACCTTTCTACCTCTAGAGTGTGCGTACTCAACACCCTGAGCGGCTCTGTCCTCATTAAAATTTAGTCCAGCGAAGTGACGTGCGTTGGTATCATCGCCAAAGCCTATATATACTGTGTCTGCACCATTATCAATTGCTGTTTTAAGCGAAGGTAAATTACCAGCAGGGCAAACTAATTCCATAATACTTCTTTCCTGTTTTTAAGCTTTGCTTCAATAGCGTTAAGAACTTTCCATTTTTTATTGCACCACGCCGGAGCCAACAGCTGCTTATCGTTTGCTGTGCCAGTTAAACGATGGTAAATCATATCTTCTGGTGCCATTGTTATTAGCTTGGCCACCACTTCAACATAATAGTCCATCTCCATTGGCTGATACTCACCTCTGCGCCACTCATTGGCCAATTGCGTGCCTTTGACCACGTGCAATGGGTGAAACTTCAGACCGTCAACACCTAGGTCTAACACCTGTTGAAGGGTTGATTCAAAGTGGGATTCGTCCTCACCAGGCAGCCCAATTATTAAATGTGTACAAACTCGCAATCCTTTAGCTCTGGCAGCCAGTAGTGTTTTTTTATACTCTTCAAACCCATGACCTCTGTTAACTCGCTTTAATGTTTCATTAAAAGCCGATTGTAGTCCTAGTTCAAGCCAAATATCAAAACCTTGGTTTTGGTAATCAACAAGAAGATCAATAATCTCGTCTGGCACACAGTCTGGCCTAGTTCCAACTGAAAGACCCACTACGTCTTTTTCTGCTAGAGCCTGTTCATACATTGCTTTTAAGGCCTTAACATCACCATAAGTGTTGGTATAAGCCTGAAAATAAGCAATATATTTTTTGGCGCCTGTACGTTTAAGTAAAACCTCTCTACCGTTTTGTATTTGCTTTAATATTGGCTCTGGCACTCTGCCGTTTGGACTAAAGGTAGCATTATTGCAAAATGTACAACCGCCAATACCTTTTGATCCATCACGATTAGGACAACTAAGTCCAGCGTCAATTGCAACCTTATGCACACGCTCACCATAAGCTCTAAGCAACGACTGCCCTAAGGTATTAACATAATCACTAAGCAAGGGTCATTATTATTTATGCAAAAATCTATTTTAGTAATTTTTATAAAAAATTGACTTGATATAAATCAATTAATCTCTAATTTTATTCCACCCACAAAAAAACCACCCCGAAGGGTGGCTTTTAGCTTTTCAACTACTGGCCGTAGGCCTGTAGTTAGAACAGATAGCTAATTACTTAGCAGCTGGAGCTACAGGAGCGTAAGAATCTCTTGA
>PNQY01000100.1 GCA_002909145.1 Candidatus Thioglobus perditus
TGGAGAGGCAGAACTATAAAATGTACCTACCATTGGTGATGTGATTGGATGCCCGTCAACTGTTTTTATTTTATCAGCTGCCTCAACCGCCACAGGAGCCGCTACAACTGGAGCTACAACTGGAGCTACAACTGGAGCTGGTGCTAAAACTGGAGCTGGTATGTCACCATAGCGCGATATGCGAACTGATTCTTCACCCTCCACTATTTCAATTTCTGCCATGCCAGATTGCTCTAACA
>PNQY01000101.1 GCA_002909145.1 Candidatus Thioglobus perditus
TACTTGAACAGAACCATCCTCATAATAACCAGTAACAACTCCATCTAAGATGCCTTTAGTAAAGTGACCGATAGACTTTAGTTTGCCTGATTGATAGTAAGTTTTCTCAGCACCGTGTAGTAAGCCATCTACATAGTTCTTGTTAAACTCAACAGCATCTTTACCCCAGTCATTATTGATAACATCTAAGTTGCCTGTGTAGGGTTTGTTGGTTTCTGGGTAGATGAATCTGCCTTCACTATCGAATGAGCCTGGGTTGGCTTGTGCCTGAAAGGCAAGAGTTGCTATAAGAATAGATAAAAATAGTTTCATATTAATATTAGGCTAATATTTAGAAAATTTTCTTCCCAGGAAGTCTTGAAAGTTCATACATATTTGAATGAATTTAGAGCTTTTTGAATATTTATTCGCACGTCGTTTAGTATTAATATTTTTTATAAATTGATGTGCTTCATCTAATCTTCTAGCTTTTATTATGTCAGCTTCGCTTCTACCGAGACAAATTCTGATATGCGGTTCATCTGATTTAATTTTCATTTAATCAATACTTCCAAAGCTCAAGTTGATTCCAGCCTTTTTCAGCTAACTCTCTTGTGCTAGCACTAGCTTCTGGATTCTCATAAGCTTTCTTAATCCAGTATTTTGCCTTACTTAAATCTTTAAGCACTCCTTTACCATTTGCATACATCACACCTAAACTGTATTGTGCTGAAGCGTCCTTTTGCTCAGCAGCCTTGCGATACCATTTAACTGCCTCTTTGTAATCTTTAAGTACACCATCACCATTTGCATACATCACACCTAAATTGTATTGTGCTGAAGCGTTACCTTGCTCAGCAGCTTTTGTGTACCACTTAATAGCTTCTTTATAGTCCTTTAGTACTCCTTTACCATTATCATACATCACACCTAAATTGTATTGAGCACTAGCGTTACCTTGCTCAGCAGCTTTTGTGTACCACTTAATAGCTTCTTTATAGTCCTTTAGTACTCCTTCACCCTTGCGATACATCACACCTAAATTGTATTGTGCTGAAGCGTCACCTTGCTCAGCTAAAGGCTTCCATTCATTAAAGGCTGTTTTATAATCCCCTTTTTGATAGGCGACCCAGCCATCATTAAAATCAGCATAAGTAGTACCAATAAGGCTAGTTGTTAGTAATAAAGTTAGTAGTAGTGTTTTTAGTTTCATAAGAGCTATTGTAGCTCAATATGACTGACTATTTAGATAGAATTACTACCAACCTACTCCTTAGTTTATAAGTGGGGCTTGCAGAGGGGGGGGCGAACAAGAGGTGCAAGGTTAACGCTATTTGGGCTTTTTAGATTCTAAACGTTGTTTACGCTATTCCTCAAACTCAGCCCTAAGTTTCTCAAAATAAGGGTTTGGCTTTCTCTCGTAAGAAATAACTTCACCAAAGCATTCATTACAATCCTCACAAAAATCTGTTCCAATCTCTCCAAATTTGCAACCACCCCACACCCATTCCCTTGATTCGTTATTCTTCTTATGAACTTCATCTGACATAAGACCATACGCAATAGGTAATGTTGATGTAGAGCCACAATGAGGACACTTTTTTATTTGTGTAGTTATTTTTTTAATATGCGCCTTTTTAAGTCTATTTAAAAGAAATTTTGAATTAATTCTTTCTTCAATATTAGTTACTACCTTTGCAAAAATATTGTATTTGTTTTTTAATAAAATAAATAACACAACTCCAATAGATATCACGAGAATAATTTGTGTTAGCAGTTGAGCGACATCAATCGACCAAAGGTTTGAATGATCTAAAAAAATCCAAGAATACCCCCGACTAAGACTCCTACCACTACTAAGAATTATATGAAAAGGAGGAAATAAAGCCATTATTGCCACTATGGTGGCGGTCGCTAACAACGCTTTTTCTTGGTTAGAGTTCATATGATAATTGTAGACCATAATGACGCAATATATTTATCACTTTGGTACAATTGATACTTTTCAAGGTGTCGACTATGCTTATGCCCAATATTGTATATGTGTTAACAAACCCAAGTATGCCCGATATTGTCAAAATCGGTATGACTGATAACCTGATAGCAAGAATGAGATCCTTGTACAGCTCAAGCACCCCTGTACCATTTGAGTGTTACTTCGCTTGTACTGTTGCTGATATGCGGTTTGTGGAGAAGAGTATTCACAATGGGTTTGATGATTTCCGAATCAATCCTAGGAGAGAGTTCTTTAGAGTTGACCCAGAAAGAGTAGTGTCCATTCTTAAAATGGTAATGATTGATGATGTCACCCCTAAAGATGATATTGTTGATGATGAAACAGATCAACGTTCTTTAGATAAAGAAAGAAAGATAAGAAATCGCTTTAATTTCGATATGGTGCAAGTTCCTGCTGGAGCAATATTAACCTTTATTAAAGACTCAAATATTACTGCAACAGTTGTCGATAAGACTAAAGTTGAGTTTGAAGGCGAAGTTCAATCTCTGACATCATCAGCTCTTAAAATCAACCACAGAATGGGAT
>PNQY01000102.1 GCA_002909145.1 Candidatus Thioglobus perditus
TGGCTTACTACACGGTGCTGAGAAAACTTACTATCAATCAGGCAAACTAAAGTCTATCGGTCACTTTACTAAAGGCATCTTAGATGGAGTTGTTACTGGTTATTATGAGGATGGTTCTGTTCAAGTAGTAGGACATTTTTCTAATGGCATCAAAGATGGGGGTGTGCTTTATTATTATCCTAATGGCTCTAAACAAGTAGAGATGTTTTACGATAATGGAAAATTACAAGGCACTGTTCGAACTTGGTATGACACTGGCGGATTAATGAAGACAGAAGAGCGTAAAGATGGAATGCTTCACGGGTACTTAAAGACTTATTATGAAGGTGGTGGTGTGTTTGAAAAAATCAAGTATGAGTACGATATGCCTAAGTATATGAGAGTGTATCGTGAGGATGGCACACTTGCTGATGAAAAAGGGTTTTTTGATAAGAAGATTATTGAGGGGATTGTGGGTTAAGACCAGTTCTTATAATGCCAATCAAAATAATGTTTGGTATTGTCATTCCAACTTGAGCAGCTATTGTTGATAATGCCATCAATATACGATTGTAAGTTGTCTGTTAATTCATTATCTTTTATTTGAACAACTCTACTGTCTTTGACTCCAATATAACCCTTCTCATATAGCTCATCACATCCAAATTTACACATAGGTGCTGCAATATTTTCCAGGTCTTTCTTTTCATTAAGAGTACACTTTGACCTTTTCTTGATGTGCGCTGCCCATAAGAATTTAACAGGATACTCTTTATTGCAAACACAACAAGTTCCAGTCGGTTTATTCTTGAATAACAACCTTCTTATTGCTGACTGTTCTTTCCTTCCAGTGGTTGTGGATTTAGTTTCTAAATTGTCCTCATTCCTAAGCTCTTCAAACAACTCCTCTGCATCAATATCTGGAAAATATGTTTCGCTTTCCAGGTCAAATGTATTTAGCACATTAACACTTTTCTCTTCATCTAAAAGCGAGAACCCTCGAATGACATAATTCTCATTATAAAGTATCGCTTTATTTAACTCCTTGTATGGAATATGTTGGTTTTTAACCTCTGATAGAAAGTAAATATACTCCCAAGTATTGCCTTTGTTATCAAAACCCCAAAGCTGTGAAGCTAAAGTGTGACTATGAATTTTATAAGTAGTTACCGCACTAGCAAATACAACCCCTTCTTTAGCTAGTAATGTAATGTCTCCAGCCTGTATTCTTTTCCACTTAGTTGATTGAGATGGTGTAACGCCCCATATAGCCACTTGTCCTTGTGGGTAAATTCCTATTAATTCATTAAGTTCTTTATCGCTAAGGAATTGAGATATTGAGTCTAGGCTTTTAGTATTCTCAATAGTATCAACATAATGCTCTCTAGCATCTTTATTGGCACAAGGTTGTAAGATGACAGCCACTAATCTTCTCTTTGATTATATTTCTTGGCATTACCTTTTGACAAGTCAACAGGATACTTATCACCATTAACTTTAATCTTGTTCTCCACTACATCTGAGAGGTTGATACCAAGAACATCGCATAGCCTTAATAGATAAATAGCCACATCTGCCACTTCCTCGTTAACAGCATTTATCTGTTTATTACTTAAATTACTTGATTGCTCTGGAGTTAGCCACTGAAATATCTCTACTAATTCAGAAGCCTCGACACTGAGTGCCATAGTTAAGTTCTTTGGGGTATGAAACTGCTCCCAATCCCTGTCTGATGCAAACTTTGATAATTGTTGTTGTGTTTGCTTGATATCCATAATGAAGTCCAATTAATATATAGAGTAATTGTACCTATTTTAATTCATATCTATAGTTACTGTTTTTAAAGTGACCCCCTTATGGTTTCTAACCCTCCCCTCATACTATATACCTAAGGTGCTAAAGACTACCTAAGTCAACCTAAGACTTAAGTCTACTTAAGCTAACCTAGGCTGTCTTTGGCTTAAGTTACTAAAGAGATTACTACTTAATAGTAAAAGTTACCTCTTTATCAACCTCTAGAAGGTCAGCCAAGTTTCTTCTATTGATAAACCTGGTTTTCTTAACTAAGTCTTTAACTAGCTTTTTATACTTAGACTGAACGATAAAGGAATCGTAAACAGTTAAACAAGGTATTCCTCTTTTAGTTAATTCAATAACAACTTCAAAGACTAGGTCAGCCTCCCAACCAATAATCATATCTCCATATTGCTTGACTCTGAGGTAGTAATCCTTAACTAGATGATGCTTACTCATTAATGCCTTATGAATCTTAACACCAGACGTCTTCTTGGTGAACTTAACCCATTCATTTAGATTATCTATATCCTTCTGCTTAGCATCTTTCTTGCCAGCTTTATCCTTATAACTCCTGCCAACCCTTTGGGATACACCAATATCCGAATAAGCATATTGAGAGAAGGATAGTAGATTCTTTGCTATGTGTCTTGGTACTTGTCTTTCGTCAACTACAATATCATAAGGGTCGCCATATTCTTCAGGGTAAGGCTTGCCTGTAACCACTTCGTACATTGCATTGATGTGGCTTGCCTCTCTGTCGACTTCTTTTGTAGACTCACCATTAATGGTTATCCTTTTTCTGTCTTCTGATGGGGTACTCACCCATGGCCCAACGTGTCTACCACCGAATAAGAACTCGCCATCTTTAGGATGTTGTTTGTGTTTAATAAATCCTCTTGAGGTGGTTATCTTTTTCTCTTGTATGAGAACTCCGTCCTTGTTAGGTGCGCAGATGTCAGAATTGTTTAGTAAGTTATTGTATTGCTTAAGCTTTGAATCCAACCATGATGAGAACTTAGTATCATCAAATTCAACATACTCTTTATCGCTACCATTAATCCGTAATGTAATACCTTGAGCTTTGTATATGTCTATATCATCATCAGCCCATTTGCTGCTCTTGAACCAAATTAATAAACCTTCAGTAGCTTTGATTTCAGTTTTCCTGTTCTGAAGCTTTGAGCCTATCTTTTGTTCAATAAAACCGTATTTAAATAGAGCATCTAAAACTTTTATAAATGCCGTTATTCCTATACCCAGTGGATTGCCTCTTTTGGTGCCTAAAGGTTGCTTCTTTCTTTGAACTAGAATCCAACTATTAGGCTTAATAAATAGATTGCACAACAGTGACTTTAATGCCTTCTCAGGCTCTGGTCTTTTGAAGCCTAACTTATTGTTTAGCTCGCTTGTTGACTGGTTAATATGGGGAGAGTCAGAGCTTAAGAATAGGTTGAATTTAGACATGCCTATATTATACTTAAACCATTGATTTTTATTAATAAAAACTAATTATTTAATGATGATTAACAGTAAATATACTTACTAATAGTAAGGTTATTATTTAGTTATTTGATAGACCCTTCCTCTATCTTTCATATTCAGATTGACCCGCCCAGGGGGACCCTAACGGCAGTATAGGTGTATTAATAAACCATCCCTTGCATATGAGACAGGATTTCAGATTATCAGCCAGTCAGTCTATTGTTTAAAAATTCTAAAATTTGTATTTATAAGATACTTCTGCAGACCTAGACTCTTCACCAGGATTCTTAGCAAAACCAACTTTTAAGTCTTTATATTTCGCTCCAATAAAGCTAGAACTTACAGTTTGCGAATCTTGTTTATGGTTTAGATTGTCGGTCATCATATGCTTAACTGAGAAGGCAATATTTTTATCAATGTCTTTACGATAT
>PNQY01000103.1 GCA_002909145.1 Candidatus Thioglobus perditus
TATACAATACGTCTGTGATCGCACACTGCGGCTTAAAGTCAGGCACAAGATGAGTCAGCAGCTTGCGTAACTTATCTTGGTCACACTCATTGATGGCATCGCTCAAACCATTTAATATCAGCTCAAGCTCATCCCATGCAATCATATCTTCCTGTGCACGCATAATTAGTGGATTATCCGTATCACTAACATTGTCACCAATCAAGAGCTCCTCATAAAGCTTCTCTCCAGGCCTTAGGCCTGTATATTTAATCTCAATATCTCCATCAGGATGAGACTCATCTTTTACTTCTAGCCCACTTAATCGAACCATCTTCTTGGCCAAATCAACAATGCGCACTGGCTTACCCATATCAAGTACAAAAACATCGCCACCTAAACCCATGGACCCCGCTTGAATCACCAACTCTACCGCTTCAGGTATCGTCATAAAATAACGGATGATATTTGCATCTGTCACTGTTACCGGACCACCCTCTTTAATCTGCTGTCTAAATAGTGGAATGACCGAGCCACTAGACCCAAGCACATTGCCAAAACGCACCATCGTAAACTTTGTCCCACTCTGCTTAGCAGCCAGAGCCTGCAATACTAACTCAGCACTACGCTTAGTTGCGCCCATGGTGTTGGTCGGACGTACCGCTTTATCTGTTGAGATCAGCACAAAAGTTTCAACTCCGGTATCAATCGCCACCTGTGCACAACTCAAAGTACCAAATACATTGTTATTAACCCCTTCAGTATTATTAAACTCCACCATTGGCACATGCTTATAAGCGGCGGCATGATAGATGGTATCTACACTAAAGCGTTCAAACACATTGGTAAGCCTGGATTTATTATTAACACTGCCCAATATTGGATAAATATCCATAGAATGTACACCAATGTTAGACAGCTCTTTTTCAATGGTATAAAGCGCTAGTTCGCTCATTTCATACAAAATGAGCGCTTTTGGCTTTAAAAATATGATTTGTCTGCAAAGCTCCGATCCAATTGAGCCACCAGCACCCGTTACTACAACTGTTTTATTGGTAATATTTTTACCCAATAGTTCTTGATTGACAGGAGCTGTATCACGACCAAGCAAGTCTTTAATACTAACTTTACGCAAATCACCAATACTTACCTTGCCTTCGGCTAATTCTGCCACACCAGGCAACATGCGAACTAACACTGGATAAGACTCCAATGCATTAATAATATCAAGTCGTCTAGTACGAGAAGCTGACGGCATGGCAATCAACACTTCGTCTACGCTTAACTTGTTAATTACACCTGCAATAGCATCAACTGAATAAACACTCAATCCTGCAATCTGATGACCTTGCAGTTCTTTTGAATCGTCAACAAACCCAACAGGGTTGTATTCAGAAGAGTACCCCAATGCACTAACAAGCTGAATGCCCGCATCACCCGCACCATACACTAAAGCTCTTTTGCAATTGCTACAAGCACCTGCATCTTTCGTATTGTTACTTCTAGTTAAAAGCCAACGCGCCACAACACGCAACCCGCCAATAGCTAATAAGGACAACACCCAGTTAATCAGTATAACTGAGCGAGGAATACCCTCCACCGCCGCCATAAATCCAATCACACCCCACACTAATGCATATAGCGAGACTGCTTGCACAATAGACCATAAGGCCTTAAAACCAACATAACGAATCACTGCACGATACAAACCAAAACGCACAAAAATAATGACGGCAATAATTGGCGCACCGAATACCACCCAAATCAAATCACTTTCTGGAAAGTACCAATACCCAAGACGAATTGAGAACGATGCCAACAATATTGACACAAGCGCAACAGAATCAACAAACAACATAATTAGTTGTTTGTTGAGGCGCGATAGATTGATTAGTTTGCTTAGCAAGAGATGTAAATCAGTTCAATTCAGTTGATTTAGTATAAGTGTTTTTATGGTCGATAAGGGCATTTATCAAAAGCTAAGTTTGTTTCGTTAAAAGGTATTTATTGCACTCATGTGATTTTTTTTAAATTCAGTTAAAATGAGATATTTTCAAGGTTGGAACGATCAAGATTGGCTTGTTGTTGCTAACCATCATAATTAGCTAAAGCCACTTCCGTTAAAACATCGCATGTTTTTTGAATTTCTTCCTCAGTTAAAGTTGGATGAACTAAAAACATTAAACTCGTTTCTCCCAGCTCTTTGGCGACAGGAAGCCTTTCTTCAGGTTTAAATCCAGTATTGTCGAATGCCTTTTCTAAATAGACTTCTGAACATGAGCCAGAATAGCAAGGCACGCCTTTTTCATTAATTTCCATCATAATTTTGTCACGAAGATCAATATCGCCTTTGACAAAAACATAACACTTATAAGCTGCATGTTCTATAT
>PNQY01000010.1 GCA_002909145.1 Candidatus Thioglobus perditus
GCTGGAAGAAGCAAAAGCAGACATCTATTTATGTGCATCACTCGTTACTTGAATACTTTAGTCATTATGGTACTGCTAGCTACTACTTCAAACGAGATGAGCTTATTGTTCTAAGGGAAACTACTACTACTGACTGGTTTAAGAAGACCAAGAGAAATCTTGATTACGTAGATGATGACAATACTAATTCAATGAGAGAAGAAGTAGAGTTAATTAACCAGATGCTTAGACCATTGGATATTAAATATAGAAGAAGCAGTATTAGAAGTACAAGTACGGACGTAGATACACCATACATTCCATTAGTAAGTCCACTTTGTAAAGACACTAGCTGTAACCAGATACACAGAATATTCAGTCACGGTTCATTTGACCTAGGTGGTAGGATGTACGGTGCTTACTGGATTAATCTCAAGAAGGAATTACGACAAGGTATGACCATAAACAATGAGCCTTGTAGTGAAGTGGACTTCAGTTCAATGCATATAGCCCAGATGTATGCACTTGATGGTTATTATCATTCAGATGATTATGATGCCTATGACATTCCAGAGCTATTTGCAATGGGCATTAGCAGGAAGGGTATTAAGAAACAAACTCAAAGAATGATTAATAAAAGCTCATCTGCCAAGAGCTTCAGTCATTGTAGTGATGAAACTATTAAGCGTGAGTTTAAGGGGCTGGATTACACATCAACCATTAAGCTTATTGAAGACAAACATCCAAAGATTGCTCGGCACTTCTACTCTGGAATAGGGCTGGAGCTTGCTAATGATGAAGCTAGGATAATGATTGATGTTATCAAGCAACTCATCAAACTTGGTATTCCCGCTTTACCACTTCACGATGCTTTAATCACCCAAAGCAAACACGCAAAGAAAGTTCAAGAGTTAATGCAAGAACGCTTCTTTGAGTTCTATGGTGTACCAATATCTGCTGATATTACACACCTTTAACCACTAAACCCACAACAACAGATATACACCCTGTGCGATTACTTCGTAGAGATTGCTACGTCTGCTGTTAATTAATAATTATAGGAAATACTATGACAAATCAAACAATAAAACTAAACGTATCCAAACAATGCCCGAGGTTCGACAGCTGCAATTCTGCATTCTGCCCTGCTTCAATGGAAGGGCTACATCTAAGAGATGAAGCTATCTGTAAATACTTCAGACTTATTTCACGCAATGAAACCAGTGATATACCTCAAGTGATTATCGATGCAATAACCAATAATGAAGAAGTGTTCTTGGCGAAAGAATATCGAAGACATATGAGCCAATATAGATACATCAAAAATATGGGCTCAGCCTTATAAAACAGTGTGGTGGTGAGCGGTAACGTAGTTTAGCAATAGTAAGCCTAGGGTAAGTTGCCAACTGGCTTGTCACCACACCTATATTTATAGACATAAATTTTTCAATTAAATTATAAAAACATATCAAAAATGTCAGCCCCTAGGAATAAAATCTTAAGCCAACTATTTCCCCATAGGAGAGGGTGTTTTTACCAGTAGAAGCAATGGAAAATCGTCACAAGTTGGACATTACTTTATTGATTAGCTTCTGCTTGTGACCAATGCAGAGATGAGCATACCTCTTTGTTACTTGGATTTGTTTGTGCCCAAGCACCTCTGCTATTTCAAGCAAGCTAGCACCGCTCTGAGCTAGGTAGGATGCTGTTGTGTGACGTAGGTCGTGAAACCTAAAGTCCTGGATGTTTGCTTGTTCTAGTGCTTTCTTCCAAAGCTTAAAGAACTCATAAGGCTTATTTGGTTTTAATTCTGAATTGAATACTAGTTGTGGGCGCTGATGTTTGAACCTATGCAGTTCGGATATTACCTCATTGGTTAATGGCAGTACTTTAGGCTCTCCATTCTTGGTAATGGCAACATAAGCAGTGCCTTTATTAAGGTCAATATCACTCCACTTTAATTCCAATAACTCGCCTTTGCGCGCTCCAGTAGTGACAGCCATTAAAGTGATTAAATATAACTTATCCCACTTCGATATTTTAGTTGAATGGAACAGTTCAGTTCTTTCAGTATTGGATAAATACCTAACTCTTGCATTATTTTCGGGTCTAGAAGGGACGTGCAAAACTGGATTGTCTAGTAATTCGTAATATCTACACGCAAATGAAAATACTACAGATATAGAGGCTTTGTAGCGATTAATAGTTGCATTTGATAAGTGAGAAGGTAGTGTGGACAAGGAGTTAGATATATCCATCCTTGTTATTTCTGAAATTTGTTTACTGCCTAGTTGAGATTTCCAGAAGTTAAGTTTATATTTCTCATCCTTCAGTCTTCGACCGGTGTATCCAGTATTTAAGTATTCATCAATTAGTTCAGATAGGGGTGTTTTGTATTTATTTTGTTGAAAGACTTGGATTTGCCTCTTGTCATCATCAAGTCTATTGATAAATTGAACGGCTTCACGCTTAGTGTTAAATGATTTTGTAACTGGTTTTAGTCCAGTAGGGCGTATGTAAGCACGATAAACAACTCCCTTCTTACGTTTGACCTTTTGTATATAAGCCATAGCAATCTCCAAGTAAACTGCACGCAAAACTGCACGCAAAGAGGATTTACTGACTTTGAATTTAGTTAAGAGATGAAAGAAACCCTTTGAAACAAAGGATTAAATATGGGGCGAGAAACGGGGTTCGAACCCGCGACAACCGGAATCACAATCCGGGGCTCTACCAACTGAGCTATTCCCGCCATAAAAACTTTTGTGGCACGCCCTACACGATTCGAACGTGTGACCTAC
>PNQY01000104.1 GCA_002909145.1 Candidatus Thioglobus perditus
TGCAAATCTTGCAAAAGAGTATGATTTGCCATGCCAGGTGTCACTAGAAGAGCATATGGCGTGCGGGGTTGGCGGTTGTGCAGGTTGCGTGGTTGAAGTGCAAACAGATGCCGGTCCAGCGATGAAGAGAGTCTGTGTTGACGGACCAGTTTTTGATGCTAGTACTGTATTTTGATAAGAGATAATTTAGAAAAAGTTAGGCAACGAATTCAAAAAGCTGATGTGCATAATCAAGTAACACTGATTGCTGTTAGTAAAACCAAACCAGCCTCTTACTTACAACAAGCGATCGATGCAGGGCAGTGTCATTTTGGTGAAAATTACCTGCAAGAAGCGCTGGATAAAATTGAGAAATTAAAAGGTCAGAATTTAATCTGGCATTTTATCGGCCCAATCCAGTCTAACAAAACTAATAAAATCTCTCAAAATTTTGATTGGGTGCATAGTGTTGATAGGCTGAAAATCGCCAAACGTCTGAACGATCAAAGGTCAAATAATCTAGGCAGGCTTAATGTGCTTTTGCAAGTCAATATTGACAATGAACCAACTAAATCTGGCGTTTTAGAGGGTGAAATCGAACAAACTGTTGCTCATTTTGAAAATTTCCAAAATATTTTATTGCGGGGCTTTATGTGTATTCCAAATCCAGACAATAGTGAGCAAAGCTTTAAGAAAATGACACAAATAATGCAAAAATACCCCAATTTAGACACTTTATCGATGGGAATGAGCTCTGATCTTGAGTTGGCCATTAAAAATGGTGCTACTTTTGTGAGAATTGGTTCTGATATTTTTGGAAAAAGAGTTTAAAAACAGTCATTCGTAAAATTTCTGAAATTTTTATTAGCTAATATAATAAGGCTTTTTATTTTTTCCTAAAGCATAATTTTAGCATCGGGTCTGCCATCCTCTTAGAGATTATTTGTGCTTAATATTTGCAAATAGAGCAAGAGGCGCCTTTTAATCAAGAAAAATTCTAATATCGATTCAAGGTATGATGAGCGCATGAAAATCAAAGTTTTAATCACTGGCGGTACGATTGATAAAACCTATAATGAGTTAACAGGTGAATTATCATTTACTGAGACTCATATTGTTGATATGTTTAATCGTGG
>PNQY01000011.1 GCA_002909145.1 Candidatus Thioglobus perditus
TTAAAGATATTGAGGGGTATGATTTGTTTTATAAAAGACTAATAAACAAAGCCTCTTTTCTAAAAGTTACATCTAACTTTGTAATAGAGAAAATGAAACAGACAACTGAAATTCCGATAAATGTTGACTTAGAAGTTAGGTTGTGACAAGTAAATAGTGAAGGGATATGCCCTATAGTCGGTTTTGTTTTCACCATTTTTTTTACGTAATACGAGTGTGCATATATTTAATTTATTATTAATAAATACTTGCACAATAGGGTTAAGAGGTATTATTTCCTTAGCTTGTCTTTTAACTATTTATATTGCACTTGGAGCTAGGTTATATTAGCTTTTATTAATAGTTGTTTTATTTGTTTGGTATTAGCTTATACTGTGTCGCATAGTTTTCTAGAAAGCTTTCTAGAGAGCTTTTTTTGATGTTTTTTTAATTGTGATTAAATATAAAGGGGATAGTATATATGGATAATAAAAACAAAAACAATATTAGTAGAAGAGACTTTGTAAAAACTAGTGCCACTGTTGCAGCAGTTTCAGCAGTTCCAATGTTTTTTACCAAAGGAGCTTATGCTAAAGACTTTACAAACAATCCGGGGCGTGCAGGTTCAGTAACGCTAGGTTTTAATGTGCCACAAACAGGGTCTTATTCAGATGAGGGTGCCGATGAATTGCGCGCATATAAATTAGCTGTTAAGCATTTGAATGGTGAAGGCGATGGTGGCCTGATGAATACTATGAAGCCAATGAATTTAAAAGGTAATGGTATTCTGGGTAAAAAAGTAACTTATGTAACTGGCGACACACAGACTAAATCTGATGCCGCTCGTGCATCTGCAAAACGTATGATTGAGAAAGACGGCGCACTTATGATTTCTGGCGGTTCGTCATCAGGTGTTGCTATTGCGGTACAAGGTTTAGCGCAGGAAGCTGGCGTTATTTTTATGGCCGGTTTAACTCACTCTAACGATACTACAGGTAAAGACAAGCGTCGTTATGGCTTCCGTCATTTCTTTAATGCTAAGATGTCAGGCTCGGCTTTAGGTCCAGTACTTAAAGAAGAAATGGGCACAGACAGAAATGCATACCACTTAACTGCTGATTACACTTGGGGTTGGACACAGGAGCAGTCAATCAAGGAGACAACTGAAGCTTTAGGTTGGAATACAACTGCGACAGTTAAAACACCAGTTGGTGCAGGTGACTTCTCTCAGTTTATTACTCCGATCTTGAACTCTGGCGCTGATACGTTAATTCTTAACCATTATGGTAAAGATATGATTAACTCTCTGACGCAGGCAGTCCAGTTCGGCTTACGTGATAAAGCAGTGAACGGTAAGCAGTTTGAAATTATAGTGCCTCTATATTCACGTCTAATGGCACAGGGTGCAGGTGAAAACCTTAAAGGCATTTTAGGTACAACTAACTGGGATTGGCAGTTACAAGATGAAGGCTCTAAGGCGTTCGTTAAGTCGTTCGGTCAAGAGTATGGTTTCCCACCTTCAATGGCTGCACACACATGTTACGTTCAGACGTTGCTATATGCAAATGCTGTTGAAAATGCTGGCACGTTCTACCCGCCTGAAGTTATCAGACAACTAGAAGGCTTCAAGTTTGATGGTATGGGTAACGGTGCAACTGAGTACCGTGCTGAAGACCACCAGTGTTTTAAGGATGTTCTAGTGGTACGTGGTAAGCAAAACCCAAGCTCTCAGTTTGATCTGCTTGATATCGTTAAAGAAGTGCCACGTTCTCAGGTTGAGTACGATGCATCAATCTTTGGTGGTGAGTTAGGTCCTTACAAGGCTTAAACTTTGTAAGTTAACTTTAAATGCCAGCTGCAATCCATTTGCGGTTGGCATTTTTTTCGACAGTTATTAAATAAATATATTTATCTAGGTATAGTTATATGCCTGATAGTGCTTATTAATGGAAACTTATTATGGATGCTGTTTTAATACAATTACTTAATGGCCTAGACAAGGGTGCTGCTTATGCACTAATTGCTCTTGGATTGACACTGGTTTTTGGAACGCTCGGTGTGGTTAACTTTGCGCACGGCGCATTGTTTATGTTGGGTGCTTTCTGTGCGGTGACATTTCAGAAAATACTAACCTTATCGGTGAAGGTGGTAGACCCAAGCATCACTTTCTTTGTTGCCTATAAGGAACAACCATATTTGGAGATTTGGTTTGGAGAACTGGGGCTGAGTATCATAGATTATGCAGTACCTTTGTCAATTTTTATGGCGATACCAGTAATGCTTATGATTGGTTTAGCTATGGAAAGAGGATTAATTCGTCATTTCTATAAGCGAACACACGCAGAACAAATTCTTGTAACGTTCGGTCTGGCGATTGTAATTCAAGAGATTGTACGTCACTTTTTTGGCGCCAACCCCATCCCAACACCGGCACCAGATATTGTCTCTAGTAGTGCACAGATTGGAACATGGTTAGGCCTAAGTGAGAATTTGGTTTACCCGTGGTGGCGTTTGATTTATCTAGTCTTCTCGGGCGTTGTGATTGCCTCAGTATTTGCATTTTTACAGTTAACGACCTTTGGAATGATTGTAAGAGCGGGTATGTTTGATAGGCAAATGGTTGCGTTTTTAGGTATTAACGTACAACGGAAATTTACTATTGTATTTGGCATTGCTGCCGTTGTGGCAGGGCTAGCTGGTGTAATGTATGTGCCAGTACTACCGCCTGACTATCATATGGGTATGGACTTTCTGGTCTTATCTTTTGTGGTTGTAGTTGTTGGAGGTATGGGCTCACTAGGTGGAGCCGTTGCGGCAGGGTTTTTATTGGGAATCTTGCAGTCTTTTGCTTCAATGACAGTCATTAGCGAGCTCTTCAAAGGAATTGATCAGATTATTATTTATTTAGTAGCAGTGATTATCTTGTTAACGCGTCCTAGAGGTTTAATGGGACGTAAAGGTGTAATGGAGGATTAAAAAGATCATGCTATTTGAAAAAAAACAAAATGAATTAACTACTATGCTAATATTCTCTGCAATAGTTCTTTCAATGCCAATTTGGCTCGATCCTATTGGCGCCAACTATCCTGACTTGTTGCAAAAATTTGCAATCTTCGGTATTTTCGCTATCGGGTATAACATCTTATTTGGTTTGACTGGTTATCTGTCTTTTGGTCATGCTATTTTTATAGGAGTTGGTTCATATACGGCGGTATGGTCATTCAAGTTATTAACTATGAATGTTATACCGGCACTCGCCTTATCAGTGCTGCTGTCAGGAGTTGTTGCAGTTATGGTGGGCTACGTTAGCCTTAGACGATCTGGTATCTATTTTTCGATCTTAACTTTGGCATTCGCACAAATGTTCTATAACTTAGCTTACTCAGTTTTAACTCCAATTACCAATGGAGAGACCGGACTACAGCTAACCACAAAGGACCCCCGTGTGATTGACCGTATGTTTGAGGCAGCAGGTGACGGCTTGCCCTCTACGGAACTGTTCGGTATATCTATGAGTGGTTATTCGGGATTTTATTTTTGTGCAGTCATGCTGATTGTTGCTTTTTTCCTGTCACTAAAGGTCTTTAACTCACCTTTCGGATTAAAACTTAAGGCTATTAAATCTAATCAACACAGGATGAAATATACGGGTTATAACACCCGTCCTTACTTGCTGTCTGCTTTTGTTATTTCGGGCATGTTTGCGGGTCTGGCTGGAGGACTGATGGCAGTAACTGATCCGTTGGCAGGCGCTGAAAGGATGCAATGGACCGCATCTGGTGAAGTGGTATTAATGACAATTTTAGGTGGTGTGGGCACACTTTATGGTCCATTACTGGGTGTGGCTATTATTAAGTACCTTGAAAATATCTTCTCATCTATAAACGAGGCTGTACTCTATACATTATTCGATTTCTTGCCTGTGTGGCTGCAAGATTCAATGGTAGTGATTGTTATGCCTTTTGTTGGCGAAGGGTGGCACTTAACTCTGGGGTTGATTTTTATGACTGTAGTAATATTTTTACCTGGCGGCATAATTGAAGGTTTTCAAAAGATGAAGGATAGATTTTCAAAAACCAATGAGCAAGAAAAATTAAAACAGGGGGGGGAATAAATGTCTGAAACTGTTTTAAAAATTCATAATGTCAATAAAACCTTCCATGGATTAAAGGCTTTAAATAATGTCAATCTTGAAATTGAAAAAGGCAAGGTTCATGCAATCATTGGTCCCAATGGTGCGGGAAAGTCTACCTTATTAAATGTAATTATTGGTCTATTGGAGTCTGATACAGGCGAAGTTCTATTTAATGGAGAGAACGTTCTTGGTAAAGAGCCTCATGAAATTAATCAAATGGGCTTGGCTAGAGTATTTCAAACACCAGAAATTTTTCCAGAATTGAGTTTGTTGGAAAACGTAATGGTACCGGCTCTAGCTAAACACGAAGGCTCATTTAAATTTAAATTTTTACGTTCTCTTGCCTCTGAAAAGAGTATCAAAGAGGATGCAATTAGTGTACTTTCTAGTATTGGTATGAGCGATAAACTGCATAATTTAGCTGGAAGCATGTCTAGGGGTGATAAGCGTCGACTAGAATTGGCTATGTGTTTAGTGCAGCATCCAAAATTATTATTATTAGATGAGCCAACGGCTGGTATGGCAAGGCATGACACTAATAAGACTATTGATTTACTTAAGAAAATTAAAGAAGGTGGTATGACAAAAATTATTATTGAGCATGATATGCACGTTGTTTTTAGTGTGGCAGATAAAATTTCGGTTCTTGCCCGCGGAGCAATAATTGCAACAGGAACTCCAGAGGAAATCAAAGGAAACCCAATTGTACAGGAAGCTTATTTAGGTGGTTCTCATGAGTAAAAGTAATAAACCAATTGTTTCTCAGGGGGCAGACCCCGCATTCTTTTCGTGCTGGAATATGCACTCTTATTATGGAGAAAGTTATATTGTCCAGGGTGTAAATTTTGATATTAGAGAGGGCGAAATTGTTGCATTGTTGGGCAGAAATGGTGCCGGAAAAACTTCAACATTAAGATCTATTGCGCGTGCAACAGAGCCACATGTAGATCAAGGTGAGATTTGGCTTGATCATCAGCCACTACACAGTATGGAAGACTATCAAGTTGCCCAACATGGTGTCGCCTTGGTACCTGAAGATCGTTGTATTATTGGAGGTCTAAGCGTTGAAGAGAATTTACAATTAGCACAAATAGAAGAGCCTATTGGCTGGTCATTGGAGCGCATATATGAGCACTTCCCTAGATTAAAAGAAAGACGAAATCAGGACGGGGTTACTTTGTCAGGTGGAGAGCAACAGATGTTGGCTGTTGCTAGAGCCTTGGCCAGAGATGTTAAGCTATTATTACTAGACGAGCCATACGAGGGACTTGCCCCAGTAATTGTTAAAGAGATTGAAAGTATTTTGTTGGACATTAAAAAACTAGGCATCACTACAATTATTGTTGAACAAAATGCGGTTGCAGTTCTACGTTTGGCAGACAGGGCTTTAATATTAGATACTGGAAAGATTGTGTTTGATGGGACGTCACAAGAGTTGCTCGATAATGAGGAACTAAGGCACCAGTACTTGGCGATCTGATTACTACCAAGTGGTTTTGTAAATTATTAAGACCAGTTTTTACTGGGTTTTTTACAAATAGTGGGGCGAGAAACGGGG
>PNQY01000012.1 GCA_002909145.1 Candidatus Thioglobus perditus
TTAAAGATATTGAGGGGTATGATTTGTTTTATAAAAGACTAATAAACAAAGCCTCTTTTCTAAAAGTTACATCTAACTTTGTAATAGAGAAAATGAAACAGACAACTGAAATTCCGATAAATGTTGATTATGACAACCAATAGGCTCTAAATTAACAGAAAATCGTCAAATATTTAGAAAATATAGTTATTTTGAGTGTTGGGTCAGGGTAATACATATTGAAAATTTTCGGTTTGAAAAACCGTTTGATTGCAACACCGGTACAATATGCATAAAAAGGGCTTGCAGATATAAGCTACAAACCATTTTGATTATGGTGCCGAAGGCCGGACTCGAACTGGCGACCTACTGATTACAAATCAGTTGCACTACCAACTGTGCTACTTCGGCGTCAAAGTGAAATTATACCCATAAAGGCGATAAATATTATTGAAAATAAATCGGTTTTTTTATTGTTTTTAGTCGTTCTTGTGTTTTATAAAAGACGAAAAAAATGCCTCTATTGTGAGGCATTTTTTACTAACCAATAAAAGTTAAAAAGTTGGGCCGGCAGTGCCAGCTACAGAAGCCTGTCTAAGAGCGTTCACTGCTTGAGTGTTTGCTTTTTCAGCTAGCACAACATCTTTATCTTTTTTAGCCTTTTTTATCATTTTGCCAGTATCTCTCCAAGCCATACCTTGATCAAGGTTTTTCTTGTAGTTAGCTTCAGCTGCAGCAATAACATCTGCAAAACTATCACTCTTAGCAACTACTGGAGTGTATCTAGGGTCTGCTGAAGCCTTAGTAACCGCCTTAACCTTTACGCCACCACCTAACTGATGAACATAAACTGCAAGTTTTTTGATTTGTACTGTATCAATTACATTAGACGCACCGAACGCTGGCATTACTGCGCTTTGTGATTGTGGATCGTGAGCTTGATTAATACCGTGTGTAATTGTACGTAAGACCGAAGCTTTTTGGTCATCAGCCTTAAAACGATAAATTCCATCACTAAGATTAACCGCGCCAAGTGCTTGATTACCTGCCATAGTTGGACTATGACAACCAATACAGCCTTTGGTCATATACAGCGCTTTTCCAGCATCACTTCCAGCTGCGCCACTACCAACAGCCAATATGTAGTCTGCAAGTGTGTTTGCTTCATCTGCTGTCATTGGCATTTTAGGCATGTTGCCTTGACGACCATTGATGATAGAAGCAGAAATCGCTGACAATGTACCACCAAACAACCAATCATCGTCTGCTAATACTGGGAAGCCATCATTACCTTGACCGCCAGCACCGTGACAGGCCGCACAGTTTTCACCAAAGAGCACCTTAGTAGTTTTGACTGCATACTCTCTGAGGTCGTCATTAAGTACGATCTCCTCTAGTGAGCTTTCTGAAATTGCCTTCTCTTTGTCGGCAAACTTTTCTTGTCGATATTTCTCCAATTCAGCAACGCTTTCGTTTAACTCGTCAATTGATGACCAGTTTGCCATACCTTTGGTATTGTCACCAAACCATGGTATTGCTGGAAAGTATAGTGCATAAACCACAACAGATATTGCGCTGATATACATTGCAACCATATACCATCTTGGCGGACGGTTGTTTAATTCTCTAACATCTTGATCATCATCCCAAAAATGCCCGGTATTGTTTTCGCCTGGGTATGGATTTTTATGTTCACTCATTATTTTTCTCCTTAGCTCTTAATCTTCTTTGTTTACGAAGTCACGTAAGTCTTCAAATTGTTGCTTATTCTTAGGCCTAAAGGCATAAAAATAAGCAACTGACAACAAAATAAATATAATAACTGCAGTGGCAGCACCAATTTTATCTATAGTAGTCATTACTCTCTGTAGGTAACTCCATCTTCAAACTTAATCATATTTCCTAGTGACTGTAAGTAAGCTACTATCGCCTGCATCTCGGTCTTTCCTTCTACCTCAGCAGCCGCTTCAGCAATATCGCTGTCTGTATAAGGAACTCCAACTCTAGACAAACCCGTCATATTTGCCTGGATAGTTGCACCGTCAACTTTTGCATCATCAAGGAAGCGATACTTAGGCATAACTGATTCTGGAACTACTGCCTGTGGGTTACGCATATGCAAGATATGCCATTCATCAGAATACTTACCACCAAGGCGTGCTAGATCAGGTCCTGTTCTTTTAGATCCCCACTGAAAAGGGTGATCATATTTTGACTCTACCGCTAGAGAGAAGTGACCATAGCGCTCTTTCTCATCTCTGAATGGACGGATCATTTGTGAGTGACATAAGTAACACCCCTCACGTAAGTAGACATCACGACCAGCAACTTCTAATGCTGTTAAAGGGCGCACGCCATCACCTGGATTCCAGTCGGATAATTTTTGACCTTCTGCTCTTTGCCATAATAGACTCTTAGTTCCATCTGCAGTAGTTACTTCATCCTTTACTGCATCTGGGTTGGTAAAAAGAGGGACAATCTCTACAAGGCCCGCTAATGACACAGATAATGCCATAAACAAGTACATTGCAAAAATATTTTTCTCGCACTTAACCTGAAAACTTTCTTTTATTTTGTTATTTGCCATTGTCTTTTCCTCCCTTATGCGTTAGCTGTTTGAACGTTGCCGGATTTACGAATGGTAGCAACAATATTAATTAACATAGTAACCGCACCTAGTACAACTAGTACTCCGCCCATTACTCTCATTACATAATAAGGGTGCATAGCAGATACTGACTCAGCAAATGTATAAGCTAGAGTGCCATACTCGTCATATGCTCTCCACATCAATCCTTGCATAATTCCAGATACCCACATAGACACAATGTAAACCACTGTACCAATTGTATGTGTCCAGAAATGAATTGCTAGCAATTTACTAGATAGCTTAACGTTATAGATCTTTTCAATCATATGATATAGTGCGCCTGCTGCAACCATAATATTCCAACCTAGGGCGCCAGAGTGCACATGACCAATAGTCCAGTCAGTATAGTGTGAAAGGGCATTTACCGTCTTAGCTGACATTACTGGGCCTTCGAATGTGCTCATTGCATAGAACGCGAGCGACATAATTAGGAAACGTAGAATATAATCTTCACGCAAACGATCCCAAGCTCCAGATAAAGTTAATATACCGTTTAGTGCGCCACCCCATGATGGAATAATCATTGCAAGTGAAATAGTTGCACCTAATGAGCCCGCCCAGTCTGGTAGAGCTGTGTATTGTAAGTGGTGAGCGCCTAACCATACATAACCGAACATTAAGGCCCAGAAATGAATTACTGATAAACGATATGAATAAATAGGGCGTTGCGCCTGCTTAGGAATAAAGTAATACATAATGCCCAAGAAGCCAGCTGTCAAGAAAAAGCCTACAGCATTGTGACCCCACCACCACTGAATCATTGCATCTTGTACGCCAGAGAAGATGGAGTAAGAGTCTGTTAGGCTTACCGGAATAGCAAGTGAATTTACCACATGCAAGTAAGTTACCATTACCATCATTCCCATAAAGAACCAGTTTGCTACATATACATGTGGCACTTTGTTTCTATCACGAATATGGATAGTCATAATAAAGTTATACAAGTATGTTGCCCATGCTAAGGTAATAGCAATATCAATTGGCCACTCTAGTTCAGCGTATTCTTTAGCTTGCGTCATACCCAAAGGTAGAGTAACAACCGCAGAAACAATAACTAAATTCCACATTATGAATGTAAACCATGCCATTTTATTAGACCACAGTCTAGTTTGGTTGGTCCTTTGCACAATATAGAAGGCTGTAGCCATAAGTGCCGAGCCACCAAATGCAAAAATAACTGCATTAGTATGTAGCGGTCTTAATCGACCAAATTGAAAATAAGGGACGTCTAATCCCAAATCATTAAGAAATGGCCAAGCCAATTCTGAAGCGATATAAACACCAACTAGTGTGCCTACAACTAAGTAAACAGTCGCCATAATGGAAAACCATTTAACTACGCCTAAATCATACTTTTCTACTAAGTTCATCAACAGACCCCTTTTTTTTAGTTCAATATTCTTACTTTTTATAAATCAAAACATAGTGCACATATCTCCACACTAATAGTGTATGTATACACATGCAGATTATAATGATACCTGTAAAATAACTAACATTAGTAAAAAAAAATTAAACTTTATTAACATTGGTTAATATATTTAAAATAATGCCTATTGTGTTTACACTAAAGCAAAAAAAATTATGAGCTATCAAACCAAGTGGATAAAACTCGCCCTAGCCTCTTTAATAATTCCGGGAATAACCGCAATTGCTTTGGTTTTATTAAGAACTATAAATGTAGACCAAATGGAATGGGGGCAAGTATTTAAAACTGCTCTGGTTATTCACGTAGATTTATCTGTTTACATATGGATGATAACTGGCGCTATATTATTATGGAGCATCAATGGCAATCTTGGCAACAGGTTACAGCGTAACTTTTTTGGTGTTGCTGTTGCTGGTACGTTTCTAATAGCTATTGCAGCATTTATTAACCAGCCCAACCCTTTGTTGAACAACTATATTCCAGTGCTTGAGTCTGTATGGTTTTTTATTGGCTTAGGTATGTTCTCTTTTGCAGCACTAATGCTTGCTCTATCAGCATTTAAGTCTAGTAGTGCACTAGCAACCAAACTTATGGCCATACTATACTTTGTTGCCGTATATATGACCGCACATAGTTATCTTATACTTGACACCAGCTCTTCTGGATATTATGAATTTTTGTTCTGGGGCGGTGGACATGTCTTGCAGTTAATGGTCAGCCTATTAATGCTTAGCATCTGGGTAAAACTATATGAATTAGACCATGTAAATCTTAATAGCCCATTATTAAGCGGTATCTATTTAATAATGGCACTACCCGTGATATACGCCTTGTACATACACTTTGTATTTAATATTGACAGTATTGAGTATCGACTAGGCATGACTAATATGATGATTTGGGGTAATGGCATAGCTCCAATATTGTTATCGTTGGTCATACTGTCTAAGACCAAATTGTCGAGTCTCAAAAGCATTACCGGCATTAGCCTATACAGCTCTATGCTTATGTTTTTAACCGGCGGACTGATTGCTATTTATATATCTGGCATTAATACTATTATTCCAGCACATTACCATGGCTCAATTGTTGGGGTTACTTTAAGCATTATGGGGCTTATATACTATAGTTTAGAGAAGCTAGGATATAGTATAAGACTGAAAAGACTGGCTTACGCTCAGCCAATTATTTATACAATTGGCCAGTTAATGCATATTGGCGGCTTAGCAATATCAGGATCGCACGGTGCGGCTAGAAAAACTGTAGGCACGGTTGGAAATTTGGCACAAACTACAGATTTGAGTATATTTTTAACTAGGACTGGTGGACTGGTTGCAATTTTAGGAGGGGCTATATTTATATTAATTGTGTATATGTCACTTAAAACAAGGCAATAATAAACCTAATGTAGTGATCAATTAGTAAAAACAAAAACAATGCAGATAAATAAAATATAGAAAAACCAAAGGCTTTCATTGCGTTTTTATCGCTTGGCTCTTGATGCAGACGCCAGGCATGATAAACAAAAACAACCCCAAGTATTACTGCTGCAGATAAATATAACAAGCCACTCATTCTAGTTATAAACGGAAACAGCGAAACTGCTAATAACATAACTGTATACAACAATACCTGCTCCTTGGTAAACTCAACTCCATGGGTCACTGGAAGCATAGGAATATCAACTTTTTTATACTCTTCACGACGCTTAATAGCTAATGCCCAAAAATGTGGTGGCGTCCAAACAAATATAATTAGAAACAACAACAAAGCTTCTGTGTGTAAAGAGCCAGTAACTGCCGTCCATCCTAAGACCGGTGGCATAGCCCCTGCCGCTCCACCCCATATAATATTTTGCGGAGTGGTGCGCTTAAGGTAGATTGTATAAATAACTGCATAGCCGATCATTGATATTAGCGTTAACCAAGCGGTAATTTGATTGACAAAGACTAGGAGTATAGTGGTTGATAATATAGCCAAAGAAAATGCAAATATGGTTGCATTTTTTCTAGGTAAGGCGTTAGTAGGGAGCGGTCTATTCTTAGTGCGCTGCATTTTTCTGTCAATGCTTTCGTCAATTATATGATTGAAAGCTGCTCCTGCAGCAGATCCAAAACCAATACCAATAAGACCAAAAACTACAGCCTGAACGGGAAAAGCCCCCTCGCTTGGAGCAAGCAACATACCTATTAGTGCTGTAAATAAAATTAGTGCAACTACTTTGGGCTTGGTTAATTCGTAATAAATTTTAAACATAATGGTTCGACTTTTTAATGTCCGGCACCCCATTGGTTAATTTTTAACAAACGCTTCATGTCTGTTAATAAATCCTTAGCGCTATGTTGTGGAGTATAGTACATCATAACATTTTGCATTGGATCCATAACAAATAGATTATTAATAATATCTGAACCACCCCCAAAAGTATTAATGATGTTTTCAGCAACACCCTTGTTTTGCGAAATTACATCAGTGCCATGATAAGGTTTAAGATAGCTTACTAAAGACTCGTCCGCCTCATTGCTACTAACAACTACCAGGCGTTTAACTCTGATGTAATCCTCTTCTAAAGCTTTACGCACCTGGCGCATATCATGAATACGCTGCCTACAGACATTATCACAACTTTCTCCAGCAATAACTATAAAAGTCCAATAGTCCTTATAAGCCCCTTTAGAAGTAATAGTATTGTTACTTATGTCCTTAAACTCAAACGGCTTAATTGCAATTTGTGGGTGTACCAGTTCGCCCTTATTGGCCCGAGATGAAGGCAAAAACTCTGGGTTATAAATAAAAAACCATGCGGCAATGGTTGGAATGGCAAATATTAATATTAAGCCAATAAATTGTTTTCTACTACTGCTTTGTTTTTTCATTACTCGTCTTCTTGTTTAAATTGTATATATAAAGAGCTTATTAATAAGATAAGCGCAAATGCAAACCACATTATTGCGTATCCTAGATGCATAGTTGGTTTAAATTCAGGACTTTGCCAGTCTCTAATCAGGCCGTCATTGGTGTTGCTTGTTTGAAAAACCACGACACTTAATAAACTACTATCATTACTCTTTAGTTTTTCAATATCAACAAACATTTTGCGCTTTGATCCGGAAACATTTGTCATAAAATATGGGTTAGACATTTTCCTAATAAAGCCCTTGATACTAATCTTATTATCGGTGGTCTTAAAAATTGGATCATCCTTATTCTCAGGGCTGTGCTCAATCCAACCGCGATTGACCATAACCTTACTTCCAGAGTCTAGCAACAAAGGTGTTACCACATGCAATCCGGACTTGGAGTAATGCTTCTTTAAATTTAAAAAAAATCCATCATCATCTACCCAGTGCCCACTTAATTCTACATTCTGATAATTCAATAGACTAGGGTCTCCAGAGATCAAATCTTGTGTAATGAGTATTTGTGAATTAGTGTTATATTGAGACTCCATCTCAAGCTTTTCGCTGTACCTATCAACTTGCCAAAACCCCAATCTTATAAATAGCGCTAAAGCCATAACTACAACTATAAAAGGGAAAATTTTGATCTTAAGATTCATGGTATTATGCCCTTAAATATTACTATTCAAGGGCTTATGTTTAAAACAACAATTGTCGTATTACTAATCGCTATTTTAGCCTCTCTAGGAAGGGGTATGTTTTTCTTAACCAAAGGCGGCGACACCAAAAACAATGTTCTTAACTCTCTAAAACTTAGGGTCAGTCTGTCTATCGCCTTGGTTGCGTTGCTCTTGCTTGGCTACTTTATGGGGTGGATAGAACCAAACAACGTGGTTATAGCCAATAAACAAAAATAAATAACCCTAACCACACCACATCAACAAAGTGCCAATACCAGGCAACCGCCTCAAAAGCAAAATGGTGTTTTGGAGTAAAATGTCTCTTAGCAGACCTTAGTGCAATTACAATAAGCATAATTGAACCCATAACCACGTGGAAACCGTGGAATCCAGTCAAGATATAAAAAGTTGAGCCATAAACTCCGGTGCCTAAAGTCAAGTTAAGCTCACCATATGCATGAATGTACTCATACGCTTGGAAGCCTACAAAAGTAAGACCTAGCGCAATAGTTGCCCACATCCATAATACCAGTCCAGAGTTGTTTTCTTTTTTAAGTGCGTGATGTGCAATAGTTAAAGTTACGCCAGATGTTAGTAATAAAGCTGTATTAATAAGAGGCACTCCTGTAGGTCCCATAGACTCAAACGCACCACCAACAAGCTCTGGTCCAGCAGTAGGCCAAGCTGCAGCTGCGCCTTCAAACGCAGGATACAAAAACTCTTGAGTTGCCGCTAGATAACCCTCTCCCGATAGCCAACCAACCGCAATTTCTCTAAGATAATACAAAGACCCAAAGAAACACAAGAAAAAGAAAAACTCTGACGCAATAAACCAAAACATTCCTTGACGGAATGAGTTGTCTTCCTGTTCTCCATACTTGCCACTCAAACTTTCACCTATTACCTCTGAAAACCAACCGTGAAACATATACGCAAGCAAGGCAAAACCAAACACTATCATATAATTTCCAACGCTAACATCATTAAAAGAAAGGGCGCTACCTAAAAGCAATAATAAAATTGAGAGCATAGCAATAATTGGCCATTTGCTTGGCTCAGGAATGAAATAATTGTTTTGTGCACTAGACATAATAAACTCTCCTATTGTTTTTTATCTGTATTCATAAACGTATACGACAAACGTAATGTGTTAATGTCTTTAGGAATATCTTTGCTTACATAAAAGCGTAGCGGCATTTCTTTACTCTCTTTTGCCGCTAGCGTTTGTTTTTCAAAGCAAAAACACGCCATCTTTTTAAAATACTGGTTACCAAACCAGGGTATTACACTAGGTATCGCCTGGCCTGTAACTTCTTTATCTGCTATGTTAGTTACATAATAACTAACACTAGCAACCTCCCCGGGGTGTACTTCTAACTGCCTTGTACTGGGTTCAAACTCCCATGGCAAATTAGAATTAACAATCCCATCAAACTCAACCAAAACCAATCTAGTTTTATCGGCCTTTTGGTCAAAAAGCATCTCTGTTTTACCTGTGCCTCTTAAACCTGTTACTTCACATACCAGGTTATAAATTGGTACTAAGGCGAAAGCAAAAGCAAACATGCCCGCTGCCAATAAAAATAATTTTCTAGTGGTCTTTTTATTATCGATTTTAGTCATTCAAGACTGGGCATCAACAATCAACGATAAGTTTTGCCAAAAACGATAAGACAGCACTGCTATCATTATCGCTAAAAGTCCCAGCCAAAAAGCTAAACGCTTATTTTTCTTACTTGTATCTTCACTTGTCATTACTTAACGTAGTGTCCTTCTTTATCTATTTTCGGAGCCTTTTCCCAGGTATGGAATGGAGCTGGAGACTCAACCTCCCACTCTAATCCCTGTGCACCCTCCCATGATCTAGGTTTAGCTTTAGTAGTGCCAATGCCCTTAATAGTTGTAATTACAAGATATAAGAAAATAAGGTGTGATAATCCATAAACGAATGCCGAAATACTAGATATAAAGTTAAACTCGGCAAACTGAATCGAATAATCAACAATTCTACGTGGCATGCCAGCAAGCCCCAAAAAGTGCTGAACAAAGAACGTTCCATTAAAACCGATCAAGCTAGTCCAGAAAAACCATTTACCTAGCTTTTCGTTGTACATATTTCCAGTCCACTTTGGTAACCAGTAAAGCACACCAGCAAACAACGCCATTACTGCGCCTGGCAGCAATACATAATGGAAGTGCGCAACTACAAACATTGAATCATGGTACTGCATATCTGCAGGCACAATTGCCAACATAACTCCTGTCAAACCGCCAAATACAAACATAATTACAATTGAAATTGCAAACAGCATTGGGGTTTCAAAAGTCATAGATCCACGCCACATAGTAGCAATAAAATTAAATTTCATAAGCCCAACTGGAATTGAAATTAAAATGGTTCCAATCATAAAGTAATTAACCGCAGCTGAGGACATGCCGATTGTATATTGATGGTGCGCCCATACAACCATACCTAACGAGGCTAGGAAAATCATTGCACCAATCATAGAATTCCAACCAAACAAAGGCTTGCGTGAAAAAGCTGGAATTACTTGTGAAAGCACTCCAATTGAAGGCAATAGTAAAACGTACACCTCTGGGTGGCCAAAGAACCAGAAAAGATGCTGAAATAACACCGGATCTCCGCCGCCAGCAGCATCGAAGAAACTAGTGCCAAAGTGCCTATCAAACAAAAGCATAGTTACACCACCAGCCAGTACTGGAACAATTAGAATTAACAAGAAGGCAGTTACTAGCCACGCCCATACAAACATTGGCATTTTCCAAACTGTCATACCCGGAGCTCTCATGTTAAAAATTGTTACAATAATATTAATTGAAGCAAGCACTGAAGAAACGCCTAGCAAGTGAATGGTAAAGATTAGGAAATCCATTGACATTCCAACTTTGAGCGATAACGGCGGGTATAGAGTCCAACCAGTATTAATTTGTGAGCCACCGCCTGGAAAAAACGGAACAACAAAAGAAAGGATAAGCATCAATGCTGCAGCTGGAAGTATCCAGAAGCTTAAATTGTTCATTCTTGGTAGGGCCATATCTGGAGCGCCAATCATTAACGGGATCATCCAGTTAGCAAGACCAGCTGCTGCAGGCATCACCGCACCAAAAATCATTACCAGTGCGTGATTGGTTACAATGTTATTATATAAATCCGGATCTAATAACTGCAAACCAGGATACATAAGCTCAGCACGAATTGCCATTGCAGATGCGCCGCCCAAAAACAGCATAATAAGGGCGAAAATCAAATACATAGTGCCAATGTCTTTATGGTTTGTACTGTATAACCAACGGCGCCAACCTTTTAATGGTCCGTGATCATCGTGACTATGTGTTGCATTCATTGTTGTTGTGCTCATAATATTATCCTTATCTTGCTGCTTTAATATCCGCAGGTTTAACCACACTAGCGCTATTACCCCAAGCGTTACGCTCATAAGTAATTACTGCTGCTAAATCTATATCGCTTAATTGCTTCCAAGCTGGCATTGTGTTCTTTCCATTAAGAACCATATTTATATGTTCTGCCGCTGGGCCCATTGCAACTGGTGAGTTTTTCAGCGCTGGGAACGCCGCACCCAAACCAAGACCACTTACCTGATGACAGCCGGCACACATAGTGTTATAAACCTGCTCGCCTTTAGTCATTAGTTCATCTTTGGTCCAATCTTTGTTTGAGTTAGCCTCTTGAAGTTTTGCTAATAATTTAGCCTTTTCGCCTTCAATCCACTGCTCAAAGTCTGCCTTAGATACCGCCTTTACCACAATTGGCATTTTTGCGTGCCATGTGCCACATAGTTCGGCACACTGGCCTCTATACGTGCCTTCTTTTTCAATTGTCGCCCAAGTTTCCATAATATAACCTGGAATAGAGTCGCGCTTAAATCCAAGCTCCGGAACCCACCATGCGTGCAGTACATCTACTGAAGTATTAAGAAACCTAATTGTAGTATCAACCGGCAAAACTAATTGATTATCAACATCACGAAGATAAAGCTCTTCACTAGTTTGGTCTTTGTCTAACGCTCTTGATTCAACTTTAATTGGGTAAAACTTGCCATTAAAATTAACGCCTTGCTCAGGGAATTCATACTCCCACCACCATTGGTGTCCAATGGTTTTAACATTCATATCAAAACAATGATCTTTGTTTGCTCCTTCTCTAGCACAGTTTTGTTTTGGGGCGTTCCAAAATTTATCTAACACACCTTGTGCTTCACCAGCGATATAAAAATCAACCCCAAGAACCATGGCTGGGACCATAACCCATGACCAGGTGCCAAACCAAGACTTGTGAAAATTTTGATCAGCTTCATAGCCTTTAGACTTTCTAAACTTAAATAAAGAATAAATAATAATTGTAAATATTATTAACAGCAGTATTGTAGAAACAATCATTGTAAACATATGAACATCATAAATTTCCTGACCAATGTCTGTAGCTGGTGCTGGAAAATTCAACCCATATTCTGCAAACGCATAACCCGATATAATCAGTACACCTAAAATTAAACTAAATATTTTTGCTGCTTGCCTCATTTATATTCTCCTTGTTGGTATTGGTGGATTTTTATATACAAAAAATTTTTCCACTTAAGCGCAGTTCTCAGACCGAAAATTTTACATACTTTTCTTTATTTAAATCAACGTATTATAAAATTTATTGACTTAAATCAAGGCCTATCTGAACTGCACTAAAAATCAACCCCTTTGTTTATAAGGCTTAAGCGCTGCTTTGTGTTTAGGAATAATAGTAGTTAAAATAAGCATATTTATTTGAATTACTGCCAAAATGTTTAAAAAATTACTAATATCAAGTGTTGTTTTAGCTTTAATAGTGGTGGTTCTTGGAGCTTACACGCGCCTGGGAGATGCGGGACTGGGCTGTCCAGATTGGCCTGGTTGTTACGGTCAACTAACTGTACCAGATGCTGCAGATGGCACTACCATAGAGGGCTATGAACGCCCACTAGAGGCTGAAAAAGGCTGGAAAGAGATGGTTCATCGCTACGCTGCATCTACACTTGGCTTGGTTATATTAATAATTTTCTTTCTATCTTTAAAAGGCAAAACCCAGCAGCAGCAAACAATAGCTCTGCCTGGATTTTTAGTATTAATGGTAATGTTTCAAGGCGCTCTAGGTATGTGGACAGTGACCCAACTTGTACACCCTGGAATCGTATCAATGCACTTAGTTGGTGGTTTTATCACTACCAGCTTACTTGTGTGGCTTTTACTTAATCAATCTAGCCCTCCCCTGATTTATAAGCATGTTTTAAAGCACCACAAAATTTTAATTATATTTGCATTAATAGTTTTAAGCTTACAAATTATTCTAGGCGGATGGACTAGCACTAACTATGCGGCCCTTGCCTGTGGTGATAATTTTCCAAATTGTTTGGGGCAATGGTGGCCAACTATGGACTTTGCTGGAGCAGCATATTGGGGTCCTATGGGAATTGATTATGAATACGGAATACTAGAATCTCCAGCACGCACCGCCATTCAAATAATGCACAGAATTGGGGCGCTAATAGTATTGATAACTATGTTTTTTTTACTTTATCAGCTAAAAAAATATAAGCACATTAGCATAAACCTAATAACAATCGGGTTGTTATTGTTTGTACAAGTAACGCTCGGAATATTAAATGTTGTATTTTCGCTGCCTATGGCGGTGGCGGTATTACACAATGCAGTGGCGTTGCTATTATTACTAAGCATGGTTGCTCTAATGCATAAGGTGTTTAAGCCTTAATAGTTCTAGTCTCTAACCTCAATACCATTTTGACGCATAGAGCTTTTAGCTTCGGCTATTGTGTACTCACCAAAATGGAAAATGCTAGCTGCCAATACCGCATCAGCTCCACCCTCAAGCACACCTTCGGACAGGTGCTCAAGGCCACCAACACCGCCAGAGGCAATAACTGGCACATCAACAGCAGCAGACACTGCTTTAGTTAAGGCTAAATCAAACCCGGTCTTAACTCCGTCGCAATCCATTGATGTTAACAAAACCTCGCCTGCACCATGCTCGCCCTCTGTCATTTTTACCGCCCACTCAACAGCATCAATACCGGTTTTATTTCGCCCCCCATGAGTAAATATCTCCCATTTTGGCGGACTGTCTGAAACCCTCTTAGCATCAATAGCAATAACAATACACTGGGTTCCAAACTTTTCACTAAGTTTGTTAATAAGCCCTGGATTGTGAATAGCTGCGGAATTAACTGCAACTTTATCCGCCCCTGCATTCAACATTGCACGCACATCTTCTGATCTACGAATACCACCACCAACCGTAAGTGGAATAAATACCTGTTCGGCAATACTCTCAACCATGTGTATTGTGGTGTCACGGCCTTCATGTGATGCAGTAATATCTAGAAAGGTTATTTCATCAGCACCTTGCTCATCATAACTTTTGGCCACCTCAACTGGATCGCCAGCATCTTTAATATCTACAAATTGCACACCTTTAACCACACGGCCGTCGCGCACATCAAGACAAGGAATAATTCTTTTAGCTAAACTCATAGATGAGAATTTTACCGTAGTAGGTATAATCTGTGAGAATTATGAATATTCCAAAACATATAGCAATTATTATGGATGGCAACGGCAGATGGGCCAAGAAACGCCTTTTGTCGCGCATTCAAGGACACCAAAAAGGCGTTAAAGTTGTACGTGAAATGGTAAAAAACTGTGGTTTGCTAGGAGTTAAGACTCTAACCCTGTTTGCCTTTAGTAGCGAGAATAAGAACCGATCAACTGAAGAGGTAACTCTGCTATTTAAGCTATTTTTAACCGTACTACAGCAAGAGGTAAAAAAGTTAAACAAGCACAACGTTAAACTCAAGATTGTTGGAGACATGTCTTTGTTTCCTGAGGAAATACAAAAAAAAGCCAAAGATGCTCAGAAGTTATTAGCTAAAAATACTGGCTTGAGCCTGATAATTGCAGCCAACTACGGAGGCAAATGGGACATAGCACAAGCAGCACAAAAAGCAGCTCAAGCAGTAGCTGATGGCTACATTCAGCCAGAGTCAATCAATGAAGATATTTTTGATAAATATATGTCACTTGCTGAAGAGCCAGAGGTTGACCTTCTAATTCGCACCAGTGGCGAACAAAGAATTAGTAATTTTTTATTATGGGACATTGCCTATAGCGAGCTTTATTTTACCGATACACTTTGGCCTGATTTTGACAAGTCTGAACTTGACAAGGCTATAAGTAGCTTTAACAATCGTGATCGTAGGTTTGGTGTTCGTAAGGATAAAGCGTGCTAATACAAAGAATAACAACATCTCTAATATTGGCACCTTTATTTATTTGGGCCATATTCTCAATGCCCGAGACATACTTTAATAAATTATTGTTAGTATTTATACTAATTGGAGCCTGGGAGTTTTCAAGCTTAATTAAACTTAAAAATACGGCTTCAAAAGTAGCGCTTTTGTTTAGCATAGGAGCTGGCGCTATAATCATACAAAACAACCCTGATATTATTATCTATGTACTATATATAGCTATATTTTGGTGGGCGTTAAATCTATATTGGGTACTCAGCTACCCAGAAAAAACCAGTCTATGGTTTAAACCACTAACTATGCGTATAGTTAATGGTTTTTTATTGCTAATACCAATGTTTTTAGCGCTGATCATATTGCAACAACAGTATGGCCCTGAGTATTTTTTATTATTAATGCTTGTTATCTGGGGTGCAGACTCTGGGGCATACTTTACTGGAAAGACGTTTGGCAAACACAAACTATCGCCTAAAGTTAGCCCCGGTAAATCAATTGAGGGTGTTGTTGGCGGTATTAGCTCTGCAACTATCATTATGTTTATATTTTTACAATATCAAAATATTCCAGCAGAAAAGCACTTTGGTTTCTTAATATTAGCCATAGTTGTTTCTAGCGTTTCTGTACTGGGTGATTTGTTTGAAAGCCTGTTTAAACGCGTATCTAATATTAAAGACAGCTCAAACATACTGCCTGGTCATGGCGGAATACTAGATCGTATTGATTCATTAACAGCTGCCGCTCCGTTTTTCCTTATCGGCTTAAGTTTATTATGATTAATATAACCATACTTGGAGCGACAGGATCAATTGGCAAAAGCACCCTGGCAGTAATTGACCTATACAATAAAGATTTTAATGTTTTCGCAATAAGTGCCAATACTGATCATAAACAAATGCTGGATTTGTGCAATAAATATCATCCAAAGTATGCTGTTATGGCTGATGCTGATGCTGCTGAAAAGCTAGCATCTACAGTGTCTGTTGATACGCAAGTATTGAGTGGCACAAAAGCATTAGATGACATAGCTTCTCATACAGATACTGACTATGTTATGGCTGCAATTGTAGGCTCTGCAGGCATGTCCTCGGCACTAGCTGCTGCCAAAGCAGGTAAGCGCATTATGCTTGCCAATAAAGAATCACTAGTTTTGGCTGGAGATATATTTATAGAGGCAGTAAAAACCAACAACGCTGAACTAATACCAGTAGACTCAGAACATAGCGCCGTCTTTCAATGCTTGCAAAGCGGCACATCAGGACTTAATAAAATTCAACTTACTGCAAGTGGCGGGCCTTTTTTGCATACACCAATTGAAAAGTTAAAAAACATAACTCCAGACGAGGCTTGCGCTCATCCAAACTGGTCAATGGGACGCAAAATCTCGGTTGACTCGGCCACAATGATGAATAAAGGTTTGGAGGTAATAGAGGCTTATTATCTGTTTAATCTTGACCCAGGCCAAATAGATGTAATTGTGCATCCACAAAGCATTGTGCATTCTTCTGTTTATTATCAAGACGGATCAACCCTTTCTCAACTTGGAAATCCAGATATGCGCACAGTAATAGCGTATGCACTAGGGTATCCTCAGCGCATTAACTCTGGAGTTAGTGCTATTAATCTGGCTAAAAACTCACCTTTGGAGTTCTATCAGCCTGATCTCGACAAATTTGCGTGCTTAAAGCTAGCATTCGAAGCCCTTAATAAAGGCGGCAGCGCAATGGGCACAATTAACGCGGCAAATGAAATTGCGGTTGATAATTTTCTCAATAATAAAATTAAGTTTTTAGATATACCGGAAGTTATCGAAAAAACATTAGACGCCTCTATTCACTCAGCCCCGCTTTCTCTAAAAGAGATTGTTGATAATGATATCAATTCACGACAAATAGCGCAAGAGATTATTAACAGCTATGTATAAGGCCCATATAGCTGCAATATTAGCAATATTGCTATTTGCCGGCCCAGTAACAACCTACGCCAATGACATTGAATATCAATTCAAGGTTAAACGTGGTGACTCTTTAAGTAAGTATTTTGCCAAGCTTGGGCTGTCCAATAGGCTGCTAGCAAACCTTTTGTCTGCTGATAAAAGAAACAAAAATCTTAATAAGTTAACTATTGGCAATAAGATAACTATCAAGCTCAATAAAAAAAATAGATTTAAATCTCTTAATTATCAACTTGGAAACAATAAAAACCTAAATATTATCCTTAAAAATAGCCGTTTCTACACGTCTACCAGTAGAAAAAACAAACTTAAATCAAACGCCCTTGTTAAAACAGTAGTAAACATTAAAAACTCGTTTGGTCAAGACGCTCAAAAAACCGGAATTAATATAGGCACAATAAACACTATTGTTGGTGCGCTTTCATGGGAAATAAACTTTAGTAAGGATTTAAAAAAGGGTGATAAATTTACTATCATAAACGCCCACAAAACCAAGCCAGATGCAATTATATTCTCTTCTAAAAATAACTATACTGAGATATTTTCCCACACTGATAAGAATGGGAAAACTGATTATTATGATCGTCATGGAAATTCGCTACAGCAATCATTTTTAAAGGCACCCTTAAAATACAAAAGAATTAGCTCAAAGTTTCAACTACAGCGCTACCATCCAATTTTAAAAACCTGGCGACCACACCGAGCAGTTGACTATGCTGCTGAATATGGAACCCCAGTATACTCAGTAGCAAAAGGCGTAATAAAAAGCAAAGGTAGAAAGGGCGCTCTGGGCAATGCGTTAGTTATACAACACGGTAGCAACTATACAACTGTATATGCACACTTATCTAAATTTGCCAGAGGCATACGTAATGCAAAAAAGGTAAAAAGAGGTCAAGTTATAGGATATGTAGGATCAACCGGTAGGTCTACTGGGCCACACCTACACTATGAAATTCGCTATAAAGGCAAGCGCAAGAACCCTCTTAGTTATAAACTCCCAAAGCAAAAAAGCATCAACAAATCTCAACTATGGGAGTTTAAAAACAAAGTTAACAATATAGTATCGCAACTATAAAACTACTGGGACTCCAACCATTGGGACCAGTTTTCAGGATTTAGACTGTTTAAATAACCGCGCTGCACATACTTTTCTTGATATTTTTGCGCACCCCTAACATTGTTTAGAATAGCAAAAGTTAAAAGCTCGTCTATACGTTGCCTCTTTTTAGTGCCAGGAACTAGCGATTCATTTCTAATAATGGCAGCAATAAATGCAGATTTTGCATTTTTGTGAACATAGAAAGACTCCTCAAATAAGTTTAATGCTAAAAATTCATTTTTAACAAAGCCTTTACTACCATCAAGCAAATATAGTGCGTAATCATATAATGCAGGATCATAGCTTTTTCTAACAAGATCTATTAATGCCTCATTAGCTTCTCGCTCTGCTGGCTCATATCCCATTAATTTATTACCGACTCGAACTTGCTTAGATGCCTCATACATAGCGTCTAAATCATTTAGATCAAACGCTCCCTTCATTAGTAGAGACTGACCTCTTAATACAACATCACGAGAGTTAATTTCATTACCAATTTTAATTAACTGTAATGCCCCGTCTGATAGTGGCGATGCTAGTGCCGTATGACACACTAATGCACAAATTATTAAAAGATTTTTTAACATAATAGTTTGACTCATATTTTACCATACACAATCAAAAACCCGAACAATCGATTAAAATGTCTCTCAACTATTAGAAAATAAACAGGAACACAATTTGCAAACATTATTTGAAACCAACCTAAGCCTGCCATTAATACAAAAAGGCAAGGTGCGTGATATTTACGATATTGATGATAAGCGTATGCTAATTGTTACTACCGACAGGTTAAGTGCGTTTGATGTGGTGTTTGATGAGCCAATTGCTAGAAAAGGAGCAATACTAACCTCGGTTGCTAACTTCTGGTTCGACAAAACCGCTCACATAATCCCCAATCATTTAACCAAAGAACCACTAACAAGCGTTTTAAGCTCCGAAGAAGCTAGGTTAATTGAAGGTCGTGGCATTATTGTAAAAAAACTTAAACCTCTTGCAGTAGAGGCAATTGTTCGCGGCTATATTATTGGCTCTGGATGGAAGGACTATAAAAATAATGGCTCAGTTTGTGGCATAGGACTTCCAGAAGGATTACAACTTGCAGAAAAATTACCACAAGTATTGTACACCCCGTCAACCAAAGCAGACCTTGGCGAACACGATATGAATGTTGATTTTGATACAACTATCAAGATACTCGGGGAAGACTTGGCGGAACAAGTTAAAGACACAAGCCTAAAAATCTATAAATTTGCGGCTAACTATGCTCTTGCTCGTGGGATTATTATTGCTGATACTAAATTTGAGTTTGGTCTTGATGAAGACAATAATTTGACTTTAATGGACGAGGTGCTAACTCCAGACTCGTCACGATTTTGGTCAAAAGCTGAATATCAAGTTGGCACCAGCCCAAAAAGCTTTGATAAACAAATAGTTCGTGATTACCTAGAAACACTTGATTGGAATAAAACCCCTCCAGCGCCTACACTACCACAAGACATTATTAGCAAAACTGCCGATAAATATCTAGAGGTTCAGCAACTACTAACTCAATAAAATATGCAACTTAGCGGTTTAATTGCAAAAATGCATACTCATCTTAATATGGGTGTTGCTCAATACCAACTACCAATTGGCGACAAGCTTCTAAATATGAACGATCTGGTTGGTGAGCAGATTACTCTTGACTTCAATGGTCAAATAAATTGCTCCAACTGTGGCAAAAGTACCAACAAAAGCTACTCCCAAGGGTTTTGTTATCCGTGTTGTCAAAAACTAGCAAAGTGTGACATGTGTATTATGAAGCCAGAGCAGTGCCATTATCACCTTGGCACATGCCGTGAGCCAGAGTGGGGTGAGAACAACTGTTTTTCCCCTCATATTATTTATTTAGCCAACTCGTCTGGTATCAAGGTTGGAATAACTCGCAAAAGCAACATTCCTAATCGTTGGATTGACCAAGGCGCCATTCAAGCATTACCAATATTAGAAGTTGATACTAGATTAAAATCCGGACAGCTTGAAGTTGCACTAAAAGACTTTGTTAATGATAAAACCAATTGGCGAAAAATGCTAAAAAATGAAGTTGGGTATGTTGACTTAATTAGCAGCAAAAACGAGATTCTGGAATACATAACCAAACCAATAGACGAAGTGGGCGCAATTAGGCTAAACAATGAGGCTTTGGAAATTAATTACCCTGTGGTAGAATACCCAAGCAAAATTAGCTCGCTAAATTTTGATAAGACCCCTAGTATTAGTGGTGTTTTACAAGGTATTAAAGCGCAATATCTAATTTTAGACTGCGGAGTTTTAAATATTAGAAAATTTAGCTCATACAACATTACTTTAACTTACTAGGAAAATATAAAAAATGGCGGACTTAATTATTGAAGATCTAGACATTGGTACAGGTGATACTTGCAAAGCAGGAGACCATGTCTCTATGCACTATACAGGATGGCTTACCAACGGTAAAAAATTTGACTCAAGTATAGATAGAAACGATCCTTTTAGCTTTCAACTAGGTGTTGGTCAGGTTATCCCAGGATGGGACCAAGGTGTTGAAGGTATGCAAGTTGGCGGCAAGCGCAAACTAACTATTCCCTCAAAGCTTGCTTATGGGGAAATGGGAGCTGGTGGCATTATTCCACCAAATGCAACACTAGTTTTTGATGTTGAGCTATTAGCAATTAAATAACAAACCGTTAATAAATACCAATGAATGAAGATTTTCCCCGTATAAAAAGACTACCAGCTTATGTTTTTGCTGTTACCAACGAGCTAAAAGCCAAGGCTAGGGCTCGTGGTGAGGATATTATTGACTTTGGTATGGGCAATCCTGATCAGCCTACCCCCGATCATATTGTTGAAAAACTAGTGGAGGCGGCAAGACGCAAAGACACACACCGCTACTCTACTTCTCGAGGCATCCCACGCTTACGTAAAGCCATTTCTAATTGGTATAAAAGGCGCTTTGATGTTGATATTGATGCTGAAACCGAGGCAATTGTTACCATTGGATCTAAAGAGGGCTTGGCCAATTTGGCACAAGCTGTAGTTGGAGCTGGAGATACCGTACTTGTGCCTAATCCTGCATACCCAATTCACCCCTATGGGTTTGTAATTGCAGGTGCCGATATTCAACACGTGCCTTGTGGTCCAGATGATGATTTTCTTGCAGAACTAGAAAGATCAATTAAAAACACCTGGCCAAAACCAAAAATGTTGGTGCTTAATTATCCGTCCAATCCAACTACAGAGTGTGTTGAGTTAGATTTCTTTGAGCGTATTATTAAAATTGCTAAAGAGCATGAAATCTGGGTTGTACAAGATTTGGCTTATGCAGATATCGCCTTTGATGGCTACGTGGCTCCAAGCATTCTTCAAGTAAAGGGAGCTAAAGATATTGCTGTTGAGTTTTTCTCACTATCAAAAAGTTACAATATGCCTGGCTGGCGTGTAGGCTTTATGGTTGGCAACCCAACCTTGGTTGGAGCGCTGGCCAAGATTAAATCATATCTTGATTACGGTATGTTTACCCCTATCCAGGTTGCTGCTATTGAGGCCCTTGAAGGTGACCAAAGCTGTGTCAAGGAAATTTCAGATATGTACCAAGACAGGCGCGACGTCTTATGTAGCGGTTTAAACGCAATAAGTTGGGAGGTAACCCCACCTAAAGCCACTATGTTTGTTTGGGCAAAAATTCCAGAGTTTTATCAAGACATGGGGTCATTAGAATTTACTAAAAAACTGCTAAAAATTGCAAAAGTAGGGGTGTCCCCTGGGGTTGGTTTTGGTGACTACGGTGATCAGTACGTTCGCTTTGGATTAATTGAAAATGAGCATCGCACTCGTCAGGCTGTTCGAGGCATTCGGGAAATGTTTAAACAAGATGGTTTGCTATAAGAGCTAATTTGATGCAAAATCAAGTCCATGAAACTACCAGCTGAACAATTTAAAAATTCAGATAATAAATGCCTAACCCTATTAGGAATGTCTGGTGTTGGTAAAACTCATCTAGCAAAGCTGCTTAGCACTACAGATCAATGGTTTCATTACTCTGGGGATTACCGCATAGGCGCACAATACCTAAATAATGCAATCCTGGAAAACATTAAACAACGTGTTAAACAGGACAAGTGGCTCAAAGGCTTGCTTGATAATAAGTCAATAAGCATTCAAAATCATATTACCTTTGATAATTTATCCTCAGTGTCAGCATTTTTAGGCAAGGTTGGCAACCCCGAGCTTGGCGGGCTACCTATAGATGAGTTTGTTCGACGTCAGGCCCTGCACAAAGAGGCAGAAATACAAACAATGTTGGATGTTGCTAAATTTATCACCAAAGCTAAGAAACACGGGGTTAATAACTTTATAAATGATGCGGGTGGAAGCTTGTGTGAATTGGACGATGACAATGTATACAAGTCTTTAGCTAAACATACTGTTATTTTATATATTAGGGCCAGCAAATCCAATGAGTCGGCTCTTATTGAGCGTGCTCAGACACATCCAAAACCACTATATTATCAAGCCAACTTTCTAAAACAACAACTAGATATCTACTTGCAAGAAAATGGGTTTGCTTACGTGGCACAAATTAATCCAGATGCTTTTGTGCGCTGGATCTTTCCACGACTACTCGAACATCGCAAACCTAAATATGAGGCAATTGCACAAAAATACGGTTATAGCATAGACAGCGAAGACCTTTATCAGTGTACAAGTGCTGAAGAGGCATACGAGCTAATTTACGGAGCAATAAAATAAATGCCACTAATTGCCCACTCAAAACTACCTTCTTTTTCACGCTTAGAGTCCGAAGGCGAAACCATCCTGTCTAAAGACCGTGCCGACAATCAAAGCATTCGTGAGCTACACATTGGCCTACTAAATATGATGCCAGATGCCGCGCTTGAAGCTACAGAGAGACAATTTTTTCGCCTAATTGGCCACTCAAACCAGATTGCACAATTCTATTTACACCCATTTACTTTGGACTCAATAAGTCGTGACAAAAAAGCCAGTAATCACATTAATAAATACTACCAAAGCTTTGAAGAAATAAGAAAACAAGGTCTTGATGCACTAATAATAACTGGCGCTCACGTCAAGGAAGCCGATCTACAAAAAGCACCTTTTTATAACGAGCTAAAAACAGTTGTTGAATGGTCATATAACAACGTCACCTCTACTCTGTGCTCTTGCTTAGCAACCCATGCAGTTTTAGAGTTTAGATACTCTCAAAAACGCCAAGCTATGAGTGAAAAGTGCTGGGGGGTGTTTCCACATACAGTAATTGACCGCACCCACCCATTGATGAGCGGGGTTAACACTTGTTTTGATGTGCCACATTCACGCTACAATCAAATAACAAAGGGGCAACTTAAATCTGCTGGCGTAAAAGTTTTAGTTGAAAGTGAGGTTGGGGCGCACCTATGTGTAAGTGAAGACCTGCTTAGAATTGTATTCCTACAAGGACACCCGGAATACGACACTATAAGCCTACTAAAAGAATATAAACGTGAGATTGTTGCGTTCTTAGAGCACGCCAGAGATGACTATCCACCATTTCCAAAGAATTATTTAAATGCGCAAAATCAAGCCATACTTAACGAATACAAAAACAAGCTATTATCCAAAGAATTTAGCATTGAAGACTTTCCAGAGGAGCTGGTTGTAAAAACTCTTGGCAACACTTGGCACGATGCAACTAGCGCAATTATTAACAACTGGATTGGTTGTGTTTACCAAGTAACACATGAAGATGTTAATAAGCCGTTTATGGATGGAATAGACCCAAACAACCCTCTTGGATTGAAATAGACAAAAAACAAGTTTTTCTTGATTTATGTCAAGAAAAATTGCATTTTTACCAAAAAGAGTTTATTATCCACCTTGTGTTATTAAATGCTAAGCACTATTTAAGGAGATAGAGGTTGGATACAATCACAATAATAAACTGCGTGCTAGTCATATTGGCTACGGTTTGGACATTTTTTATGTTAATTGATACTCAGGCTGCTTGTCGCGAAAACTGTGACATTAACGCAGCTAAAAAAGGCGCTGCTACTTATATATTTGGCATATCACTGGTGCTTATATTTTATTTTTCCCTCAAATGGGCAATGTTCGGATAAGATAAAAAATAAACACACTGGCAAAATGCTAATCTGTATATAAAAACCACCTAACTGTTGGTGTATGCAGACTAAAATAACTGCATGAAACTTATTCGCGGTCTGCAAAATTTAGATAAACACAACAATGGCTGTGCTATAACTGTTGGCAACTTTGACGGTGTACATATTGGCCACCAGAAAATTATTTCTCGCGTCGTAGCCAGGGCTAAAAAACTAAAACTAAAGTCTGTAGTCATATCTTTTGCACCAACTCCACAAGATTTTTTTGGCAATAAGCAACCAACGCTTAGCAACTTCAAAGAAAAACACAATTTACTTGAAAGTCTAGGCCTAGATGAACACCTGTTAATAAAATTCAATAAAGAGTTTTCACAAATAAGCGCTCAAGAGTTCGTTCAAAAAATATTAATAGATAAACTAAATATTAAATACTGCCTAATTGGCGATGATTTTCGCTTTGGCGCTGGGCGTCTGGGTGATTTCAAAATGCTAGAAAGTCTTTCATCTAAGCATGGGTTTAGCGTTGACAACACTGAGAGCATCTTGTGCAATAATTGTAGAGCTAGCAGCTCAAAAATTAGAGAACTACTAACTATAGGGGAGTTTAAATCGGCGTCTCAAATGCTTGGAAGAGAGTTTTCAATCTCTGGAGAGATTGTTTATGGGCAGCAAAAAGGTAGAACCATAGGCTTTCCCACTATAAACATTCCTATAAAGCGCAAAATTAGTCCAGTTTTAGGGGTGTTTGCAGTCAATGTGGAGCTCGACGGATCTCTGCTCAATGGGGTTTGTAATATTGGAAAACGCCCCACAGTAGGCGGGCAAAAAACCTTGCTTGAAGTGTTTTTATTTAACTTTGATAAGCAGGTTTATGGCAAAAACGCTAAAGTTGTTTTTAAACATAAAATTAGAGATGAGAAAAAATTCAACTCATTTTCTGAACTTAAAAAACAAATCGAACTTGATAGCAAAATAGCAAGAAGCTATTTTTCTATTTAACTCATTTTCCAACTAAGTTTTTTTCCTGCCATAAATGGCACAATAACTGACCCAGCATATTCATAACTATCTGGCACTACCCAATCTTGCTTTGTAAGAGTTATCGTATCGGTATTTGGCGGTAGAGAATAAAATTGCGGCCCAAACCTTGAGGCAAAACCCTCAAGCTTGTCCAGTGCGTTTTTTGACTCAAATACACTTGCATAAAGCTCAATGGCGCAGTGAGCTGACAAAATTCCAGCACAACCACAAGAAGACTCTTTGGCATGCTTGGTATGAGGCGCAGAATCTGTTCCAAGAAAAAATTTAGCATTGCCACTGGTTGCAGCATCTAACAACGCCAACTGATGGGGTTTTTCACGCTTAAGAATTGGCAGGCAGAAATAATGTGGCCGTATTCCTCCAACCAACATATCGTTGCGGTTTGCTAATAAGTGATGCGGGGTTATTGTGGCTGCAATATTTGCACTACCATTTAATACAAAGTCTACAGCCTCTTTTGTGGTTATGTGTTCAAAAACCACCTTAAGGTCTGGAAAATCAAGCACGACCTTGCTTAAGGTTTGATCAATAAAAACAGCCTCTCGATCAAATATATCAACATCGTGACGCGTTACCTCTCCATGCACCAATAATGGCATACCAGCTTTGCTCATAGCCTCTAAAGCGGGATAAATATTAGTAATATCAGTAACACCACTATCAGAGTTAGTAGTTGCGCCTGCAGGATACAATTTAGCAGCTTTTACTATTGAGCTTGCAGATGCCAGTTCAATATCACGAGTGCTCGTATTATCAGTTAGATACAACACCATCAATGGATTAAAGCTGGAATTTTTTGGTAGTGCATTAATTATTTCATTACGATAATCCGTTGCCTGGTCAGCATTAATCACAGGCGGGGTGAGGTTTGGCATAATGATCGCTCTACCCATCTGCTTGGCGCTCATGCCAATTACTGACTTTAAAGCCTCGCCGGAACGTACATGTAAATGCCAATCATCTGGCCTGATTATCTTAAATTGCATATACCGCTCCCAATACCCTTAATCCTTTAGCGCCAGTTACCTCTGGCAAGTTAGATGGCAGTCCTGCCAAGGTTTGTTTAGCAAAAAAACCAAATGCTGCCGCTTCGACATAATCCACATGCACCCCTAAATCATTAGTAAGCATAATGTTATTATTTGGATTTTGATACTCTAAACGCTCAAATAAAAATAAATTATGCACTCCGCCACCACATAAGTAAACATCAGCCTCATTAGAGATGTGAGCGGAAACACTCATAACAGTTAACTCTATCAAAGTACGCGCAACGTCTGCATCTGCTTCGTTACCTTCTAAATACTTGGACAGCCAGCCTAAATTAAAATATTCTGGGCCTGTGCTTTTTGGGTGTTCTTTATGAAAGTAATCATCATTTAATAACTTTTCCAACAGCACCTCATCAACAAAGCCTGATCGTGCCCAGACCCCATCTCTATCGTACTCTAAGTTTTTTGATTTTTTAATCCAATTGTCCAACAAAGTATTAGCAGGGCCACTGTCAAAACCGATAATTTTTCCATTTTGCACCTTGGTTATATTGGCAATTCCACCTAGGTTAACTACAATGCCGTCCTTTCCGTTAAGCAAGTGTTGATGATACAGCGGTGTAAGCGGGGCGCCTTGCCCTCCAGCAGCCACATCTTGCATACGGAAATCGCTTACTGTGGTAATTTTGGTTTGTTCGGCAATAATTGCACCGTGTCCAATTTGCATAGAGTATTTACCGCCTTGATGGAAAACACTCTGCCCATGCGAACCAATAGCCACAACATCTTGGGGTGAAATTTTCAACATATCTAGTAACTGCAATACAGCTTTGACAAAATGATTTGCAACTTCAATATCAATATTGATTAGATTTTTCAGACTTGTCTGTGAATTTTGAGTTAGCTCTAAAAGAGACCCTCTTAGTTCTGTAGAGAATTGAATATAGACTTGTGCAAGAATTTTGTTGCCACTATTGTCAAGAACAACACCGTCAACACCATCAAGACTGGTGCCTGACATTAGGCCAATGTAGTGCCCCATATCAGGGTTACTAGCCATGGCAGTTTTTATATTTCTTGCCAGATCCACAAGGACAAGGATCGTTGCGCCCCACCTTTTTTTCTGTTCTTTTATAGGTTTGTTGATCAATCGCATCTTCAACTTCAGCGTCGTCAACACCAGTAGCTCCTACTTGTTCATGCTGAGGCTCAGCTTCCTTATTATCTTGCTGCTCAACATCATCGGCATTAGTATTTTTATCAATAGTAACGTTTGATAATGACTTAACAATTTCTACATCAATTGTGTCTAATAACGTTGTAAACATTGCAAACGACTCACGCTTATACTCTTGAGTTGGGTTTTTCTGTGCATAACCACGTAAGTTAACGCTTTGCCGCAAGTAATCCATTGATGCCAGGTGCTCCTTCCAATAATGGTCTAGAGTTTGTAGCATAACCGCCTTTTCGAATCCGCGCATCGACTCACTACCAACAATTTGTTCTTTGTAGTCACAAATCGCACCTAGTCCTTCAATAATTCTCTTTTCCAGCTCATCAACATCAACACCCTCATCAAGCCACTGTTGTAGTGGGAATTTGGCCGAGTAGTCTGATTTCAAAGCATTGTATAAACCCTCAACATCCCAGTCGTCTTCGGCTTGTTCAGCAGAAATATAACCAGCAAACAACTCACCAATAACCCGCTCTCTAATAGCAATAAATCGATCCTGTACATCATTTACACTCATAAGCTCATCGCGCAACCTATAGATTACTTTTCTTTGATCGTTGGCAACATCATCATATTCCAATAAGTGCTTACGAGCGTCGTAATTCATACCCTCAACTTTTCTTTGAGCATTTTCAATAGCTCTATTTACCATTTTGTGTTCAATGGCCTCACCTTTCTCCATGCCTAGTCTCTGCATCATTGCCGCCATTTTTTCACTGGCAAAAATACGCATTAGATTGTCCTCTAAAGAAAGATAAAAACGTGTTGATCCAACATCTCCTTGTCTACCAGAGCGCCCACGCAGTTGATTGTCAACACGCCGTGATTCATTGCGCTCTGTACCAACAATGTGCAATCCCCCAGCTTTTATAACCGCCTCGTGTTGAGCTTCCCACTCTGTTTTTTGTTTATCCGTCGCATCTTCTGTTAGTCTACCGCCAAGTACAATATCGGTACCACGTCCTGCCATATTGGTAGCAATAGTTACTGCCCCAATGCTGCCGGCATTAGCAATAATAGTTGCCTCACGCTCATGCTGTTTGGCGTTTAATACTTCGTGCTTAATTTTCTTTTGTTGAAGTAATGCAGAAATAGACTCAGAGTTTTCAATACTACTGGTGCCAACCAATACAGGCTGCCCTGTCTTTTGGCAGTTTTCTACATCATTAGAAATGGCTTCAAGTTTTTCTTCCAAAGTTAAATATATCTGATCTGACATATCATCTCTTTGTGACGGCTTGTTTGGTGGAACAACTACAGTCTCTAAGCCGTAAATATCATGAAACTCAACAGCTTCAGTATCGGCTGTACCTGTCATACCTGAAAGTTTATTGTAAAGTCTGAAATAATTCTGGAAGGTTATAGACGCAAGAGTTTGGTTTTCTTTTTTAATACTAACACCTTCTTTCGCCTCAATAGCTTGGTGCAGACCTTCTGACCAGCGACGACCAGGCATTGTTCTGCCAGTAAACTCATCTACAATTACCACTTCATCATCTTGAACAATATAATCTACGTCTTTTTGAAACAATATGTGTGCACGCAGTGCAGAACTAATGTGTTGCATAAGCAAGATATTCTTTGCATCATACAAGCTCGAGCCCTCCGGCAATGCTCCGGCTTTAATTAGCAGGCTTTCAGCTTTGGCGTGGCCGTCATCAGTCAAAAATACTTGCTTGTGTTTTTCATCAACCGTGTAATCACCGGCGGTTTCAACAACTATTTCTTTGCCTTCTCCTGTTTCAATTTGCTTGGCAAACTGTGGAATCATGCTGTTAATGGCTTGATAAACTTGAGAATAATCATCAGCAGGGCCTGAAATAATTAACGGCGTCCTGGCCTCATCAATTAAAATTGAGTCAACCTCATCAACAACAGCAAAATTAAGCTTACGTTGAACTTTTTGATCTGCGGTAAAGGCCATATTATCACGTAGATAATCAAAACCTAGTTCATTATTGGTTGCATAAGTAATGTCGCAATTGTAAGCATCTTGTTTTTCTTCTTGTGGCATGCTAGATGTAATAATGCCAACACTCATTCCTAAAAAATTAAACACTTTCCCCATCCACTGCGCATCACGAGCAGCCAAATAATCGTTGACAGTTACAATATGCACACCTTTGCCACTAAGCGCATTAAGGTAGGCTGGCAACGTGGCCACCAAAGTTTTACCCTCACCAGTGCCCATCTCTGAAATATTGCCATCATTAAGCACCATGCCGCCAATAAGCTGTACATCATGATGTCTAAGCCCAAGAACCCTAGAGCTTGCTTCTCTAATTACCGCAAACGCCTCTGGCAGAATTGATTCAATGGGCTCTTGATTATCAACCCTATCTTTAAATGTTTGTGTTTTTGCACTTAATTCTTCATCGCTTAAAGACTGTAAATCCGGCTCAAGCTTATTGATATTATTAACTGTCTTAAACAGTTGTTTTATTAAGCGATCGTTGCGAGAGCCAACAATTTTGGCTACAACTTTATTTATAATGCTCATTAGGTATGATAAAGTTAATTCTAAAAATTGCTCTATTTTCTCATATATACACAACTTTATAAATCTAAAATCACCAGCAAATGCATAAGAACAAAACAACAAACCTTGCAGATTTCACTCCAGGCGGGAAGCTCGGGCAAATGTTTGCTAAAGCCAAAACCTACAACCACATCAATGCTGTGCTTATAAAGTTACTACCTGAAACATTAAACTCTCTTGAGTTGTGCTCTATTAATAATAATAACGCCACACTAATTACCAACAACCAAGCCACGGCATTTCGCGCGCAACAACAAATGGATTTACTAATTGGTGTTTTGCACCAAGTACCAGAATTAACAGATATACAAAAAATATCAATCAAAGTTGATGTTAATAACAAGCATTATTAAAAACCAAGATGTTGATGTAAATCAATCCAAAAGCACACGCAAACGGTTAGAATGTATTTCTCAATTATATTTTTAACCGGGCAGCTTCTATGAACAAACCAGCATTCATCTTACTAAGCGCCATAGCCTTTATCTCAAGCAATGTTTTTGCTCTTGGAGATGCAGCTAAAGGTCAGGCTAAATCAGCATCTTGTATTGCTTGTCACTTTGTTGATG
>PNQY01000013.1 GCA_002909145.1 Candidatus Thioglobus perditus
AATGGGTGGCAATATGGAAAGAATCATGGCCTCACTTGGTCAAGATATACCTGAAACCAAGCCAATTCTTGAAATCAACCCTACTCACCCATTAGTTGAAAAACTTAAAACTAGTGTTGATGAGGACTTGGTTCAGGTTTTGTTTGATCAGGCAGTTCTTAGTGAAGGCGGACAATTGAAAGATCCGGCTGAGTTTGTTAAACGTATGAACAAGCTGATTGACTAAATCATAATTGCAATATTAATAAAAACCCGATTTATTCGGGTTTTTTTGTGTCATTTGTATTATTTTAAAACAAAACAATAAACACTAAACAAATTACACACAATATAAAAGAGTGTATACTGGACTATATCAATAAATCAAGGAGAAACCTAGATGAGACTAAATAAGAAAGGTTTTACATTAATAGAATTATTGGTTGTTGTGGCAATCATTGGTATTCTAGCAGCGGTGGGTATTCCAATGTATCAGGGCTATCAAGCAACTGCTAAATTTAACGCGGTCAAAGCAACCCATAAGCAAGCAGTTACTTTTATATCATCTGAAGTTACAAAGTGTGGTACTGGTAAAAACCTCGACCTTAAAGCGACTGGTGGTGAAAGAGCACCTACAGCTGTTGATTGTAAAAAAATGTCAAATAGACAAGGTAATGTACTTGGTCCGCTATTTGTTGATCATTTTACTGGCGATCAGTGGATGAACCCCATGAATCTTGACGACCTTCAAGTTTACTATGTTCAAGCAGAACCAAATATAGAAGAAGCTGGCAGAATACACGTGTTTGGTGTTGGCAACCAAATATTCATCCGCACACTAGCACTTGACCCTGATGTGGAAGATACATTATCAGATGAGGCAATGGTGAAGTTAAAGAATGTTGTCCGTATTGAGTGACGGTAAAAACAAAATAAGGAGAAAATAATGCAAGCAATTATCAAAAATAGATTAGCTTTTACATTGATTGAATTATTAATCGTGGTGGCTATTCTTGGAATTCTTGCTGCGGTTGGTATTCCTATGTATCAGGGCTATCAAAATACAGCTAAATATAATGCAACACTAGCTAATTTTAACAATGCCTCATCATTTATATCTGCCGAACTAACAAAATGTGGCATTAGCGACACCATGTCTTTAAAAAGAGAAAAGGACAAAGGGAATGTAGCTGCACCATGTCAGGATTATGATGCTGCCACTGTGGCAACCGCTCTAATTACTCACTTTGGTTTTGATGGCTGGAAAGATCCTTATACTGGAGATCCTGCTATCATAGCCGCTCCTGAGGATGTAAAAGGCTTACTAAAATTAGCTCCTACTGTAGGTGTGGCAAAGTCAATTACTCTTGAGGGAAAAGCAGAAAAAGAACCTGATGCAGAAGCTGAGAAATTAGTCCAAACATTTTTCCTTGAGTGGTAAAAAAACTAACCAAGGGGTTCACACTTGTTGAACTCCTTGTTGTTGTTGCATTAATAGGAATCCTCTCTGCTATAGCTATCCCCGCCTATAATGGCTATATTAACGGCGTTAAAATAAACTCGGCACAAAACTCACTTCGACTCATCTACCTTGCAGAGGTCGAGCAGTTTTCTGATAATGGCGAATACTATACAGTAACCTCCAGTTGTGGATCAAGCTCTCACCTTGCAAGCTCAATTAACACAAATTTATTTAATGGTTCAAAAACTCTTCCACAAGAGAGCAATCCTGATTTTTACTTTTGCATTGAATCGGGTGACGTTGCCACAGAATATAAGGCTTTTGCCTATAAAGTTAATGGTGATGATTGGTTCTCAATAGATCATAATAATGACCACCTAGGAGAGCTATCTGGAAAATCTATAGATGATTGGTAGTATTAACCAACCATTTGTCCCATCTGGAAAATAGGTAAATACATAGCAACAATAATAAAACCGATAGTTCCACCCATAAATACAATCATAATTGGCTCTAACATTGCTGTAAGTCTCTCTACAGAATTATCTAATTCCTCTTGATAATATCCAGAGATAGATTCAAACATTTCCTCCATATTGCCAGTTTCCTCACCTACTTTAGTCATTTGAGCGAATGTTGAAGGAATAGTTTTTTCCTTGTCAAATAACTCTGAAAGTGGACTGCCTGAGAAAACACCTAATTTCACATTGTTCATTGCCTCTGTTATAGGGATATTATCGGTTGAAGTGGTAGCAATCTCTAACGCCTCAATCAAAGGCACGCCGGCGGCAGATAAATTACCCAAAATCATGCCAATCTTAGATAGTCCTGATTTAATAATCAAATCCCCTACTAATGGCATTTTAAGTAGCATACTATGGTACTTTTTGCGCAGATTGTAATTTGTCTGAATCTGTTTCCTCAAGGCATATAAGGCGACTACTATAGCAACAAAAGTAACACCGCCACGCATTGGATCACTTACATAATCACTAGCTGACATAATAATTTGCGTGAGTGCTGGAAGTTCTCCACCAACTGAAGAAAACAGTTCCACAAAAATTGGAACAACATAAATTAACATAATTGAAATAACTGCCAAAGATACAACTAACAAGATAACCGGATATAGCAATGCACTCTTAATATTTGCTCTTATCTGCGCAGTTTTTTCAAGACTCACTACCAATTTAGCAAGAAAAATATCTAGCTTTCCACTTGACTCACCAGCTTTTACAAGGTTTACATAAATATTACCAAACAGTTTATTGTATTTCGAAAACGATACTGATACAGAGTTACCACTTTCAATATCAAGATGAATCTGTTTTAACACTTTTTTAAAGGCTTTACTCTCCATTTGTTCACCCAATAAAGATATTGTATCAACTACAGGCAAACCAGCTTTCACCATAGTGGCTAGTTTTTTAGTAAAAACTAAAACATCTTTTGGTTTTATATTTTTTTCAGACTCTTCATTAGGAAGAAGATTGGCAAAAATGTTTTTTGTTCTTTTCTGTTTATCTAAACTTTCAACAGAATAAATAATGACATGATTTTTACGAATAAGATAGGTGGCTTCATGTTCATTTTTTGCCTCAATAGTACCTTCTTTATAGGCACCGCTCTTGATCCCTTTCCATATAAATTTTGGCATGGCTAGACAATCATCACACGGTGAAACTCATCGAAGCTAATTTCACCCTCTTGTAAATGCCCTTTAGCGCATTCCTTCATATTTACAAGTCCCTCATCTTCAGCTATTTTTTCAACTTCTAAAATAGAAACTTCGTCTAATATGGCTTCTTTAATCCGATCTGTAATCTTTAAGACTTCGTAAATCCCTCTTCTGCCTTTAGTTCCTCTGTCATTGCATTCATTACAACCTTTACCTTTGTATGTTTTTATTCTTGTAGACTCCTCAATAGAAAAGCCAATAGAGCGTAAAGTATCTTCATTGACAGATTCATCCACTACTTTACATGAGGGGCATATTCTTCTAGCTAATCGTTGAGCAATAATTAAAGTAACAGATGATGAAATAAGGTATGGTTCTACACCCATATTAATTAAACGAGTAATAGTGCTGACAGAATCATTAGTATGCAGTGTGCTAAACACCAAGTGGCCTGTTAATGATGCCTTTATAGCAATATCAACTGTCTCTTTGTCGCGAATTTCACCTACTAGAATTACCTCGGGGTCTTGTCGCAGAAATGAGCGCAAAGCAGCAGCAAAAGTTAAGCCGATATTCTCTTTAACTTGAACTTGTGCTACACCATCCAAATTGTACTCTACAGGGTCTTCTGCTGTAAGAATATTAATATCTTCACTATTAATTCTCTGTAGGGCTGCATATTGCGTTGTGGTTTTACCAGAGCCTGTTGGGCCTGTAACCAATACCATTCCGTGTGGGGCATCTATAGCACTTTTTACTTTTTTTAGATTACTTGTATCAAAACCCAATGTATCTATAGACATTGATATGGCGCCTTTATCTAAAATACGCATTACCACTCTTTCTCCATTATTAGTTGGTAATACTGAAATACGAAGATCAACACTAGTATTCTTTGCTTTGAAAACAATAGCACCGTCTTGAGGTAAGCGTTTTTCAGAAATATCAAGTGTTGCCATGATTTTTACACGTGTCGTTACTGCAGCATAATGCTCATGCAGAAAACTAAACTCAGAAGATACGCTAAATCCAGTCATCAATCTTTCAGACTGGGTATTAAGAACACCATCAATTCTATAACGCAACCTGGAATCATTACGAAAAGGCTCAATATGTATATCACTAGCCCCTTCATTTATCGCAATTTCAATAATTTGGTTTACATAGCGAATAATCTCTGAAGACTCTTCTTCACCTTCCTCTGTATCACCTTTATTCAAGCTAGATGCTGACCCAAATTGATTATTACTACGCCTTGTAATAATATCCTTGACCTCTTTGAATGTTATAACAAAGGTCTCAACCTTGCGACCACTTAAAACTTTAACATTGCCCATCACACTTAGAGCTGCAGGGTCAGAGATTGCCACCTTGATTTTATTTTTAGTTAATGAAAATGGTATTACATGGTTTTCTATAATAAAGTCTTCACTTAATATAGAATATGCCTTATCCTCAACATCGCTTGCCCTAAATAAGGTAACCCTCTTAATTCCATATATCTTAGCAATTTCATCAGCTAATTCCTCCTGAGTAATATGCATGTTTTCAATTAGTATTTGAATAAGGCCACATTGTTTCTCGGAGGCTAATATCTTAGCTTGATCTAACTGTTCAGGTGAAAGTGACTCTTTCTCTAGCAGAGAACTAGTAATTTTTTCAGTAACGTTTTCAGACAATATCATACAATTATTAACTTTACTAAATAACTTGAGGAGAAATAAAGATTAGCAACTCGTCTTTATCTGAGTCATCTACATCGGATTTAAATAGATCTCCAATAATTGGTAAGTCGCCAAATAATGGAACCTTAGTTTCAGTTTTCTTTGAGGTGTCTTCATAAATCCCACCAATCACCACTATAGACCCATCCTCTACTAACAGTCTAGTTTTAATTGCCATCTTGTTGATAGGTGGAGTTGTTCCAACACCAACAGTATCCTTCTGCAAGGATATGTCGATAATGATATTACCATCACCAACAATCGTTGGTGTTACATCGAGCTTTAACAAGGCCTCTTTAAAAGATGTATCTGTACCACCACTTCCATCGCCACTTGAGCTGTCATAGGGCTGCTCTTTACCTTGGGAGATGGTAGCTGTTTCTGTATCCAGTGTGTAAATTTTAGGATTTGAAACAGTTTTACTTATCATCTTCTCTTCAAGTGCGCTAAGTGCTACTTTTAATGAATGAGTACTAGTATTAAATAAAATGCCTATGCCTCCTACCGCCCCTAATATTGGAGCGTTAACAATTTGACCAGTGTCATTAATCAAAGTAGGTGACCCGCCTGTGCCAGATAGAATTCCAGATATTTGATTACTTTGTTGACGATTGTATCCAAGCTCTGCTCCCAATCTTAGATCAAAATCTTTGCCTGCTTCAACAATAAATGCCTCAATTAATACCTGCTTAGTGCGTACATCAATCTTGTCGACTAATCCTGCAATTTGATCTAGCTCCTTTCTTGGGGCTTTAATAATTAAACTTTTTTGACGGTCATCTGCAGTAATCTTTATTCGTGAATTCTCGGGACCACTAGAACTAAAATCTTGCATCATTTCAAGGATTTGAGATCTGACCGTCTGTAAGTCAGCATAATGAATTCGCATAATTTCAGTTTCTAATGGCTCAACACCTTTTTTTATCAAAAGATTTTGCTTCATCCTCTCAATGCGATCCCTTTCAAATTCTTCTTGAGAAATTAATGTTTCCCCCTTATGAACCCTAATAATATTAGCCTCATGGTCTACATGCATCGCCAAACCTTTACTCTTTAATAAGGCGTCTAGTGCTTTATTCCAAGGAACATCAATAAGTTGCATAGACACAAATCCAGATACTTCATCGCCAATTAGAATGTTTTTATTGACAATTTCAGCCATCATTTTCATTGCCGCACGTATATCCACATAATCTAGATTTATTGTTATATTAAAAATTCCATCCTGTATACCTATTTGGTTATTAATGGATGTGTAATCAGCAACTTCTTCACGACTAACAAAAATACGTTTTTTTTCTGCATTGTTAACTGGTTTTGATTTGCTAATAACAGGACCAATCTTTAATGTCTCTTGAACCACCTGCTCACTCTTATTCATAAATTCTTTGGCATGAATGGTGGAATTATTTTTTGTTATATTATTTGCACAACCAGCTATAGCAATCAGCAATATAGTAGTTGTAAAAAAGGTGATTATTTTTTTCATATTAATATCCATAACTAGAAGCCTTCTCAATATTGCGCACTTTAATTACTATTTCTTTTTCATCTTGTATAAGAATAATTCCATCTTTCAATACTTTTTCAATGATGGCACCGCCACTACCAATGACATCGCCCTTATAAACAAAATAATCCTTTCCTGGTTCGACATTAAGAATAACAATTGAATTATCTTTCGATAGTACCACCCCCTTTACAGAGTACTGCATAACATCAAAAGCCTTTAAGGGGTGAACAGAAGTCTGTTCTTCTGCCTCTGTTTCTTTAGTGCTGCCAATAAAATCACTAGAGCTAACTGGCATTGGTGGCTGAACTTTCTCAATAAACACATGTGGAGTGAAGGGATTTGGCAACGTTTCAGCAACAACAGTTGCTGAAAATAATGTAATTAAATATAAATAGATTAATGTTTGTTTTTTCATTATTATTCCTTAGGGTAGTCGGTAAGTAGAAAGCACTAGATGCACCTTTACATTGCCAGCACCATCTTCATTGTCAATATTTATGGTTTCTTCTTCTGTATTAACAGCTTTTTTAAGTTCTGCTAACCCTGTTCTCAAGTTCATATATGATAAATAATCACCAGACATATCAATATTAACCTTCATCTTGTAGTGGGTTATTTTTCTATCACTATTTTTTTTCTTCTTTTTAGTAATTACTTCATAAATAGCCTCTGGTTTTTTCCTGCTAAATCCAGCTACTTTTAAACCATATCGAATTGCCAGCTTACTAATACTCTCATACAACTCCTCTAGCTCACTTTCTGAATGGAAAATACGAGTTATTTTTTCGTACTCTCTACGCTTATCTTGTAGCAAAATCTCTTCTATGTCGAGTTTGCCATTGATTTGAGCAATTTCATTTCTCATCACAGAAATCTTTTTATATTTTTTTTCTAATGCATTAATATCTTCTTTATAAGGGTAATAAATTGTTGTCACAATAACAACAATTGATACAACAACTAGACCAAGTGCAATTAATAAATTTCGATTACCCGGATTAGCACTATCGCCTAGTCCGTCATTTGGTGTAGATACAGATATAGACTTAGAGGAAGTCTTTTTATTTTTCTTTTTAAATATTTTTTTCAAGAAGGAGGCATCTATATTCATTGCTCACCTCCTTTTGTATCAGGTTTACTTTCTCTATCTGGCGATCTAAGTTTAGCCACTAACTTAAAAGCTTTAACTTCATAGCGCTCTTTAACTGTCTCATTGTCAAAGGTTTTTAACTCCATAGTTTTTAATACAACATCTTTAACCTCACCACTTTTAGAAAGTGCTGATATAAAATTAAGAATACTCTCATCACTGATTGCATAACCCACCACTTCTACCGAATTATCTGAGCTATACTCTACAGAATATAGCCATGTATATTTTGGGATTGAAGCTCCCATATCATTATAGAAATCTCGTAACTGTACTTGATTGGTCGTTATTTCCTGACCAAATTGAAGATTATTATTCATTCTTTTTTTCTCAGCAATGATTTTTGCCAGAGTAATCTTCTTTTCATCTAGTTCTGCCTTTATTTTTGTATATGGCGTGACACGTTTTAATAATATATTTTTTTCATTAGAAAGAATCAAATACTGAATACTTCCAATACCAACACTTAAAGAAAGTATCACTATAATTAATAAACGCAACAAGACATTAGCCTGCTTATTCTTTCTAATTTTTGATCGATCTGGCAATAAGTTAATATTTTTTACGCCAGTTGTATATTTATAATAACCAAAAATATCTAGACTTCTACTTGCCAACCCTATTGCAGCAGTAAACACAGATTTATTCTTATGCTTGTTAAAAAGATCTTTCTCCTTAGTAGACATTGACATCTGAGAAGAGGGATCATAAAAGATAATATTAAGATCACTTAATGAATCTGATAATAATTCTAAATAATTTCTAACATTAGCCATATCAGAGATTACATAAAGTGTTTTAATGGGGGTAGAACTATACTTACTCTCATAGTCTGACAATATTTGTCGAACCTGCATACTATATCTACTAAAAAATCCTGCTAATTCTTCGTCACCAAAACTACCCCTATCCAAATCTCTAGCGTCACCATCTTTTACAAAAATATCGGTAATATGCGGTGCATCATCCTTGACCACAAGTAAATAATTTTCAACAGAACCAAACTCTAAAATTGCTATCGCCTCATTTTGATTTTTTTCATTTCTCTGCATCCCAACATCAAAGGCATTTCTAGTAGCAAAACACTTAACATCAATAATAATTGTCTCAAGGCCAGCATTATTAATAATCTTGTTATAAGAATTGATATCAGAAACTTTCGACGCCACAAACAACAAATCCATTTTGTTGGTATTTATATGACGCTTAATTACCTGATGAAAAATAGTATATTGACTTAGATCTTCAGATATACGAACAATGTTTTCCCATAATGACTCATACTCAATAGCACTTTGAATTTCATTATCAGTCATTGACGGCATTTCGATAACTTTGATAATAGCATTAGAAACAGGGATTGATATTGCTACATTTTTTGTTTTTATTTTCTCTTTAACTAGGATAGCTTTTAGTGTATCTGTATAGATATTAGATTGATCAATAAGAGATAAACTAGTGTCGCTTTCAACAGGTTCTTCTATTAAATTAAGAACGCTCCATTTATCATTCTTAAACTCAAGTCGAGCCACTCTAATGTATTCTGGCGAAATATCTATGCCAAGCAATTCTTCATCAGCACGGGAGTACTTACTGAGTAAATCTAAAAATGCATTTATTATCTTTGTCTGCTTCATAATCTATTAGCCATACTACTAAACATTGTACTACAATTCATATTAATATTTTTTATAGTTCATATCGATACTTTTATCAATCAAAACCGCTCTCTCCAGTTTTTTGTTTTAACCCCCTTCCAAGTTGATAAATCTCCCGGCTCACCCATTAATAAATTATCTTTTTTAATCCAACCTTCAGGCGGGGTAAATGTATTGATTGCATCGCCACTAATACCTATATAGAGCTTTCCTTTGTATATCGTAGGTACTGTCGTGATTCCTATGCCTAAATCAATATTAAACTCCTCACTGCCACATTGGTAATCAACACCTGTAATTGATGTTTTTCCAAGCCTGCAACTCTCTGTAGCTAATGGTGTATATCGTGAAAAAGTAACCGTGCCATAAGATACATTAGCTTTAGAGTTAACCTTTTCTGTAGGTTCTAATTTAATCTTCCAGCCATTGTCATTTTCATCAGTGCAGATATCTGTATTGTTTGTAGTGTCTATTAAGCTACTCTCAGTAAATTTATTACCTATTCCTTGGCTAGCAGGATTAGAAAAATTTGAATTTTCAACACCATAAAAACGATTATCAACATTTTGATTATTGTCCATCAAATCCTGCATATCGCCAGTTCCATAGAATAGTCGCAATTTGCCATCACTACCTATAGAAGGCGCAACAGGGAAATAAGTTAATCTGCCATTCCCAGGTGGCATCTTATTAGGATGGGATGCCTCAGCATCAAATATCTGCTCCATGGCAAACATTGACCCTTGATCGGTTAAATCAAGCTTCCATAATTTACCTTCTAGATCAGCAAAATAAATCATCGCCCCAGTGTAGTTAGCCTTGTCGCTACTATCAGGTGTAATTGCAGTCATTGCTGCAGGAACGGTATTAGTCAATTTATTGTTATTGTCATGTACATTTATTGCTTTTACTAAACGCCCTTTATTCTCAATATCAACGATATATACCATGGACCCATATTCAGATATTTCATTATTAAATCCGCCGCCAAATACAGCAACCCATCCATAGTTTGGTATTCTAAGTATTAACGGCTTAGACCAGGCCTCACCAAGCTTGTTAAAATCACTTGTTGAAGTTTTTTGTCCATTTTGTCCTTGCCATATCGAGCCTTGCTGTGTTGCCGGATCATACGCAAAACTAAATAAATGCAAGGGGTTTTCAATATCGGTTACATCAAGTGCATAATAACCATGTCCTCCCATGCCTAAGCCACCCATAACTACTGTTCTCCATTGGCCTTGTAAATAAACATCTTTATAAACTGGCGAACCATCTACGCCATAAATACTTGTACTTTGATTGGCTATAGCAGACTGCATAAGTTGCAACCTTGGAACTATCATAGGTGGAATAAATGCCCACAACTCTTCACCAGTTTTCAAATCAAAGGCATGCAACATACCATCATTCGCTGCAGCAAAAACAACACTCTTTCTATTTTTGTTTGCTAGGGCAAAGTTAAGGTAGCCTCTGTCATAACGATAACTTGCATCAGTGTTAGCTTTATCAGGATTATCAGTCATTCTTGCATTAGGCGGTCCTACCACTAGTAAATCAGCGTGGTAAGTATCACCAAGCTTCCATCTTTCAGATTGCCCTGAAAACTCATCAAAAACATCAACACCGCGTACAAAGTTAATCAGTTTTTTTGCATCTTCATTGTCAATATTTGTATGATTATCTCCATACAGTATTGGCTTAAGTTTCTCAAAATTACTAATATTAAAATTATTATTACCAAATACGCTTAAACCATCACCCACAGTAAATATGTTGCGATTCGCTGCTGGTTTATTAGTATTTAGTAGCTCTCCAGCATCCCATTGCAACTCGCCAATCGACCCATCTTTATTAAGCATGTATTTCTTAAGATGGCCTTCCCATTGATGCCCTACTCGAATATTAAATATTGCTTGTAAGATTGCATCACTACCTTCAGGTGTAGTTCGTGGAATAATCACGGCTGGTGGAAATGTCAGTGGAATTTCTGCACCGGGATCAACCACTGGCTCTGGTGTATCCCCTTCTATATCCAAACCCTCACATATTACGGCGCAGATACTGCCAGCATTAGTTGATGAGTCAGGCAAACATGACTGCAATACCGTACCACCAAATTTTGTCGAATAACCCCCAAGTGACTCACCTGCCGGGGTAGAAAGTGCCGGATACCATGAAATATGGTTATAAACATTAATATCATCAAGGCGATCCCATATCATCTTCCTTTGAATGGTCGATGAACTGGCGCCATTCCAATAGTTTCCTACAGCATTCATTTTTGAGTAACGATTAGAGCCAAGCTTTACAGCGACCCTGTCAGTACTGCAGAAATTATTATTCTTAACATTCTCCCTGCCCAATGGTTCACTCCGGTGATCAGAGTTAAATACTGCATAATTTTTCTGTTTGCAAAATGTATTCTTAGTGACATCAAAAGAATTCCTGTCATTACTTATTGAATAACTAATGCCCGGACTCTCTTTAAATACATTATCACTGATGATATATTTTGCAACATCCGCTCTATCAATATAGATACCGGAACTTGTTTTATTAAAA
>PNQY01000014.1 GCA_002909145.1 Candidatus Thioglobus perditus
AATGGGTGGCAATATGGAAAGAATCATGGCCTCACTTGGTCAAGATATACCTGAAACCAAGCCAATTCTTGAAATCAACCCTACTCACCCATTAGTTGAAAAACTTAAAACTAGTGTTGATGAGGACCTAGTTCAGGTTTTATTTGATCAAGCAGTTCTTAGTGAAGGCGGACAATTGAAAGATCCGGCTGAGTTTGTTAAACGTATGAACAAGCTGATTGACTAAATAATAATTGCAATATTAATAAAAACCCGATTTATTCGGGTTTTTTTGTGTCATTTGTATTATTTTAAAACAAAACAATAAATACTAAACAAATTACATACAATGTAAAAGAGTGTATACTGGACTATATCAATAAATCAAGGAGCAACCTAGATGAGACTAAATAAGAAAGGTTTTACATTAATTGAATTATTAATCGTGGTCGCCATTATTGGTATTTTGGCAGGTGTTGGTATTCCGATGTATCAGGGTTATCTTGCTAAAGCTAAAGTTGAGTCAAGCAGATCAAACCATGCATCTATCAAGAGTTTTGTCGCCGCTTCATTTACAAAATGTAGTGCTGGTTCTACCTATGTCGTATTGCCGGGCTACTATACAACGATGCCTTGTTCATGGTCTGCCGCTAATATGGATAATTACTTCACAAATTATTTTAATTCTTATGCGGGATTTAAAAATCCACATGGCACCTATAACCCTGTTTACAACTCTTCCAGCAATAACCCTTATAAGGGATCTACCAATTTATATGGATCTGGTAACACTATGTATGTTCGTACAAATATTGGCACTGAGGGTGGTGGTAATGATTACTTAAGGGAATCTGTAGTGAAAGAGTAAGCCCTAATGATAGAACTCCACATTAAATCTAAAACCCGTCAAATGACGGGTTTTACACTTATAGAACTTTTAATTGTAGTTGCTATTATTGGAATTATTGCAGGTATTGGTGTCCCAATGTACAACGGCTACATTCAATCCTCTAAAGAATCAGTGGCACAAAATAGCCTAAAATCAATATCCTTACTTGAAACAGATTATCACACTGAAAACAATAAATACTTCACAACCTATACAGGCAATCAAACCAGAACAATTAATAATGGTCTTTTTTCAGGCAAGAAAACACTTGATGAGAGCGGAGACTATTATTATTTTGTTCGCCCGTACAGTTCAAACGGATACAGGGCTTATGCCTACCCAAAAAACAACGGATCTGGGCTTAAGAGGTTTTGCCTAGACCACAACGACAGCCCCTGTTAGGTTTATAGGGTGCCACCCATCTGGAACATTGGCATATACATCGCCACCAAAATAAACCCAACTGTTACACCCATAAATACAATCATAATGGGCTCCAACATTTCAGTTAACGTTCCCACGGTGACGTCCATTTCCTCTTCATAGTACAAGGCAATAGACTCAAACATCTCCTCCATGTTTCCTGTTTTTTCGCCGACCGACACCATTGCGGTGAATGTCATAGGGAAGATAGATTTTTTATTTTCAAAGAGTTTAGATAAAGGCTCTCCGGAAAAAACCCCTCGCTTAATGTCCACCATCGCCTCCTTGATTATAATATTGTCAATAGACGATGCCGAAATATCCAGCGCCTCGATTACCGGCACACCTGCCGCGGTCAGGTTACCTTGAATCATGGATATTTTTGATAGTGCAGATTTTTGTATTAGTTCACCGAACAGTGGTAGCTTTAAAACAAGTTTGTGCCAGAGTTTTCGTAATTTATAGCTCTTCTTTATGGTGGTAGAGACAGTAACCGCGATACCTGCAATTATCGCAGCCAAAACACCACCTCCCAGAGGGTCACGCAAAAACTCACTGATGTTGACTACGATTTGAGTTGGCGTAGGTAGGCCGCCCTCTGCGCCAGAGAACATTTCTTGGAAGACAGGGAC
>PNQY01000105.1 GCA_002909145.1 Candidatus Thioglobus perditus
CCAATATATATAAATAATTCTACTAAAAACATCTTTTATAATAAAAAAATAACGAAATTCTCTTATAATATTAAAATAAGAGTATATTATTCTATATGTTTAATTATTAGCAGAATATTATTATGGACAAACTAGATAAAGTTATATTGGACTTATTGCAAAAAGATTCAGAATTAACCATCCAGGAAATTTCTAAATCTGTATACCTTTCAACTACTCCGTGCTGGAAAAGAATTAAAAGATTAAAAGAACAGGGGTTTATTCAAAGGACAGTAGCTATTCTTGATCCTAAGCTGACAGAATTAAACACCACAGTGTTTGTGTTTGTCACTATTGAGAATCACGACAAAGAAAAACTAAATTTATTTTCAAGAGTGGTATCGACAATGCCAGAGATAGTGGAATGCCATAGACTGAGCGGATCTATTGATTACCTATTAAAGGTAATAATTAAAGATATTGAGGGGTATGATTTGTTTTATAAAAGACTAATAAACAAAGCCTCTTTTCTAAAAGTTACATCTAACTTTGTAATAGAGAAAATGAAACAGACAACTGAAATTCCGATAAATGTTGA